>JAEEXY010000025.1 GCA_016288005.1 Lachnospiraceae bacterium
TCCTCGGAGGCCCCCTGCATTTCCTTCCCGAGCTGAAAAAGGCATTTATCAGGACTCTTCATCTGACCGATGAGAATATAGTCGATCCCGATAATTCCCATCTCTTTGCCGCTATGGGCGCTGCGCTCGAGGCAGGCAATGAGGCCGCTCTCGCCGCCGCAGGCAAGGCTGACGCGCCCAAAGACGAACTCCCTCAGATCTCCGAGCTCATCGCACGCCTCGACAAAGGCGTTGAGATGGCCTTTGAGATCAAGCGTCTTCCCGCGCTCTTCGAGGATGAGGCTGACTATCGGGCATTCAGGGAGCGCCATGCCCGCGCCGTCATCGCAAAAAAAGCGATCGAGACCTACGAAGGCAACTGCTTCCTCGGCATCGACGCAGGCTCCACCACGACCAAGCTCGCTCTGATCGGCGAGGAAGGCGAGCTCCTCTTCTCATTCTACGCAAACAACCAGGGCAGCCCCATAAAGACGGCCATCCGCGCGATGGAGGCCATCAAGGATAAGCTTCCCGCCACGGCTCATATAGTTCGCTCCTGCTCCACCGGTTACGGTGAGGCTCTCTTAAAGTCCGCCTTCTGCCTCGACGAGGGCGAGGTCGAGACCATCGCCCACTGCACTGCCGCCGAGTTCTTCGTGCCCGGCGTCGACTGCGTTCTCGATATCGGCGGTCAGGACATGAAATGCATCAAACTCAAGAATCACACCGTTGACAGCATTCTCCTCAACGAGGCCTGCTCCTCGGGCTGCGGCTCCTTCATCGAGAATTTCGCGAATTCGCTCGGCTACACAGCCGAGGGCTTCGCAAAAGAAGCTCTTTTCGCCAGGAATCCCGTGGATCTGGGAACCCGCTGCACGGTTTTCATGAATTCGAACGTAAAACAGGCGCAGAAGGAAGGCGCGACCGTTCAGGATATTTCCTCGGGTCTGGCATATTCCGTTATCAAGAACGCCCTGTTCAAAGTCATCAAGCTTTCCGACGCTTCAGATCTCGGTCAGAAAATCGTCGTACAGGGCGGCACATTTTACAATGAGGCGGTTCTCCGCGCATTTGAGCGCATCGCGGGAGTCGAGGCGACATGCCCCGATATTTCCGGTATAATGGGCGCTTTCGGAGCGGCGCTGATCGCCAGGGAGCGCTACAAGGGCCAGACCACGACCATGCTGCCCCTCGATGAGATCACCGCTCTCACCTACAAGACTTCAACGACACACTGCCAGGGCTGCTCCAACCACTGCATGCTGACCGTCAACATCTTCCCCGGCAACCGCAGGCACATCACAGGAAACCGCTGTGAGAAGGGCTTAAAGACCGTCTCGGACATCAAAAAAGGCGAGAATCTGTATGCCTACAAATATAAGCGCATCTTCGACTACGAGCCGCTTCCCGAAGAGGCTGCTCCCAGAGGCGTTATAGGCATCCCCAGAGTCCTGAACATTTACGAGAATTACCCTTACTGGGCCGTATTCTTCGCGCGCCTCGGATATCGCGTCGTACTCTCACCCGGCTCTTCCAGAAAGATATATGAGCTCGGCATGGAGTCGATCCCGTCCGAGTCCGAGTGCTATCCGGCCAAGCTCGCGCACGGCCATGCCCAGTGGCTGATCAACAACGGCATCAAGCGCATCTTCCATCCCTGCGTTTTCTACGAGTATCAGGAGACCGAGGGTGCGCAGAACCACTATAACTGCCCGATGGTAGTCTCCTATCCCGAGAACCTCAAGAACAATATCGAGGAGATCACCTCGGGAGAAGTCGAGTACATCAGGCCTTTCATCGCGTTCACCACGGAAAAGACCGCCGAGGACCGTCTCGTGCAGCTGTTCACAAAGGATTTCGGCATCCCCGAAAAGGAAGTCCGTCAGGCGGCCAAGCTCGCATGGGATGAACAGCGCCGCGCGAAGGACGATATCAGACGTGAGGGCAGACGCGCCTTAGAGGCCATGGAAAAGGAAGGCGGCCGCGGCATCGTGCTCGCGGGCAGGCCTTATCATATCGATCCCGAGATCAATCACGGCATACCCGAGATGATCGCATCATACGGTCTGACCGTGCTTACCGAGGACAGCATTCCGCTCGATTTCAAGCCTGCAAGACCCGTCCGTGTGGTCGACCAGTGGGTATTCCACTCGAGACTCTACACGGCCGCGGAGTTCGTCCGCACCAGAGACGATCTCGAACTGATCCAGCTCAATTCCTTCGGCTGCGGCTTGGACGCCGTAACCACCGACCAGGTTAACGAGATCCTCGAGAACAGCAACAAGCTCTACACCCTGCTGAAGATCGACGAGGTCAATAACTTAGGAGCCGCGCGCATCCGCATCAGGAGCCTTATCGCCGCGATGAACATGCGCCGCGACAGATGCATCACCTGCAAGCCCGGCCCCGTAGACTACCATAAAACGGAATTCACAAAACAGATGCGCGAAGAAGGCTACACCATCCTCGCGCCGCAGATGAGCCCGATCCATTTTTCGATCCTCGAGCCCGTATTCAGAAGATTCGGCTATCGTTTCGAGGTCCTCGACAACGATAACCGTACCGCGGTGGATTACGGACTGAAATTCGTCAACAACGATGCCTGCTATCCTACCATCTGCACTGTCGGCCAGTTCATGGAGGCCGTACTTTCGGGCAGATACGATACTCACAAACTCGCGATCATCATGACGCAGACCGGCGGATGCTGCCGCGCGAGCAACTACGTTGCGCTGATCCGCAAGGCACTCGACCGTGTCGGCATGTCCTACATACCGGTCATCTCGCTCAACTACACCGGCATGGAAAAGAGCGAGGGCCTCAAGATCACGCTTCCCATGCTGATCGGCGCCGCTCACGCTCTGATCTACGGAGACGTGCTGATGCGCTGCCTCTACCATGTCCGCCCCTACGAGCTGACACCCGGTTCGGCGAACGAGCTTCATAAAAAATGGGAATACATCTGTGTCGATGAGATAATCAATCCCAAGACAAAATACAGCTTTAAGCAGATAATCAGGGATATGGTCAGGGAATTCGACGAATTCCCGATCGATGAAACAATAAAGAAGCCCCGCGTCGGCATAGTCGGTGAGATCCTTGTAAAATACATGCCTCTCGCGAACAACCACCTCGTAGACCTGCTCGAGCGCGAAGGCGCTGAGGTAGTCGTTCCCGACCTGCTCGATTTCTTCAACTACTGCCTCTACGACGCGGATTACAAGCATGAGTTCCTCGGGACCTCTTGGAGTTCCAAGTTCTTCTCGAACTTCGCGATCAATGTCCTGGAACGCTTAAGAAAGCCCGCCGTAGAAGCCCTGAAGGCCAGCAAACGCTTTGACTACCCTATCCGCATAGAGGAAGTTGCCGAGTACGCGAAGCCTATCCTGTCTCTGGGCAATCAGTACGGCGAAGGATGGTTCCTTACCGGCGAGATGGCTGAACTTCTCCGCCACGGCACGCCGAACATCGTATGCATACAGCCCTTCGCCTGCCTGCCCAACCACGTGGTCGGCAAGGGCGCGATCAAACGCCTGCGCCAGCTCTACCCCGGCGCCAATATCGCCGCAGTCGACTACGATCCGGGCGCTTCCGAAGTAAACCAGCTCAACCGCATCAAGCTCATGATGTCGGCAGCAAAAAAGAACCTGCAATAAAAGCCAAGGGAAGACATGGGGACGGTTCTTCTGTCTGCGAACTAAAGCAGACAGAAGAACCGTCCCCATGTCTATAATTTTTCTTGATTCATCCCTTCAGTCCCGTCGTGGCCACGCCCTCAACGAAGTATTTCTGCAGTATCAGGAACATGATTATTACGGGTATCAGCGACAGTACCGAGCCGGCCATTATCAGGCCGTAATCCGATGAGTACTGGCTGATGAACATCTTCAGTCCGAGCTGGATCGTCTTTTTCTCCTGGGATTTCAGGTAGATCAAAGGTCCCAGATAGTCGTTCCAGGTCGCGACGAATGTGAATATCGTGAGTGTCGATAGTGCAGGTTTTGACAGCGGCAGCATGATCTTCGCGTATATCTTGTACTCGCTCATGCCGTCTATTCGCGCAGCCTCGCACAGCTCGTCGGGTATGTCCGAATAGAACTGCCTCATCATGAACACTCCGAACGCCGAGAACGCCTGCAGGCAGATGATCGCCAGCAGCTTGTCGTTCAGGCCCATCTTACGCATCATGATGAACTGCGGTACCATGTATACCTGCCAGGGCATCGCGATCGTCGCGATGTAGGCAAGGAACAGCTTGTTCTTGTGCTTGAACTCGAGCTTTGCGAACGAATATGCCGCAAAACTGCTGGTAAGCAGCTGGAGTATCGTTACAACGATCGTTAAGAATACCGTATTCTCTACGAATTTCAGGAACGGTATCTTTGTCCATATGCCGGAATAATTGCTCCATTTCGGCACCTCGGGGATCCATACGAACGGATCCATCCGGAACACCTCGCGGTCGCTCTTTATCGACGCCGAGAGCATCCACAGGAACGGAATGAGCATCATCGCGGCGATAACGATCAGGATCACATATATGATTATTTTGCCGATCACGGCTTTCTTATGCGCTGATTTCACTGTCTTCTCCTCCCGGTCAGCATTTCACGGCCGCAGCCGTTTCCTCTGTTCTCAGGCTTTTTCCTTTCTGGACTGACCGTAGAACTGTATGATCGTTACCGTCAGTACAAGTACAAAGAGCACCATAGCCACCGCACTGGAATATCCGAGATCCCAGTCGATGAAAGCCTTCTGGTAGATGTAGTAAACGAGTACCGTGGCGGATGTCGTCAGCTCTCCGCTGCCTCCTCCCGCGAGCATGATCGCTATGTCGTAGACCTTGAAGCAGTTGATCGTGAGCATTACGACAACGAAGAATGTCGTGGCCGAAAGCTGCGGCCAGGTGATATAGCGGAATTTCTGCCATGTCCCGGCGCCGTCGAGCGAAGCGGCTTCGTACAGCTCACCCGATATGCCCTGCAGGCCGGCAAGATATATTACCATGTAGTAGCCCATGTATTTCCATACGCTGAAAAGTATCATGGAAACGAGCACCAGCGACCCCGTAAACCACTGCGGCAGGTCCTCCGCCGCCACTTTGAAGGTGTTGAACAGGATGTTGTTGATAGGGCCCTTTGACGGATGGAAAAGCATCTTCCATACCGAGGTGATCGCAACGAGCGAAGCTACATAGGGGAAAAACGAAAGAGTCCTGAAAATCCCTCTTCCGAAAACTTTCTGATTCAGGACGACCGCGAGCGCGAGCGACGCGATCATCGTAAGAGGCACGGTACCCAGACAATACAGGATCGTATTCTTAAGGGCTGCCTTAAAGAATGTGTCGTCGATGAGCCGCGCGAAGTTGCTCACTCCCGCGAACTCGATGGGATTGCTGCCGTCCCATTTCAGGAAGGCCAGCGAAAAAGCGAATACTATCGGGATCAGCGTGAATACGCAGAAGCCGATGAAATTGGGCGCTATAAAAGAATACGCAACAAGCGTGCGCCTCGTTTCCTTGCTGATCAATGGTTTCTTTTCGTAATGCAGCCAGTTGTTCATATCTTTCTCCAAACCGGGCTTTAGTTGCCCCATCAAAGATATACCCTCCCTCCGCTTTTGACAGAGGGAGGGGTTTTCAGATAATACCGGAAGGGGGACTAAGTAACCGGTATCGGGTATCACTGCTTAAGGATCTTGCCTACTTCGTCGTTCATCTTCTGGATGCCTTCGTCGATCGTGATCTCACCTGTCATGATGCTGCCGTGATAGGAATCGAGAACGGAGTTGATCTCGGAAACGTGATCGCCGTAAGGAACCTCAAGATAAAGGTTGGAAACATCAAGAGCTGCCTTGCTCTGGTCATCTGTAGGGAAGCCTTCGATCGAAGCGATGGTGTTCTTAACGCCCTCGGTCATGCAAGCCGGGAAGTTACCGCTCGAAGCCATAACAGCCGCGCCGTCAGCACCGCTTACCCAGTTAACGAAATCCCATGCGGCATCGGGATTCTTGGAAACAGATGTTACGGAAAGACCTGTGATGGTACCGAGTGTCGAGCCGGGCTCAACGCCTTCGGCGTGAGGATACTTAACGAGACCCCAGTTGCCGCAGAGGCTCTTGTCATACTCGCCGTTCTTGATGTTGGTGATCAGGGTCGCGATAAACCATGAACCCTGGTTCATCATAGCTACATCGCCGCCCGAGAATGCTGCCGAGTAGTGGAGACCTTCGGTCTTCAGATCGGCGTACTTTCTGCAGACGCCGTCCTTCTCCTGGTTGAGGACCATCTCATAGTAAGGCTTGATGAAATCGTAGTTGCCGTCAAGGATGGTGTGCTTGCCGTCGAGCATAGCGCAGAGCTGAACGGTACTTCTCCAGGTATGGTAATGTGTTCCGTAAACCTGCTTGCCGAATGTGGTATCGGTAACCTTTCTCGCAAGTTCATCGTACTGGGTCCATGTCATATCGTTTGTGGGATATGCAACGCCCGCTCTGTCAAAGATGTCCTTGTTGTAGAAGATAACCCAGAAATCGTTACGGAAAGGCAGCTCGTAAAGCTTGCCGTCAACGAGAACCTGATCGGTAGCGCCGGCGAACTTCTTAAGATCTACTTTATCCTTTGCGATGTAATCGTCAAGAGCAATGATCGCATTTTTCTGAACAAGTGTGGCGTAACCGGGAACGTCCTTGATCGTAACAACGTCAAAATCGGAACCCGAGCCCGAAAGTTCTGTTGCAAGGACCGTCATATAATCGGTCGAGCCCAGGTCTACCATCTCGATGGTAACGCCCTGATGCGAAGCCTCATAAGCCTTCTTGATGTCGCCCCAGTACTGTGTGGTGCTCTCATCCCAGATAGCCCATTTTAATGTGATGTTCTGCGCGGGCTTGTCGCTCGATGTCGAACCGCTGCTGCTGTTCGAGCTGCTGTTTGAACTGCTGTTTGAGCTGCTGTTCGCATCGCCGCTGTCCTTCTTGCCGCAGGCGGTAAATACGGATGCTGCCATAACTATGCAGATCAGCAGCGCAAGAAATCTTTTCTTCATAAAATAACCTCCTCAGATTAAAATATCCTCCCCCTGTGTTTCAAAAGGGTTAGTTACAGTTATGATTTTATCGTTTTTCCGTTTTCGCAAGAATGGAATAATTTATATTTGTCTGCACTTTCCTTTATATCGCCGCGCGGTATCGGATGCACTTTTCTTATATAACATGTCATTTTTTTAGTTTCCTTGTTATCGCGCCGCCGTTGGTGTAAAATAATCGCATGAAAAACGATAAGCACCCTTCCGAGAGCAAAAACAGAATAATCGTCATCACGGTCACGGTCCTGGTCGTCGTCTGCGCGGCGATCATTTTCGTGAGTTATTCCGTATTCCAAAATTATCTGGAGACCAGTCTGATCCGCTCTTCCGAGGCCTCGCTCCGTCTGGTGTCCGACAGCATCGACTCGGATCTGGCGAATGTTTACCGTCTCGTACGCTTCTGCCGCACCAACCCCTCGATAGCCGACTATATCGACAGCAATCCCGAACCGGGCTCTGTCAGATCGGTCGCGACGCACAACCGTATCTCCGAGGAATTTGCGGGCAATTCTTCATCGTCATACATACCGCGTCTTGCGGTGGTCACCGGAGAGCATTTCCTGCAGATCGTCAGCACCACCTACTCTTCCACCGCTGATCTTTCGGCAGAGCTGCCTGCGCAGGATTTCTTCGAAAAACTTCTCGATGCCGACGATTATGATTTCTCGACAGGATTCATAAAGGATCCCTTTTACAGGAACGGCATACAGATCCTGCCCATCATCAGACCGATCAGCTACCGCTTCAGTTCAGCCACAGGCGGATGCCTGTTCATGGAGCTTTCCTCTGCTCTTTTTACCGATGCTTTCAAGCGTTATCAGACCGAGGAGGACAGCCGCATATATCTGAACCTCCCCGGACACTGCTACTGCTACGAGGACGGCGCGCTCACGGAGGTCGGCGGATTCACGGTTCACGGCACACGCAAAGCATCCGCGCTCTTATCCGACACACTCGTACAGAAGGTCACCGATTTCCGCGGCGTAAACACGATCCTTGCCACAGTCCCGATAGACATGGCCGGCTGCAGTATTTCGCTCAGCATCTCGCTCTCGCGGCTCCATTCCCGTCAGCTCCTCATGTGGCTCGGCATATTCTCGGTACTTGCCGTGATAACCGTCGCCGGCATACTTTTCATGAGACGCCGCATTGCCGCCGAAAAAGAAAAGAACGATCTCGAATACAAGATGCTGCAGAGCCAGATAAACCCGCATTTCATATACAATACGCTGAACTCGATAAAATGGATGGCCACGGTACAGGGCTCGGAGGGCATAGCGGAGATGACCACCGCACTGGCCAAGCTGCTGAAAAGCCTCTCCAAGGGCACCAGCATCACGGTCCCGATCCGTGAGGAGCTCTCACTGCTGCGCGATTACTGCACGATACAGAGCTACCGCTACGGAGGCACTATCGGCGTGGATATCCGCGTTGACGATCCCGCGATCGAGGACTGCGGAATAGTCAGGTTCACTCTGCAGCCGCTTGTCGAGAACGCGATCTTCCACGGTATCGAACCCAAAGGCTCCGGACATATCGACGTTCATCTCGGTTTCGAGGACGGCCTTATCCGGATCGATGTTGCCGATGACGGAGTCGGAATGTCCGCCGAAAAAGCCGAAGCGATACTGCAGAACGGCGGAGAAGCAAAATCCGAGTTCTTCAGGGAGCTCGGTGTTTACAATGTCAACCGGCGCCTGAAGTTCGAATACGGAGACCGCGCGGGCATAACGATAAACAGCACTGAGGGTGTGGGCACCACGATGACGGTTCGCATTCCCGCGGAAAACAGCGGGGCCGTGCGTTCCTGATCCCTTTCGGGTGAGAATACAGACACAGAACGGAGTATAGAATGTATAAGCTTCTTATTGTTGACGATGAGCCGCTGGTCCAGGTCGGAGTCCGCTCCATGCTCAACTGGGGCAAGCTGGACATCGAGGTCATCGGTACCGCCGCAAACGGCCGCACAGCACTCGATATCATCGAGGAAAAACATCCCGATATCGTAATTACCGACATTAAAATGCCCGTCATAGACGGGCTTGAGCTCGTGCGCCTCTGCCGCGAGCGTTTTGGCGAACGCGATCCGCATTTTATATTTCTTACCAGCTATGAGGAGTTCCAGCTGGCCAGGCAGGCCATCGTTTACGGCGTATCCGATTATCTCGTAAAGCTCGAGCTCTCTCCCGCGCTCCTTGAGGAGGCCGTCATGCGCGTCATCGAAGACATACGCAAGATACGCGCCATGCAGACCGGCGAGACGAGCCTTGCCGCGCCGCTGCGCGAAAAGTTCTTCATCCGCCTGCTCAACAATATGTTTGAGAGCACCGAACAGTTCGAACTCGAGAGCAGGGAACTCGGTCTTTCCTTCAGTTCCCCCGCCTATACCTGCTGCGCAGGCACTTTAAGCGCCGCGGGCGCTGAGGAGATGCCCTATGACAGACAGCTCTCGGTCTGTACATCAGCGCTCAGCATGATCGGCGAGCTCGCCGAAAAATACATGCCCTCGCACTGCATCGCGCTCGATATGCGGCATTTCGCCGTTATTTTCTGCGGTGACGCGGACTGCGGAAAATTAAAGACCATACTCTCGGGCATCGCCGAGACCGTATTCAAATACTACAACGTAAGCTTCCTCTGCGGCATCGGCACCTGCGCATCGGAGCCGCTCGGCACAGGCGAATCGTACCGCAGTGCCCGTACTGCTCTCGTTAAGGCAGGAGAAGCCTCTCCCATCGTATGTTTTGACGCTCTTTCCGCGGAGAATCTCGCGCACAGCTCATTCAACATGGGGATTTTCAAAAACTCGCTCACCAAAGCTTTCGAGGAATACGATTCGTGCGAGCTCTCCAAGCTGATCGACAGTCTCTGCGCACTTTTCTCGGAGCATCCCGGTGAATACGTACAGGCACTCGACGCCGCTTCAAACATTCTCTATCTGGCCATCTCGCTTCTCTCCGACGGCGAACAGCTGTTGACGGAGATATTCGCGGACAGCCCCGACGGCTACCGTTCTCTCTATCTTCAGAAAAACGTGGAGCAGATCGTCGGCTGGCTCTCGCATTTCGGCAAGGGCATATGCGCCGTATTCGACGAGCGCAGGAACGACCATAAGAACCATATCGTGAGCGGCGTAAAGAAATACATCTCCGAGCATATAAGAGAGCGTCTGGCGCTCGATAAGGTCGCCGCGGCATTCGGCATCAGCCCCAATTATCTGAGCCAGCTCTTCGGAAAATACAGCGATCTGGGCTTCTCGGAATACGTCAATTCCTGCAAGATCCGCGAGAGCAAGGAGCTGCTCGCCACCGGCCGCTACAAGGTCTACGAAGTTGCCGACATGCTGGGCTACGAGAGCGCGTTTTATTTCAGCAAGGTATTCAAAAAGGTCGAAGGCATCGCTCCTACCGAATATCTGAACCAGCCGCACGTATGATATTTGTGTCTATGAACCGCTCACGGAACTCTTTCTGCGCGATCCTGTGTATGGTCTCCTCAAAGTCCTGATAAGCCGCCAGGAACCTCTCTCCATCGGGAGTGAGGCAGGTCCCTCCGCCGCCTTTTCCGCCGCGTTTTCGCTCCACGACGGCATATCCGAGATTGTGCTCGAGCTGGTTGATCATCCCCCATGCCTTGCTGTATGCCAGCCCGGTGCAGGCGCAGCCCTTATGTATGCTGTAATTGTCTGAGATCAGGAAAAGCAGCGTTTTCAGGCGCTCATCCAGAAAAGGCTCCTCACGCTCCATCCGCACATGCAGCACAGGGTGCATGACCGGGGCATTGTGCTCCTCAAGGCGCGCGTTCAGTTCCTCGTAACCGTTGACTTTCAGCAGTACTCCGCTGTCATCGACATCCACCCAGGTCCGTTCAAACCCGCCCGCGCTTAACGCGCCGCGCAGCCCGTTCTCACCCGTATAGGCGAGTATCCCGGGTATGGCGTTTCTGCCGATCAGTACCGGATGGCCTCCGTGCATGCGGTGAGACGCGATGACTATCTCCTCTTCCCTCTCCATCATCGTCAGCAGTGTCGTAGAGGTAAACATCGGCACTTTTACCGGCGTAAACATAACCCGGTCACAGTTATCGGCGAGAAATCCCAGTCCTGCCTTAACGTAGGAGAACAGCTCGGATGTGTCCTCCGCCGTATTCCGCACAAAAATAACCCCGTAGTTTGACAGCTGCGTTTTTGCGGCTTCATCCTCGGCATCGGTGACTATGACGATCGGGAAAATGCCGGCCTGCTGGAACGTTATGATGATGCGGCGTATGGCAGGGATCGCGTCGGATCTCTGCTGCTGTGAATTCTTATGATCTGCGGCCGCTATCACGCCGCCCACCCTGCTGATGCACATATCGTTCTCCTTTCGGTCATATCCTCAAAATATCCGTATCAATTATCTTATCATGCCGGACAGCGGCCAGCCGTCAGTCAATCCCCTCACGGTCTGCCGCGAGTATCCTGTCCACGTAGCGTTCGAGATACGGGTCGTTTCCTTCGATCAGGCCTTCGTTTTTCAGCATAATCACTATATCCGCTGCGATCTGCTCCGCGAGGTTCACCACCGGGTCGGCCAGGTTGGGCCTGTCCGGATTGTATTTCCTGTCCTTCCAGAAAGCTACTGCGCATCCCGCTTCAGCGAGTGACCGGATCTTTGCGGAAAACGCTCCGTTCACGTCGAGTTCGGCGAGTCTCCGGTAAGTCCATTTGTAATATGGCGGATACACGCGCTTCAGGAGAAAAAACAGCTCCATCGCGGCTTTAAGCCCCTCAAGCCTGCACATCTGCGCGGCAACGGTATCCTTCCTCGTCATGCAGCGCGCGTAGTTGACCTGCAGCGCCGCAGAGAACCTGTGAAGCTCGTCGGCAAGCCTCTCCCTGTAGATGCTCTCCGGATAGTAGGCCAGCAGCAGTTCGCGAAACCGGGTGAAGGCTCCGAGGTCGTCGCGGAACACCTCTCCGTTTACGGCGGTCGCGAGACACGCGTAATCGAGCCTGCGCCAGTTTTCATCGCTCATCGCACAGCCTGCCGTATCGCAGTCCACTCCGAGGATATTCGAATAATAATCATGAATCGTCATCACTCCGCGCCGCTCCATGAGCCGCGCGGAAATAGCGGAATACCCGCTTGTGTATGCCAGCCTGTCGTATTCGGACGTGAGTTTATCTCCGAACAGCTCCATGTCTTCATCCGTCAGCCACAGGCACACGCCGGTGCCGAAATCATGGTCTCTGGACATGAAATCGTCGTATCCGAAGCAGTCCGAGCCTTCTCCCGCGATCCCGACCGCGATCCGGCCCTCATATTCCGCAAATTTATCATGTATCATCACAGCCACTTTTTCCCTGTAAAAAATGCGGCTGCTCTCAAATCTGTCTGTCTCCATACACAATCCCATCTTTCCGAAAACGGTTATGTATATATAATACCGCACTTTTTCCGCGATGCACAACATATGTATCCGAAAAATAAAAAAGGAGACTGCCCCGAAGGGCAGTCCCGCTAATGATAATATTATCGCTGATCAGAGACTGTATGATTTAACCACATCGCTCAATGCATCGGCTCTGTTCTTGACCGTAACGGTAACGTTCGATATCTCTTCGGTCATGTTCAGGACTTCTTCGACGGACGCGGTGGTCTCCTCTGTGGTCGCCGCGTTCTCCTGCGCGGCCGAAGACAGGTTCAGCATTGACCTGCTGACCGTATCGCAGCTGTTCGTCATTGCGCGGCTCACATCACCGAGCAGACGGATCTCCTCATTGATGATCTCCAGATTATCAGATATATTCTTGTAGCTTTCTCTGGTGTTTTCAACTCCTGCAACCTGCTTGTCAACGGCATCACGCACATTCTCGCTCTGACCGGTCGCGTTGTCCACGCTGGCTCTGAGCTCCCTGATCATCAGGTTGATCTGGTTTACGCTCTCGGCCGAACCGTCCGAAAGCGTCCTGATCTCGTCCGCGACAACCGCGAAGCCGCGTCCTGCGTCTCCGGCGCGCGCAGCCTCGATCGACGCGTTCAGCGACAGGAGGTTTGTCTGCGATGCGATGCCTTCGATGATCTTTGATGCCTCACCGATCTTATCCGTGCTCTCATTTATCTTTTCTATGCAGTCAAATATGCTGTAGAAAGTCTTCTCGCTGTTCTTCGACAGAGCGTAGAGCTCATCGAGTATCCTGTTGCCCTGTTCGCTCGCTGCGGAAATCTTGCGGCTGGCCTCGGAGAGCTTATCGGAAGCCTCTTCGTTCTGCTTTGCCACATCCTGCAGGGCCGAGATCTCCTGCATGGAGCCCTCGATATCGGCTGCCTGGTTGGTAGCGACCGTGGCCACATTGTTTACGGCCTTGGTTATGTCGGTCATATTGCTCTTGATCCTGTCGGACTGATCGCTCATGAAGTTCGAAGCCTCCTCAAGCTGATCCGTCGACTCGTCCATATTTGCCATGATCTCGCGCAATGAAGTCCTGAGAATATTATATGCGTATACGAGACCGCCGATCTCGTCATGCTGCGTCTCGGGTATCTCGCTGACGGTCAGATCCTTGGCCGCAAGCTGCTGCAGTGCGCTGCTGACATTCGTTATGGGCTTTAACATCTGTCTGATGACTACGAACAGGATAAAGCAGAGCGCAGCTATATAGAGCACCGAAGAAACGGCATATACGATCGCGATGGTCGTTATCTTCGCGGAAATGTCATTGACCGCTCCGTCGAGCTTGGCTTTCATATCTTCGGTAACACCGTCAACGATCTCGCTGAGTTCCTCGGTTACCGGATCAACCTGCTCCATGATCTCATTTCCGGCCTCGAGGCCTTCCGCGATATAGGTTCTGGCCATAGTGACACACAGATCGTAGAAATTCTCGTATTTTCTGAGGATATCGTCCCACAGCGCGGTATCCGCGTCCGGCGAAGTCTTGATCTTTGCGATCAGTGTATGGATCTCGTCGCGGAACTCTGTCGCCTCTTCGATAACCTCCTCCTCGCGGGTAGCCGAGGCATCGGTCAGTATCTCTGCGGTATGGAGGATATCATATCTGATCTGATGCATATCCTGCATCTCAACGATCGTTTGATCACGCAGCTCGGCTGATTCATGCTTAAGCCGGTTAATGGTGGTCAGCGAATAGAGTGTAATGATCACCATAACGGCGATAATTGCAAACAGAGGTAAAACTACTTTAAATGCGATTCCTTTGTACTTCTGCTCCATCAATGTCCCCTTTCGTAAAAAGCGCAAACAGGATCTCTTTGCATACATCATGTTCCGTGTGAACGAATCACGCCGATTTTACTATGTGTATGATTATACATGATATTTCGTGTAATAGCAATCTAGAAATCACACTTTTATAATTTTATATACACTATATCGAATAGGGCAGTTGATGATTTTTCAAAAATAAAAATGATTTTATTGCAAAAAAGAGCGCAGGCCTTACCGGCCTGCGCCCTGATAACTCAGCAATATTCTGTTTATTTTACATCCTTGATCGAGAAGCTTACTCTGCCCATCTTGTCCTTGCCGAGGCATACGCAGCGAACCTTGTCGCCGAGCGTAAGAACATCCTCAACATGATTGATGCGCTCCTTAGCGATCTTCGAGATATGTACCATGCCCTCTTTTCCGGGAGCGAACTCGATGAATGCGCCGAAGTCCTTGATCGATACGACCTTACCTTCGTAGATCTTGCCTTCCTCGAACTCGGAAACGATGATATTGATCAGGCGGATAGCCTCCTGCATCATATCTGCCTCTGTACCGCATACCGATACAGCACCGTCATCCGTAATATCGATCTTAACGCCGGTAGCGTCGATGATAGCGTTGATGGTCTTGCCGCGCTGTCCGACAACATCACCGATCTTCTGGGGATCGATCTGGATCTGGATGATCTTGGGAGCGTATTTGCTGACCTCGGGACGAGGCTCGGAAATAGCGGGCTTCATGCAGTTGTCCATGATGTAGAGACGTGCCTCACGGCAGCGTGCGATAGCGCCCTCTACGATGGGACGGGTAAGGCCGTGTATCTTGATATCCATCTGGATAGCGGTGATACCCTCGGTAGTACCTGTAACCTTGAAGTCCATATCGCCGAAGAAGTCCTCAAGGCCCTGGATATCGGTCAGAAGAACGAAATCGTCGTCCGTATCGCCTGTTACCAGACCGCAGGAAATACCCGCAACCATACGCTTGATCGGAACACCGGCTGCCATCAGGGACATGCACGATGCGCAGGTCGAAGCCATCGAAGTGGAACCGTTCGACTCAAAGGTCTCCGATACGCAGCGGATAGCGTAAGGGAACTCCTCCTCTGTGGGAAGAACGGGGATCAGGGCACGCTCAGCCAGAGCTCCGTGACCGATCTCACGACGTCCGGGTCCGCGCGAAACCTTTGTCTCACCTACTGAATACGCAGGGAAATTATAGTGGTGCATGTAGCGCTTAGCTACTTCGTTCTCATCGAGTCCGTCGAGCTTCTGCTGCTCAGATAACGGTGCCAGTGTGCAGACATCGCAGATCTGTGTCTGGCCACGGGTGAACATGGAAGATCCGTGAACTCTCGGGATGATATCAACCTCAGCCGCAAGAGGTCTGATCTGGGTGATCTGACGTCCGTCGGGACGCTTGTGGTCCTTGAGGATCATCTTGCGGACTGTCTTTTTCTCGTACTGGTAAATAGCGTCACCAAGGATAGCGAGCCACTCTTCGTTCTCGGCAAAAGCAGCCTCGAGCTTTTCTGTGATGGCCTTGATATTCTCCTCGCGCTTCTGCTTCTCGTCGGTAAATACGGCCTCTTCCATCTCCTGGGGAGGAACGATCTCCTTGATAGCATTGAAGAGTTCCTCGGGAACCGCGCAGCTCTCATATTCATGCTTCTGCTTGCCTACCTCGCGAACGATGTCGCTGATGAAAGCAATGAGCATCTGGTTAACGTCATGAGCCTTGTAGATAGCCTCGATCATCTTTGCTTCGGGGATCTCATTGGCACCGGCCTCGATCATGATAACCTTCTCTGCGGTAGACGCAACGGTAAGGTTCAGATCGCCGTTCTTCCACTGCTCCTGAGTGGGGTTGATGATCAGCTCGCCGTCGATCATGCCGACCTGTGTGGTAGCGCAGGGGCCGTCGAAGGGAATATCCGAAATGCTGGTCGCGATAGCCGATCCGAGCATGGCAACGAGCTCGGGACGGCAGTTGGGATCAACCGACATAACCATGTTGTTGAGGGTAACGTCGTTACGATAGTCCTTAGGGAACAGGGGTCTCATGGGACGGTCGATAACACGGCTGGTAAGGATAGCGTTCTCGCTGGCCTTACCCTCACGCTTATTGAAGCCTCCGGGGATCTTGCCTACCGCGTAGAGCTTCTCCTCATATTCAACGCTCAAAGGGAAGAAATCGATACCGTCTCTGGGCTTATCCGATGCGGTAGCCGTAGAAAGAACGGTGGTGTCGCCGTAATGCATGAATGCGGCGCCGTTAGCCTGTGCTGCAACTCTGCCGATATCAACGGACAGTGTTCTGCCTGCAAGCTCAATAGAAAATGTCTTGTACATACAGTACCTCCTTATTATTTTGCGTGGAGATTCCGAAACAACTGAAAAACAGGCATTCGCTCGGAATACGGGCTTTTCAGAAGTCTCGGGAACAATCTCCACGAACTGATATTATACCACTTCCGCGGGATACTTGCAAGTTTATTCCTGCAGGGACAGCTCCCGTTTTGCGCCGGGCCGATGCCGGTTGTTGCGGCAACCCCGTTTTTCTGCTATAAATATAGTGATTACTGATAAAAATATACTGTTTGAACTTTACTGTTTGAACTTTACTGTTTGAACTCAACGGGGCGGTCACAAAATGCGCGGAAGGAAACTGTACGAAATCATATCGGTGAAAACCGGCTTAAGCATCATAAAGATGCTTGCCTTTTGCGCCCTGTTTTCGGTTATGCTCCTGTTTTCCGCACTCGTTATGCGCCGGCCCGCTTCGGTTTGGGCGGGTGTAACCTCTGACCGGGCCTCAGAACAGACTGATCCGAATCCTGATCCGGCATCGAACGGGGCAGATAAGGCTTCCGACCGGACATCGGGCCGCTCCCCGTCATGCGCGGCAGCGCGGTATCGGTGCTGTCCCGACGGCATATGGCGCAGGACCACCGCTGACAACGGCTATGCGGCCTTCGTTCCCGATCTTCCCGATCCACTCTCTCTTGTAGACTATTCTGCCGCATTTTTTTCACATCGAATCCCGTTTTCAGGGAAACATAATGCATATGAGGAACTCATGAAATCACTCGCGCGACCGGATGACCGCATGGCAGTTTTCTCGTCAGGCGCTCCCGATACCGCAATCTGCTGCTTTACCGGCGATATAATGTGTCTTCGCGGACAGCAGTATGACGCAAAAACGAAAAAGGGTTATGATTTCCTGCCTTCCTACAGATTTGTCTCCCGGATATTTAACGACGCGGATCTCGTATGCGGCAATCTCGAAACCCTCGTCAGCCCGTCAAATCCGCTTACCAAAGACCGCAAAACGGACGACAACGGCACTCCTGTCTGCAACGCTCCCGCAGGGCTGCTCTGCGCTTTGAAAAAGGCCGGTTTTGATATGCTCCTGACCGCGCACAATCACTGCTGCGACTACGGTGCGGAAGGGATCATCGAGACAAAGGATAATCTGGACCGTTATCATTTCGCGAATGCGGGTACCGCGTATCCCGGTGAACAGGCCGGGGCAGGCGGGAATTACTGTATCTTCGAGGTGAACGGCATCAATATCGCGATCCTTACATATACCCATCTGATCAACCAGCGTTCTCTCATGTCCCATGAGGAGCTCGATACCATGGTCAACCGCTATGACAGTGAGCGTGTCGGCCGGGATATCGCGGACGCCCGTGCCGCCGGCGCAGAGTTCGTGGTCGTATATTGCCACTGGGGGATCGAGAATACCGAGGAACTCACGGAATACCAGATCCGCGATGCCGAAAAAACAGCGGAAGCCGGCGCCGATCTGATAATCGGCTCGCATCCGCACTGCCTGCAGCCCGGACGTTTTATCGAGACTTCCGACGGACGCACGGTTTTCTGCATATATTCGATGGGCAATTTCTGTTCGAGCATGGAGCGTGATATCAATAACGACACGATCATCCTGCGCCTCGAACTCGCCCGCGCGGCGGACGGCTCCGTCACCTCCGCCCTCTCCTATATCCCCTGCCGCGTGATGCATTACCGGTCACACAGTTTTGTGGTGGTCCCCACCGACAGTGAGCTGAACGGAGGCATTTCGGACAGGCGTTTAAGAGAAGCCGATGAGCGTATAGGTGAAGTGCTCGAGAAAACCGAGGGCGGTACGCTTCCCAGGTATTAACCTAAAAGGTGCCTGTCACCATAAAGTAAAAAAAAAGACTCTGCGGGGTAATCCCACAGAGCCTTTGTTTGCTTCGTAATATGAAATTACTTTCTGAGGCCGAGCTTCTCAATCAGATCACGATAAGCGTTGATGTCTGTCTTCTTGAGGTACTCAAGGAGACCACGTCTCTGACCAACCATCTTAAGAAGGCCGCGTCTTGAGTGATGGTCCTTCTGGTTAACCTTAAGGTGTGCGGTAAGGTCATTGATCCTAGCGGTGAGCAGAGCTACCTGAACCTGAGTGGAACCGGTGTCTTCTGCGTTCTTGCCGAACTTGCTTACGATCTCGGCTTTCATTTCCTTTGTTACTGCCATTTTAGTTTCCTCCGTTTGATAAAAATTTTCAAGTCGACCAATGCTAAGGAACCGGCCGGAGCGACCGCATACCTGAGCTATGGTTCACAACCTTTTGTATTTTATGCGTATAAGGCCTGTTTGTCAAGGATTATTTAAGACGAATAATGAATGCTGTTGTTCTCGGATTTGTCGGATATATATTTCGTGGCAGCGAAGCTATAGTAGTATCGGGAGAATAAGAATATACGTTATCTTTCAGAAATATCGAGAGGTTGGGGAAATATGAGGATCAGATACAGAAATAGCAGCTATAGTATCAGGCAAATGTTCCGGGAGATCATCCCAGCGGTTATCATAATGGCGGCGGTCGTTTTCATGACAGCCTGTGCAGGGAACGGACGCGGAAATGTAAATGAAACAAACAAAGGTATAACGGCCGGTGTATCTGCCGACAGTAACAGTGTGTCCGATACTGCAGGAAGCATAGATACAGGCAGCAAATCGGGCAGTAACGGCATGTCTGATAATACCGGCAGCACAGACTCAACGGGAGATACTTCGTCTTCCGACTCGGGTGCAACAACCGCCACTCCCGGTAACGAAATAAACGATAATCCTGCGGCATCTCAGGACAACTCTGCCAATAATTCCGATGCATCTGCGGATAATACCGAATCCCAAAACCGGATCACCGATCCCGGCATCCCCGTCTCTCACCCCGAGGCTGCGTACACGGTTCCGACCGATATCCCGGTTATCGAAAAAAGCATCTCTTTCTCACTCCCCTCAGGCTTTTATCCCGAAGAGTTCGACTTAGAGCTCGGCATTGCCTCAGATGCAGCCGCCCCCGAGGGTTCCGGCGCGTCCTCCGGCCACATATTCTTCACTCTCGACGGCAGCGATCCCGCTCAGAGCCATACCGCTATAGAGTACACTTCCGCGATCCGCATCTATGCGCCTCGCAGCGTGATCCGTGATAATGCCGTGGTCCCAGGCCCCGAAAACATCGCCTCGGCCGTCGATCCGCTCCTCTTTTCCGGCAATTACAGCGCAGTGGGGCCTGTCGGATACAATTTCGTAAGCACGGTCAGCACGCCTGATGAAAGCGCCGCAGATAAATGCACTGTCATCCGTGCCGCCCTCAGATACGCCGACGGCAGCTTCGGTCCCGAGAGCGGCGCGGTGTATTTCATCGGCATTCCCTCAGATCATATCCCCGGCATAGCCGAAAGCTGCAGCGCCGCGGGGTATCCCCTGTCGGTCATCAGCATCGCGACCGCGCACGACGGCCTGTTTGACAACGAAAACGGCATCTATGTCAAAGGAAAGATATTTGACGACGCATTAAACGAATACATTTCGGCAAACGGCAGGATAAAGGACGGCGAAGTCGCGCGCTCTCTGGACGCCAATTACAAACAGCACGGAAAAGCCTGGGAGCTCAAAGCCTCCGTCACGATGTTCGAGGCCGACGGCAGCGGCGCCGCCGAAGTCATTTCCCAGGTCTGCGGCCTGCGCGTGCAGGGCAATTACTCGAGGTCAGACCTGCAAAAAGGCTTCAGACTGTATGCCAGAGGCGAATACGGCAAGAAAAACTTTAAATACCCTGTCTTCGGTGCAGGCTACACCAACGCGGCCGGCGAAGTAATGGACAGATTCGACACACTCGTGCTGCGCGCCGGCGGCAACTGCGCATTTACTGCCAAATTCAGCGATGTTTTCTGGCAGTCCCTGCTGGGCAATTCCAATTGCGAAACGCAGCGCAGCCGGCCCTGCGTCGTATACCTCAACGGCGAATACTGGGGCCTGTATGTCCTGCAGGAAGACTACAGCGACGACTGGTTTGAGGACAAATACGGAGTGGATAAAGACAGCGTCGTGATCTATAAGGGCGACGCCGAAAAATACGCGAGCGGCTACAAACTGGACGAAGGCACGCTCCCCGAGGGTGCCTTGGAAGACTATTATTTCAGCGAACTGGAGTATATCTTCAGCCGCTGCAAAGACCTGTCGTCAGATGAGGATTATGAGGCTTTCTGCCGCATCGTGGATGAGGAGTCGGTCATGGATTATTTCGCGGCCGAATGCTGGATAAACAACAAATGGGACTGGCCCGGCAAAAACTGGTCAATGTGGAAAGCCGCCCCCACCGATGATTACGACGGACGCTGGCGGTTCATGTTCTATGATATGGAGTTCGGCGGCGTGAGCGGCTCCTCCGACGCCAAAACCAACACGGTAAAGGAGGACAACTACAAGCCCGAGGGCCTGCTCGACCGCGGCACCAACAATCCCGCAGTCCTCTGCTTCGCCTGGCTCATGACCAACAAGGGCTTCAAAGACCGTTTCTGCGCCCGCCTCACAGCCCTTTCCGAGAGCTGCTTTGAAAAAGAAACCGCTCTTGCGCGGCTGGCCGAGTATGAAGCGATCTACGCCCCTCTGTACGACCAATTCTTCGCCCGCTATCCCGGCAGCGGCAGCACCGACAATGCCGTAAACGGCGGCTATGCGTCGATCAGGTGCATACGGGATTTCCTGAACGGCAGGGCGGGGAATATATACAGGCTGACGGATTACATCAACAAAAAGAGATAGGAAAAAGGCATAGAGCTCATCACAACGGGTTCTATGCCTTTCTTTTATTGACAAAACAGACTGATGTGATATACAATTACCCTACATTAATAGATTTTTTCTTTGAGGTGTTGTGTATGGACAATTACTCAGATGCATATGTTTCATTAAAAAAAGAGTTGTCAAAACTGGAGAACAAACTGGAAATGATGCCTAAGGGTACGCTTCGCAGGCGTATTATCAACGGCAGAGAATACTGCTATCTGCAATACAGAGACGGTGATCATGTCAGGAGTCGGTATGTTAAACCTGACGACATATCCGATGTTTGCAGGATGATTAAAGACAGAAAAAAAACAGAACAGAGCATCCATGTCATACGCTCAAAGTTAGATATCTATTCAAGAATTCTTGGCATTCACAGAACATATCGTCCAGTTAAAAATGTGAACTATGAAGATTACACCCTCTTTATGTCAACGGTGGCGCATGATTATAAGACTCTGTCGATCGATGTTTTCAGTGAAAAATATGATACAACCAAATACCGCGGACTCAATAAGCGATATCTGCTGGCTTTCCTTGATTATATCAATGGGATTGAACGGCAAAACACACGTAAGACAAACGATCTTGTGTTAGATCCGTATACTTATCTGCTTTACTATAAATACGGCGACAAGACTGTCTTGGAAGAAGAACTCAAAAAAGCCATCCCTGCTTTTTTGAACAGAGGTTTATTGATCACAAATGTTCAGGAGGCTGTAAATGGGACATTTGACAGATGAAGAATATCTGGACAGAGAGAATATAGATTTTTATTTTTCTATGCTTGCCGACGAATTAATAAAAACAGGTCTGGGCAAACACAGAATATTGGTCGTTGGTGGTGCTGCTATGGCACTTAAGTTTAGAGACGGACGTTCCACCGTCGATATCGATGTCTGTTTTCGGGAGCAGAACAATCTATATTCATGCTGCACACAAATTGCCAAAAAATATAATCTACCTGCAGATTGGATCAACACCGATGTTATGCACTCCGATTCTTTTTCCTTTGCCCTGTTTGAAAAGGCAGAGTTTTACCGCAACTATGGTGATATTCTGGATGTCTATGTAGCTTGCGACATTGATCTGTATTGCATGAAAATAGTATCTTTCCGTCCCAAAGATATACAGGATATGGAAGTTCTGGCGAATTCATTACGAACAACAAACACTTCTCAGGTTGACATAATCCAAAACTTCATACGTTTATATGGTGACGAATACTTTTTGCGTAATGATGAACGAAAGCTGCGTCTAGTCAGACTGCAAACTAGTACAGAATAATCTATAAATACAATCTCTGCCTTTACCCCAGCATCTTATATGCCTCATCCAGCTTTCCTTCCCGGATGAGCTCTCTTATCAGACTGCTGCTGACGGTCTGCCCGTCATACTTAATTCTCTCCAGCACTACGGTCTCAAAGCCGTATTTCTCTCCTTCGCTCTTCAGCATGGCGGTATCTCCCGCACGCTCGTATCCGAATCTGAAATCGTCTCCGACCACCATAGCGCCCACTCCGAGCCTGTCCACGAGGATATTTTTGATAAAGCTCTCGGCGCTCATATGAGCGACCTGTTCGGTAAAGGGCAGACGGATATAGATGTCGATCCCCAGGGCCTCGAGCAGCTCGATGCGCTCCTTCTCTGTCCTGATATTGGATTCCGATCCCTTTCCCTTCTCCGGCATCTCGAGCCTCAGGACCACGGCGGAGAGCCCCTTCTTTCGGAACTCTTCCATGCGCTCCATCAGCGCCTTGTGCCCGATGTGCAGCGTGTCGAACTTGCCCACGGTCACACAGGTATCTTTGAATCTGAAATCTGCGTCATTTATTATTATCATCGCTGAAAACCTTTATCGGTGTGTACTTGTTGCGGCCTTCGAGGTACTCGTATATCCCGAGGAACTCTCCCTTGCTCGAATAAACCCGTACAGGCGAAGGGGGCTCGGTGATATACTGCGAAAAATGCCTGAACCACAGCTGGTTTCCGTTGGCCAGCAGATCGTCGTATTTGGCCTTTGTATCGAGTCGCTCATAGTCAGTGAAACAGCTGTCGGCGCAGATGATATGCTCCTCGAGCTTGCCCTCGCGGACCAGGTCCTCGACCTCGCGCAGCATGAACGAATCCTCGACCTTAAATCCCGATACACGCGTGCGCACGAGCCTTTCCATGCAGGCGTGCACTCCGAGCTTTTCGCCGATATCGTTGCATACGGTCCTGACATATGTGCCCTTCGAGCACTCTATCGCGAACGCGACCCTGATCACGTATGTGTCGCGCGCCATCTCATTGTATATGCAGCCCGAGTAGCGCTCGAACCTGCCCTGCTCGTCGCGGGCACGCCCGATGTATTTTTTGAGCTTGCTGTTGTCCGAGAGATCATCCGCGCTGAATTCATCCTCGGCCTTGCATCTGACTATATCCGAGGTGATCTCGATGGCGCCGATCTCGACATGTCTCGTTTGCCGCTCGACTTCTTTCCCGGCGCGCGCCAGCTCGTATAAGCGCTGTCCGCCCTGTCTTACCGCGGAAAACATAGGCGGGAGCTGATCGTACTCTCCGACCATGCTCATGATCGCCTCACGGATGCGCTCGTCGGTGAGAGCCCTCAGTTCGGCTTCATCCGCGCGCGCTGTGATGCTGCCCGATATGTCCTGCGAATCCGTCGCGATACCCAGCACCATCACCGCTTCGTAGCTTTTTGACTTGTCGGTGAGCACATCGCAGGCCTTGGTCGCCGTGCCGAGACATATGGGCAGTACGCCCTCCGCATCGGGATCGAGCGTTCCGGTATGCCCCATCTTGCGCTGTCCGGTGATGCCGCGAAGCCGCGCCACCACATCGTGCGACGTATATCCGCGCTCCTTGTAAATGTTGATTATTCCGTTCAAATTATCATCCTTCCGAATGCTCAGACAGCTATGAGTCCGTCTGTAAAAACTCATAACCGTCTTTCATAAAAAAGCGGACCAAAATCCGCTTTTTTGATCATGCTGTTTAATTTTACCGTTCGGAGTTAGTTTTCGATCCCGCCGGGAGTATGCGGCCCGAGCTGCATCTCTATCTCCCTGGTCAGCGTATTGATCACGTCATGCACCGAGCCGTTCAGCATGCAGCCTGCGGCCCTGATGTGCCCGCCTCCGCCGAACTTGCTGCAGATCGTCGCGACATTGACTTCCTCCTGTGAGCGCATGCTCACGCGCCATACACGTGGATTCATCTCCTTCAGCAATATGGCGACCTCAACGCCCTTTGTCTCGCGCAGCTGGTCTATCACTCCGTCGGTATCGCTGCTCACGAGTCCGTAGAGCATCTGGACCTTTCTGTCGAGTGATGAAATGATGACCTTGCCGTCCATGCAGAGTATGCTCTCCATCAGGCATCTGCCGAGGATCTGGTTCTGCAGATAGGTCTTTTCATAAAATGTCCCGTCGATGATGCGGGCGCTCGAAACACCGTATGTCAGCAGCGCTCCGGCCGTTTCCATCGTATGCTTCGTAGTGTTCGAATGCTTGAAAACTCCGGTATCATGCACGATGCCGAGGTACAGGCACTCAGCGACATTTTTCGATATGCGGGCCGGATCCATAAGGTCGTACAGAACCTCGGCGGTCGCCGCCGCGTCGTGCACGATCAGGTTCTCATGCGCATATCCCGTATTTGTCTTGTGATGATCGATGCAGTATGAATGCACCGCTTTTTTCATAAACTTAGCGGCCTTGCCGAGCCGTTCCTCATCTCCGCAGTCCAGCGCGAAGAAAACATCGAAGTTCCCGGTATCCTTAAAACTGAGGTCGATGCTGTCGCTTCCGGCAAGAAAACCGTATTTTTCCGGCAGTTCCTCAATATACACCGTAACGCTGCATCCGTAGTTTTCGGTGATATAGTTGTACATAGCCAGACATGAGCCGATGCAGTCGCCGTCGGGGCGTATATGCCCCGCGATGCCGACTCTCGCAGCCTCACTTACAGACTGCCACATTATTTCTTTATCAAACATATAACTCTAATAAAACCTTCCACTTCATTCCCGGCATCGCAATTCTGCCTGCCGTTCAAAGCTCTTCGTAACCCTCGTCCTCTTCCTCTGTTTCGGTATCGTCCCCGCCGAAGGGATCGGGCACATATTTAGCCTCGTCGTGCTCGATCACATCCTCGATCATATGCGACATGTTCACGCCGTATTCGATCGACTGGTCCATAACAAAGGTCAGCTCGGGAGTGTTGCGAAGATTGAGATTGTGCGCCAGCTGGCTGCGCAGGAAGGATGCCGCGGAACGGAGCCCCGCCAGGGTATCCTTCTGTGCCTGTGCGTCGCCGAGCACGCTCACATATACCTTGGAAGTCTTCAGATCGGGCGCAACGTCAACGCTGACAACGCTCGTCATGGGACTGATGCGCGGATCCTTTACCTCCATGGAAATAAGTGTCGAGAGCTCGCGCTGGAACTCGCGATTTATCCTGATCATTTTTACACTGTTCTTACGCATGTAGATCGCCTGCCTTTCAGTTTCTGGGAACTTCCTCCATTACGTAGAATTCAACCTGATCAAGCTCTGCCAGATCCGTGAATTTCTCAAATACAAGACCGCACTCGTAACCGGCAGCAACTTCCTTGACATCATCCTTGAAGCGCTTGAGCGAAGCCAAAGCGCCTTCGAAGATCTGAGTGCCCTCACGCGTGATGCGTGCCGAGCAGCCGCGGGTGATCTTTCCGTCGAGAACAAAGGAACCTGCGATCACGCCGACGCCCGAAGACTTGAACAGCTGACGTACTTCCGCATGTCCGATAACCTTCTCCTGGTAAACGGGCTTCAGCATGCCCTTCATGGCCGCCTCGATATCGTCGATGGCGTTGTAGATTACCTTGTAGAGCTTGATGTCGATGTTCTCATGCTCCGCGATATCCTTCGCGGTGTTGTCGGGCTTAACGTTGAAGCCGATAACGATCGCGTCGGAAGCGGCCGCAAGATTGACATCGCTCTCGTTGATATTTCCTACGCCGCCGTGGATGACGCGTACGGCAACCTCGTCGTTGCTGAGCTTGACGAGAGACTGCTTAACAGCCTCGACAGAGCCCATAACGTCGGCCTTGATAATGATATTGAGGTTCTTGATCTCGCCCTCCTGGATCTGTGAGAACAGACTCTCGAGGGTAGTATTCTTCTTGGACTCGGCGATGAGCTGTTCCTTGCTCTGCGCAATGAACGCTTCCGCGATGGTCCTTGCTTCCTTCTCGTCCGCAACGGCCATCATGACCTCGCCTGCAGCGGGAACACCGTTTAAGCCGAGCAGCTCAACGGGTGTCGAAGGAGTGGCCTCCTTGACCTTGCGTCCCTTATCGTCGACCATCGCGCGTACCTTACCGTGAACGGAACCGATAACAACGGTCTCGCCGACATTTAACGTGCCCTTCTGTACCAGAACGGTAGCAACGGGGCCGCGGCCCTTATCCAGCTTGGCCTCGATAACCACGCCGCGTGCCTTTCTGTTGGGATTGGCCTTAAGTTCAAGCACATCCGCGGTAAGGAGCACCATCTCGAGAAGGTTCTCGATGCCCTCGCCGGTCTTTGCCGAAACGGGAACCATAACGGTATCTCCGCCCCAGTCCTCGGCAACGAGCTCGTACTCGGTCAGCTCCTGCTTTACGCGGTCGATATTGGCACCGGGCTTATCCATCTTGTTGATGGCGATGATGATCGAAACGCCTGCTGCCTTCGCATGGTTGATAGCCTCAACGGTCTGGGGCATAACGCCGTCGTCCGCCGCAACTACCAGAATGGCGATATCCGTCGACTGTGCGCCGCGCATACGCATCGAGGTAAATGCCTCATGTCCGGGCGTATCGAGGAAGGTGATCTTCCTGCCGCCGATCTCAACCATATAAGCACCGATGTGCTGTGTGATGCCGCCCGCCTCGCGCGCGGTAACGTTTGTCTTTCTGATGGCGTCAAGGAGTGAAGTCTTACCGTGGTCAACGTGACCCATTACGCAGACAACGGGAGGACGCTTCTGCAGCAGTGCCTCGTCCTCATCAGCCTCCTTAAGGAGCTCCTCGACGATATTAACCTTAACTTCCTTCTCGCATATGATCTCGTAATCGAGAGCGATCTCCTCAGCCTCTTCGAATGAAAGCTCTGAGTTGACCGTAACCATCTTGCCCGCAAGGAACAGCTTCTTGATGAGGGCGGATGCGTTCTGCTTCATCTTGTCGGCCAGCTCCTTGATCGTAATGACCTCGGGAACAACGATCGTCTTGATCTCGTCCTCAACCTCTACCTTGGGCTTCGCAACGGGTTTCTGGAACGCGCCCTTGCGGTTGGGATCCTTCTTGCCCTTCTTGATATTGTCATCATCGAAATCGGCGCGATTGTTCTTGCCGTCCTTGAAATTATCGTTATTCTTTCTGCGCTGATCGCGCTTTCCCTTACCGGGATCGGTTACAAAGTCAGGCTTGCCCGCGCCGCCCGAAGACTTGTCGTTCTTGCGCGGAGGGAACTTGCGGGGTGCATCGTCCTTATCCTTGTCTCCGAATCCGCCCTGGCCGCCGCCAAAGCCTCTGCCGCCGCCCTGGGCTCCGCCGAAAGGACGTCCGCCCTGGCCCTGAGGTCTGTCACCGTAAGGACGGCGCTCGCCCTGGGGCTTGTCGCCGTAGGGACGACGCTCGCCCTGAGGCCTGTCGCCGTAAGGACGACGCTCGCCCTGGCCCTGTCCCTGGCCTTGACGCTGAGGTCTGTCACCGTAAGGTCTGCCCTGACGGTCGGATGAGTATGTTCTCTCACCCTCACGGTAAGAGCCGTTATTCTGTCCGCGACGGTCGCCGCGCTGTCCGCCCTGCTGGGGACGGTCCGAAGAATACGTGCGCTGTCCGGTCTGACCTGTCTGACCGCCCTGAGGTCTCTCATGACGGATAACGGTGGGATTATCGAAAATATTGCCGTGCACAATGGGATTGACCAGAGACTTGGGTTCCGCAGCGGGTGCTTCGGGCGCTGCCGAAACTGCGGGTGCGGGCTCGGGCTCGGTCTGAGGCTCAACCGCGGGTGTCTCTGCGGGTGCGGTATTCTCAGGCTCCTGCACGGATGCTTTTCCGTTCTTAAAATCGTCGGGAAGTACCGGAAGCGGGAAATCCGCATCCGTCTTCTTCTTTTTCTGACGGTTCTCATTATTTACAACGGGCGCGGAAGGATCGATCTGATCCGCGAACGCGCTGATCTTGTCGCCGAGCGCGTTGGTCAGAGCGCCCTTGGGACCGATAGCCTTATTCTGCGCGTTGTTTGCCGCACGCTGCTTGTCACGCTCCGAACGACCGTCGAATACCTGGTTCATCGGAGGTACGGCGGGCCTGGCGGGCTGACTGCCCGAAGGCTTGCGCGTGATCGGACGTCCGTCCTGTCCGATGATGATGCCTTCCTGGTTCATCTTAAAGGGCAGGGGCTTGTTGTTCTCAACATTGATGAGTCTGCCGTCCTGCGCAACACGGTAGTATATCTCCCTGCCGTCGCGCGAACGCAGAACACCGCGCCTGTTGGCAACACCCTGTCCGCCCTGCGCGTTCTGTGTCTTTGCCTGCTGCCGTGCCTCGCCGCCCTCTTTTGCGGGAGCCTTTTCAGGCTTGGCTGCGGGCTTTTCCGAAGCGGTCTTTACGGGCGCTTCGGCCTTTTCGGGGTCGTTGTGCGGCTCTGCGGCCTTTGCGGGCTTCTTTGCCTTTCCCGAACCCGAGAAAGCGGCTCTGATCTTATCTGCTTCTTCGTCGGTAACGGTGCTCATATGGTTCTTCGCATCGCTGCCGGCATCCTGAAGGATCTTCAGGATGTCCTGAGTAAGCGTTTTAGCGTCAGCCTCCGCGTTTTTCTCCAGTATTTCCTTTGCCAGTTCATGTATCCTAATCTTGGCCATATATCTTTATTTTCCTCCACCTAGCCGAATATGATCGGCATCTCATGCTATTTGTTTTCGAGTAGATCTATGATTTTCTTCGCCATACCGGCGTTGTTAATGGTAACCGATGCCCTGAATTCGGTTCCTATCGAATGTCCGAGTTCATCCTTCGTTCCGAAGGTATAGAACGGAACCTTGTAAAAGGCACACATGTCCGAGAAGTTTTTCTTGGTATTGGCGGAAGCGTCGTCCGCTACCAGTATCAGCGATGACTTAAAGGACTTCACCGCCTTCTCGGTCAGGAACTCGCCTCCCTGCGCAAAGCCGGCCTTTTTGGAGAGACCGAGGAGCGAATATATCTTCGCGTCCGCCGCTTCGCCTTTGAGGATAACCTCGGGTTTATCGTTATTCTTCTTCACCGTCTTCAAGCTCCTTCAGCAGTTTCTCACGTACTTCCTGAGGTATCGCGTGCTTAAGGCTCGCTTCGAGCCCCTTTGACTTAAGGGCCTTGGTCAGGCAATCCTTATTGCCGCACACATATGCGCCGCGGCCGTTCTTTCTGCCTGTCCTGTCCAGCTCTATCTCATCTTCGGGCGTAAGTATCACGCGGATGAGTTCCTTCTTCGGGAACATGCCTCCGCAGCCCGTGCACTTTCTCATCGGAATCTTTTTAACTGCCATCAATAATTGTCCTCTGCCTGTGATTCACTCTTGATATCGATCTTATAACCGGTAAGTCTGGCCGCAAGTCTCGCGTTCTGGCCTTCCTTTCCGATCGCCAGCGAAAGCTGGAAATCGGGAACGATAACCCTGGCCGACTTCTCATACTCGTCCGCAACTACCGAAACAACCTGTGCGGGACTTAACGCGTTTCTGATGAGCAGCGCGGGATCGTCGTTCCATTCGATGATGTCGACCTTCTCGCCTCTGAGCTCATTGACGATAGCGTTTACTCTCGCGCCGTTAAGGCCTACGCATGCGCCTACGGGATCAACGTTGGGGTCGTTCGAGCTGACTGCCATCTTCGTTCTGGCACCCGCCTCACGGGCAATGCTCCTGATCTCAACGATGCCGTCATGAACCTCGGTAACCTCTTCCTCGAACAGGCGCTTAACCAGCTCCTTGTGTGTTCTCGAAACGGAGATCCTGGGTCCCTTTGTATTGTCCTTAACCTCGAGCACGTAAACCTTGATGCGCTCGGTGGGACGGAAATGCTCGCCGGGGATCTGCTCGGCCTCGGTAAGGATCGCGTCCGCCTTTCCGAGATTAATGCTGATGTTGTTGCCTACATAACGCTGTACAACGCCGGTAACAACCTCGTGCTCAATGTTTGAATACTGGTTGAAGAGCACCTTGCGCTCCTCCTCACGGATCTTCTGCACTACGGTCTGCTTTGCCTTCTGTGCCGAGATCCTCTGGAAATCCTTGGGTGTAACTTCGATGTTGACCTCATCTCCGACCGAGAGCTTTCTGCGGGGGAATTTTTCTTTTGCCTCCTCCAGCGTGATCTCCTCATCGGGATCGTTCACTTCATCAACGATAAGCTTTGTAGCGTAAACCGAAACGGCGCCGTTCTCACGGTTGATGTTCACGTGGATGTTGTCAACCTTGCCGTTGAACTCATTCTTGCACGCCGCGAGAAGCGAATTCTCGATAGCTTCAAGCATGACTTCCTTGCTTATGTCCTTCTCCTTTTCTATCAGATCGAGAGCCTCGATCAGTTCTTTGTTGCCTGCCATTTTCCATTGTCCTCCTTATTCGGTGTTTCGCGAATTACTTCGCTTATACTGCTTTTTTTATGTCTATCCCTTTTCCGGGATTGATCTCAAAAATCTATAGTGAGCGCGATCTTAGCGATATTCTCGCGGTCAAACGCGGTCTCTGTCCCGTCGATCGTGATCTTAACGGTCTTATCGTCAAAGCCCGAGAGGATGCCGACATACTCCTTGGTCCCGCCGACTGCCTTGTAGAGCTTCAGCTCAACCTCTTTGCCGTTCTCCCTCACGAAATCCTTATCCTTTTTAAGCTGTCTGCCGAGTCCCGGCGAGCTGACCTCCAGGATATAAGCGTCCGCGATGAAATCCTTTTCATCGAGCAGGTCGCTGAGTCTCCTGCTGACCGCCTCGCAGTCTCCGATGTTTACGCCGCCCTCTTTGTCGATGTAGGCACGCAGATAGTAGTCGGAGCCCTCCTTAACGTACTCGACGTCCACGAGCTCAAGCTTCATCTCATCGACGATGGGCTGCAGCAGCGCCTCCGTCCGCTTTTCATACTCTTCTCTCTTCGCCATTTTCGTTCCTTTTCAAAACTTTGGGAGTGGACCTCGCGGCCCACTCCCATGCTGAACAATAATTACCATGTATCATCTTAACACTTTAATATAGTGAATGCAAGCACTTTTTGACATTGACCTTTGAATAGTAACCGATCATTGACTAACTCCTAAGGTATACATTCAAACTCATACATCCGATACGCTCCGTCCTCATTCAAAGAAACAGCCGCGACAAAGCGTCTGATTACAATATCGGAGTCAACACCGGAGACATAAGGCGGAACTCCGTCAATATATCCCTCACATATGTATCTTCCGTCTTTTATGTACACATTTTCCAAAATCGGATTTCCGCCATAAGGGATCCAGTGCTTATAGAACAGTATCCGGTCTCCGTATCCGTATATCTCGCCTGCCATAAAGCCTGTAATCCCGTTTATGTCAAAAAGCCGGTCTATATCCTCCTGAATATTGGAAATATAGGTAGTATACCGGGCATAGTCAGGTTCATACTCTAGCCGCAGATCTGCTTTCTGCTCCAGATAATGGACAATAAATACGAGGACAGCTTCCGTATTCTCCTGTGTAAACGAATAAAGGACCGGCTTCTTCGTAAATTGCGCAACAAATTCCTCAAGCCCTCTGATCACTTCCGAAGTTTCTGTTTTTTCTCCGTATTCTTTTATATCATCCAATATGCCCCTTATTTCTCCGGGGTTCATCTGTCCTTTTTTCAGATGATACAGCTCGTCACCTATGCAGATCTCAGTGTCTGAGAGGATTTTTATCTTTTTCCGATCTGTCTCCTGCTGTCTGTTGTATAAAGAAATAGTGAATGAATACCCTCCCGCTTCCTTCATTGCTTCTTTGCTTTTGTACTTCAGATTACTGAGAACGTTGAATAATCTATGCAGCTTCTCCGGATCTGCATACCTCAAAATGATCTCTGCACTAGCCTCAGTCTCATCTCCGATTTCGCGATAGTATAAATAATTGAACGCGTTAAAGTCTTCTTCGCTGAATGCGGTCACAATGCCGCCTCTGCCAAAACACACATACAGGATTCCTATGATCATTAAGAATGATAAAAATGCAACCAGCGCAATTTTGCAGTTTTTCATATAACCCCTTCCCCCTTAATTAACAGGTCGCATTACTCTTCACATCATTTTGAGGATATAGTCCTTCACTTTTTCGAGCCGGCTGTCCTTCCACTCACCCCTTTCCGCCTCATCGGCGAGCGGGCAAACGATCTGAAAGTCCAGAGCCTCGCCCGGCACGCGGCCCGAGCGCATGTCGTTCCAGAAATTCTCGCGCCACTCCTCTTCGGTGGTCGCAGCGGAATATCTGTCGGGATACATGAATATCTGCTGGCGCTTTGTGGCGGCCACGAAAGCCTTCGCCGAAAGGGGTGCAAGCTTCTTATACTCGTCTTCCGGTACCTCGGTGAAGATATCGGGAAGCGGCGCCGAAACTATGCGCTCTGCATCGCGGTCCACCCTTACCCCGAGGGCTTCGAAATCATAACTGTCTTCGGAGAATATCAGCTTCAACACCACGCCGCTCTCGGTGTAGAACTGGGAACGCTGGTACGGGGTATCGAAAATAAAATTGCCGAGCGAGTAGAAAATGTATTTGTCCCCGACCTTTTCCCAGTTCATCGGAACATGAGGATGGTGGCATACGACCGCGTCCGCTCCCATATCGAGGTATTCTAGATATCTATCGCGGGTGTAGGGTGTCGGGAGTGCGGTAAACTCCTCGCCTCCGTGCGAAACAACGATGCACCAGCGGCATCTGCTCTTGATCTCCCCGATGATCCTGCGGATCGTGTCTGTCTCGTTCCAGTTGAGGCATCCTCCCTTATCGGGTCCCGCGGGCTTGCAGCCGCGGCGGTACCCTACGGCAAACATGCCTATGCCGCCTGCTTCGTCGAGATATACAGGCTTGCAGGCCTCGTCTGTGTTCATGCCGACGCCGAGTGTCTTCGCATCGTTTTTCTTCGCGCATTCGAGCGTAAGAGCCAGGCCCTCCTGGCCCGCATCCATGATATGATTGTTGCAGAGATTCCAGATATCGGCGTGCATTTTGTGAAACACGGATACGGCCGCCGGATCGATCGTGTGCATCAGGCGCATCTCGGCTGCCTGCATGAGCTTCGCCGAAGCCGCATCCACGAGAGGGCCTTCGACATTCGCGATCACATGGTCCGAAGCCGCCAGATATGCCAGAACATCATCCGCTATCAGGTTTTCGTCCTCCCATTTGCCCGCCATAAAGTGGTCAAATCCGATATCTCCGGTGAAAGTAAGTACCGTTTTATCCATATAACTCCTATTAAGATCTGCGTATTTCGGGTCCTGCAGGTCAAAGATCGCCAATCCGGGGACTTCCGGTCCCGCCGGTCAAAAATCTCCGATCCAGGAATTATCCGGTCTGACAGGTCACAGATTGCCGTGCGCCAGCTTCGCAAATACGTCGCCGCGTTCCTCGAAATTCTTAAAATATCCGTACGAAGCGGCCGCCGGCGAAAGAATGCAGGCCTTTCCCACAGGCGTCCTGCTCTTTGCCTCCGCCACCGCAGCCTTCAGATCCGCAACCGCCACGCAGTTCGGATACTGCTTCACATCCTCATATATGCGGTATCCGGACTCATACATGAAAATGTAGTCCAGCTCCCCATGCTCACGGATAAAACCAACCAGAACATCGTAATCTATATGCCTGTCCATGCCTCCGATCAGCAGCGTGTGCACGTTCGGAACGCTCTTCGCCGCAGCGATCGTGGCCTCCGGTATCGTGGAGATCGAATCGTCGTAAAAATCTATGCCTCCCACATTGCCGATATACTCGAGCCTATGGCGCAGTCCGGTAAATTCCGCGATCGAAGCGCGGAGCGCCGCGTCATCACAGCCATACAGATCCTTTGCGATGACATACGCGAAAAACGCGTTGATCTGGTTGTGTGAGCCCTTGAGCGCCATCTCAAAACGCGGTCCGCCCATGAACGGAATGATCCAGACCTTCGCGTCGGTCTTGATCTGCGGCACCTGGTCACCGACTATGAAATGATCGCCTGCCGTCTGCTTCAGCGTGATATTCTTTTTCGCCTCAAAGTAGCGCTCCTTTGTGCCGTAGCGGTCGAGATGGTCCTCGTAAATATTCAGCATCACGGCCACATGCGGCGAATAGTACGCATGCTCGAGCTGATGACAGCTCATCTCGAAAACTATGATCGAATCGGGCGTGATGTCGTCATAGATATCGAGGCACGGAACGCCGATATTGCCCACCAGGAAAACGGGCCTGCCGCTGCATTCCTTAAGGATGTGGTACAACAGCGAGGATGTCGTGCTCTTGCCCTTCGTGCCTGTAATACCGATCGTCTGCGGAGCAAACTCCGAAAGGAACAGATCCGTCGCCGCGGTATATTTGTCGTTAAAATGATCTGTGGGGATACCCGGGCTCTTGATAATCACATCGTAAGCATCCTCATCAAGGTCACTCTGCTTTCCCTCAAAAACCTCAAGACTCGCCGGAGCGCAATGCGTCTCGATAAAACGCTTCGCCGACTTTCCCTCAAGCCCATAGCCCCAGATCAGGACTTTTTTATTATCGATCTTTTCCCTAATAGTCATGTCATTACCCCCGCCGTTCTCGTCACCGATCCCGGCCGGGCCGCGCAGTGCGGCTCCTTTACATATCCGAATTTGCATATCCGATCATGCATTGTCTTCCCTAATTCTATCACAACCTTCTCTCTCAGACAATTATTACTGATTCCCCCATCCCTCATTCAATTCAATGTGCAGGTACGTCGCCCACACGAGATCGCCTTTGGTTCGAATCCGAGAATAAATGATCTATAAGATCTTATGTCAGGCTATCAGTAAAAGAGATCGGAGTATTGTTACGGATGATATGAAAACGATAGTGAGCGACTGAGCTGCGCAAGCACTGTGCACGCTCGAAGGCGACCAATCTTCTCCAGAATGGCACCCTTATTGACTCGCTTCGCGCCTCAATAAGTATCGCCGGAAAAATCACCGGCTCAATCAGTGCGCAGCCCAGCGAAGGTAGCGAGCGTGTTTTCATTCACCGTGACAATACTCCGACCGTAGTCCGATCGAAAGCCACAAAAAATCATTCAATATCCAATTCCGGAGGCACATCGATCTCTTCACCGACGTACTTTCCGTTTTTCTTCCGCTGCTTCACGCATTCGGTCAGCAGATACTCTATCTGGCCGTTTACCGATCTGAAATCGTCCTCGGCCCATGCGGCGATAGCCTCATACAGCTTTTCCGAAAGGCGGAGCGGAACCTGTTTTTTTTCACCCATCAGTAGAGGCTGCCCGAATTAACTACAGGCTGCGCATCGTGGTTGCCGCAAAGAACCACGAGCAGGTTCGAAACCATGGCTGCCTTTCTTTCCTCGTCGAGCACTACGGTCTGCTTCTCGTTCAGTCTCTCGAGAGCCATCTCGACCATGCCAACAGCACCGTCAACGATCATCTTTCTCGCGTCGATGATTGCCGATGCCTGCTGGCGCTGAAGCATTACGGACGCGATCTCGGGAGCGTACGCGAGGTATGTGATCCTGGCTTCGATGATCTCGAGGCCGGCGTCGTTGACCTTGCTCTGGATCTCATTCTTGATGCGCTCGGCAACAACCTCCGCGGAGCCTCTCAGGCTCCCCTCATCGGCCTGTCCATCGCCTGTGGTGTCGACATTCACAGCCACATCGTAAGGGTATATCCTGACGATATTGCGCAGGGCCGAATCACACTGGAGCGAGAGATATTCCTTATAGTTGTCTACGTTGAACACTGCCTTTGCGGTATCGACAACACGCCAGATCACCGCGATACCGATCTCCACGGGATTACCGAGGCAGTCGTTGATCTTCTGTCTGCCGTTGTTGAGCGTCATGGCCTTCAGCGATATTTTCTTTGAGAACATCTCGGGAGAAATGGCGGTGCTGCCGTCCGCGCCGAACTTAAGTCCGGGTATCGGTGACGCAGGTCCGCTCTCGCCGCTCTGTGCCAGTTTGGTGGATGCAGCGGGGTTTATGGCCGAGCAGAAAGGATTGACAAAGTAGAAACCGTCGCCCCTGATCGTGCCCTTATACTGACCGAAAAGCGTGAGCACAAGTGCCTCCTGAGGCTTTAAGATCCTCAGTCCCAGGAAAGGTATCCATCCGATGAATACGATAGCCAATCCAAGGAACAGAAGCATGGACTCTTCTGTCGCTCCGTAAACGATGCATGCTATGCCGCCTGCCATCAGCAGCAGTGTGAGCAGCAGTGCCGTCATTCCGTTTTTCTTTGTAGTGTATATTTTCTCCGTCATTGAAGAACACCTCCTTTTGATATCATTATGATATCATATAAAATCTTTTCTGTCAATATCCGTCCGTATTAATAATCCGTCTCATCCGTCCGATATATATAATACCGGAATACCCGTACTATGCTCTTTTACCGGTTAAAATGTCCGGGATATCATATTTGCGTGTGGAAAAGGATTTCCATACACTCTTTTGCATGTTCAGGGAAAGGAGACCCGATATGAAGATTGCAGGCAGCTCTATAGCTATGAATTCGGAACACCTCTACAGTGAGTCCAACACCTATGATTCTCTCCAGCTCATTACCCGTTCGTCGGGCGCGCGCGAAGCAGCCGAAGCTTACGCGAAGCACCATGAAGGCAATACCGTTGCGGGACTGCGCGATTTCCAGAAGCAGGAGGAGCTCGACGCCGAACAGCGCCGCAAGGAGAACGAACAGAACAGCGTCCGCCACATGCTCGAGCGCATGCGCGAGGACAGGATGCGCCCCAACTTTGAGATCAGCGACGAGACCGATCTGCAGATCAAACTGCTCCGCAAGCTTCTGGCCGCTCTGAACGGCAAGGGCAAGCCCGAGCCCATCGATCTCGAAGAACTTGATCACGCGAAGGCGCTCGATCTGCGCAGCAGCAACATTAAAAAAGCTGATATGATAATGCAGATCCGCGGCGCGTCCGCAAGCTTTTCGGTATCTGCGGAAAAAGTTGCCGCGCTCAAGGTAGGCACGAACGTTTCGGGCACCACATGGCAGAAAATCACCGCAGTAAGCGCCATGCACAACGAGAGCGAGTACACTTCCTTCAGCACCACCGGTCTCGCATACACCGAGGACGGCCGAAAGATCGATTTCGGCGTGGAGCTCTCGATGTCACGTTCATTTACTGCCAAATTCGAGTCGCTTACCGCAGAAAGCTATATAGTTACCGATCCCCTGATCATCAATATCGACAATAAATTCGCAGGTCTGTCCGACGTCAAGTTCAAGTTCGATCTGGACAATGACGGCAAAAAGGAGGATATCTCCTTTGCCGGCGAAGGCAGCGGATTCCTGGCGCTCGACAAAAACGGAAACGGTACGATCGACAACGGCAGCGAGCTCTTCGGGACAGCCTCCGGCAACGGATTCGCGGATCTGGCAGCCTACGACGAAGACGGCAACGCATGGATAGATGAGAACGATTCGATCTACTCGCAGCTTAAAGTCTGGACCAGAGACAAGGACGGCAACGACCGTCTCATAGACCTCAAGGAAGCCGATGTCGGAGCGATATATCTGGGCAGCGCGAGCACCGAGTTCAGCCTCAAGGACGGCACGAATTCCACCCTCGGCGCGATCCGCAGGACCGGCATCTATCTTAGGGAATCAGGCGATGTCGGCACTATCCAGCATGTGGATCTGGCTATGTAAATCAATGGTGCCTGTCACCACCAACAAGACACGGGAAGACATGGGGACGGTTCTTTTGTCTGCGAAGTGCGCAGACAAAAGAACCGTCCCCATGTCTTGTAATATCCTTTATTCTGTCTTGATCGTTACGTTTCCGGCATTCTCCAGACCTGTCAGATTAACGTTCTTGTTAACCTTTGCGTCGTAGGTCTCGGCCTTCATGATCTCGGTGATATCAAAACCCGTAGTTTCCTTGATGGTCTCGATAGTCTTCGCGAGCACTGCGGGAACATATCCGCCCATGGTGCCCACGCCGGTTTCGGAGCCGTTCGCGCCGTCGATGATGGTGATCTTATCGATAGCCGCAAGAGGCTCGGCAACAGCCTTAGCCATCTCGGGCAGCTTGTTGACGATCATCTCGGTCATGGCTGCCTGGCCGTACTTCTTCATAGCCTCAGCCTTCTTGTCGATAGCTTCAGCCTCGGCGATACCCTTTGCAGCGATCGCTGCGGCCTCAGCCTCACCGACTGCCTTGATACCTTCGGCTTCCTTAAGCTTTGCGTACATCTCCGCCTCAGCTACTGCCTTGCGGGCATCAGCCTGCTTTTCCTGTTCGAACTTCTCGGCCTCAGCCTTCTTCATTCTCTCGAAGAGTTCAGCCTCTGCACGCTGCTGTCTCGCAAACTTCTCAGCCTCAGCCTTTTTCTTAACTTCGGCTTCGAGCTGCTGCTCCGTAACAGAAACTTCCTTCTGTTTTAACTCGATCTCACGTTCCTGACGCGCAATGTTCGCGTTAGCGGTCGTGATCTCGATGGTCTTACGCTGCTCTTCCTTCTGGATCTCGTAAGCGGCGTCTGCCTCAGCCTGCTTGATATCCGCAGCCTTTTTGAGCTCTGCCTGCTTGATGGCCAGCTCGTTCTGTCTCTCCGCGATAGCGGTCTCGGATGCGATCTTCGCGTCGTTCGCAAGCCTGCGGGCCTCAGCCTCCGCGATCGCAACTTCCTTGTCCGCGTTAGCCTTCGCGATCGATGCGTCTTTCTTGATCTTGGACATATTGTCCTGACCGAGCGCAACGATCAGACCGTTCTCATCCTCGATCTTCTGGATGTTGCAGGAAATGATCTCGATACCGAGAGCGTTCATGTCCATCTGTGCCTTGGTCTGAACCTCGTCACCGAACTTTTTGCGGTCCGTGCACAGCTCGCGCAGATCAACAGTACCGATGATCTCACGCATGTTGCCCTGCAGGGAGTCGGTCAGTGCCTGGCAGATCCTCTCCTCGTTCATGTTGAGGAAGTTCTTCATCGCGAGTTTGATACCGTCTTTGTCGGTCATGATCCTGACCTTCGCAACGGCATCGATATCAACACCGATGAAGTCCTGTGTGGGAATGTAGCCGCTGGTCTTGATATCAACAGTGATCTGTTTTGCCA
>JAEEXY010000096.1 GCA_016288005.1 Lachnospiraceae bacterium
CTCATTGCTCATAACAACCGAGTTCTGGTTACCCTTGGAGTTATCCATCTCCTTAAGGGCGTCAAGATTGGTGTTGAAGAACAGACGCATGGTATATGTCTCGGGCTGCTTATACATCTTATCGGAAAGTGAGTAAGTTGTAAGTTCTGCACTCGAAGGAGTCCAGCTGTCAAGCTCACCCTTTAAGAATGCCTGCTTAGCAGCATCATCTGTCATAACGTCAACAACGATCTTGGTGGTCTGGTACTGCTGTCTTACTTCACCGTCAACCTCGCAAGGAGTGTAGGAAATAAGGCCGCCGTTGCCGTCATCCTGCCAGCCGTACCACTTCTCGTTGCGAACAAGAACATACTGCTTGCCTTCCTGGAAGGACTCAAGTCTGTAAGGACCATAAGACATAGTGGTCTCTTTGTTTGTAGCATAGTCGGTAGTAACGAGCTCACCGGCTGTATCCTTAAGGGACTCATAGAGATCCTTATATACAAGGAACGAACCGTCGAGCTGACCGAGTACCATGTAGTTGTAATCGGTCTTCTGCTGACCTACATAACGAAGGGTGTAATCATCAACCTTGTAGAAGCCTACAACGTCGAAGCCTGCGCCCATGTCTGCGTTATCCTGCCAGATAAGAGCTGTGCTCTCATCGAGGTATCCGCCCCAGTCATTGTAGAGGGAGCTGCCTGAGAAAGGATCGCTGCCTTCTGCATTGTTATAAACGGTCTCATCTGTAGCGAGTACGTACTGAGGAGCCTCGTTGCCGTCAGCATCCTTGTAGCCTTGTGCGCCCCAGAAGTTCCAGCAGTCGATATATAATGCGCCTGCATCTACTGCAGCCTGCATAGTATCATATGCGGTAGAGAATGCTACATAGTAACCGGAAGTCTTAGAGTAGTAGTACTTACGTCCGCCTGCTACAGCGTAGTCGCCGTCCCAGTAGTTGTTGGCACGATAGTTCATCATGTCGGGGCTGAGAAGCTGCTCCATCGAGTAGATGTAATCATCAGCTGCGATCTTGGTGCCGTCCTCCCAGCACATAGCGGGATTAAGCTTGATCTCGTATACATAACCCTCGGTCATGTCAGCAGCGGTCTTGCCGGCGGGAAGTGTGGCACCGTACTTAACCAGATCATCCTGATGATCCTTGGTAACGTCGGTGATCGAAGTAGCTGCTTCGAAAATAACCTGATACTCACCCTCTTCGGCGTTCTTGACAGTGGTGTCAACCCAAGGGGTTAAGAAGTAACGACGCATACCGTCGTCAGCATTGGTCTCCCAAGTGTGGGGATTCCACTTGTCTGCGAGAGATGTAGCATAACCATGATAGGTGTACTCCTTGGGAGCTACGGGCTCGGGTGTTGCTGTTGCATCGGGAGCCTGAGTTGCGTCAGGAGTCTTGTCATCTTTACTTCCGTTATCCGGAACAGGGGTAGCTGTTGTTGCAGTGCTGTCGTCCGGCAGATCGTTTGTCTTCTTTTTGCAGCCTGCGAAGCAGGATACTACTAAAGCCAGAACGAAGAGCAGAGCGAGAGCTCTTTTAACTTTTTTCATATTTCTCCTCCTTTTCATTTAACGCGTTGTCGCAGTAAAGCAACATGTTCACGCTAATAAATATATTTTATACAACTGCTCACGTTTGTCAATATAAAAATTGAATAAAAGAACCGCAAAACCGCATAAACAGGGGCTTTCCGAATATTTATACATGTTTTACCGATAAATATTCGCAGGCGGTTTTAAGGTCGTTATTTGGACTGTATAAGCGCTTACATAAGTATTGCTTATTCAGCCTGTTTGGGTTATAATTTTACATTTTCTTGCATTTTTAGGCATTGTAAAAAACACGTTCATAAGTACGACTTATCAAAAAATGCCTCCGACAGACATGTGTTTGCCTGCCGTGGCACTTTTTACATGAATACAGCGGTATATAATGTGCTCGTTTATGCACAAAAATTTTTACGGTTTGGACAGGATTACCTTCCCCTCCTCATATGCGACCTTAATTTTATTGTCCTCGAGACCGAGGTCCTCGAGCATATGCCTCGGAACCTGCAGGCGCCCGGCTTTGTCGACTATCGCGAACTCGTCCTGCGTCTCCTCTTCCATCCAGTTGACCGCTCCGGCCTCGAAGCTGCCCTGGTAGCGCTCGCGCAGTATCCTCTCGGAGCTGATCTTGCCGTCCCTGATCGCTACTACCCTGTTTACCTTTTTCGAGAGCTCCACGTCATGCGTTACGATGATGATCGTCTGCCCGTAGTCACGGTTGAGCCTCCTGAATACGTCGAATATGTAGTCAGCGGTCTTGCGGTCTACCGAGCCGGTGGGCTCATCGGCCAGCAGGAGCTTCGGCGAATTGGCCAGCGCTATCGCGATTGCGATCCTCTGCTGCTCTCCGCCCGAGAGCTGCGAGTGCCTGCTGTTCTTTCTGTGGCTCATGCCGACCAGGTCCAGCAGCTCCTCGGCGCGCGCCTTTTTATCCTTTGCCGAAGTCAGCAGCATCGGAGTGATTATATTCTCGAGCGCGGTCATGTAGGGGAGCAGGTTTCTGGCGTTGTTCTGCCATACAAAGCCTACGGTATTGCGCTTGTATTCGTCCTTCTGTGTGCGCGTCATCTTAAACAGGTCCTGTCCGTCCACGTACAGGCGCCCCGCGCTCGGTTCGTCGAGACCGCCGAGCATGTTGAGGAATGTGGACTTGCCCGATCCCGAATTACCGATGATCGCGGTCAGCTCACCCTTCTGCACGGTCAGGTCGAGGCCCTGCAGAGCCAGTACCTCGATGTCCGCGGTCTTATATATCTTTACCAGATTTTCCGCCAGCACCATGGGACGGTCGTCGACCGCATTTGCGTTTAATTCTTCACTCACTGTTTGTACCTCTATTTAGATGTATTTAACTCTGTTTTCCTGTATCAGCCGCCCGCGCAGACACCGGCCTCGAGCGTATATACCGCGTCTCCGGCCGACATCAGGCTCGTGTCGTGCGTCGTCATGACGATGGTCACACCCTCTTCTTTTACCAGTTCCTTGAATATATTGACCACGCTGATGGCGGTCTGGCTGTCGAGCTCCGCAGTGGGCTCGTCGGCAAATACGACCTTGGGCCTGTGCGCTATGGCTCTGGCTATCGCCACACGCTGCTGCTCACCGCCGGAGAGCTCCTGCGGCATGTGCTGCGCGCGGGCCGCGAGTCCGACCATCTTCAGGCACCGGTTCACGCGTTCGCTCCTGTCGCCCGAGTATCCCGCGAGCCTCAGTGCGAAATCGACATTTTCAAAAACGGTCATGATCGGGATCAGCGAGACCGACTGGAAAACAAATCCAAAATTCTCGCGGCGGAGCTTTCCTTTTTCCTCCTCGGTCATCGCGCCTATCTCTTTGCCGTCAAAGAGCACCTCGCCCGCAGACGGCGCGTCGAGCGCGCCGAGTATGTTCATCAGCGTCGTTTTGCCCGAGCCTGAGGGGCCCTTAAGTATCGTCAGCGCTCCGGTCTTTATCCCTACCGATACGTCCTTCAGTGCATAGAACTGCTCTCCGCCGGTCAGACCGAATACCCTGTCCACATTTTTCGTTTCTATTATATTCATAAGTACATCAATCCTCTCCGAGCTTGAGTGCCTGTGAGATCTTCATGCCGTATACCTGACGGATCAGAACGCCCATGCAGGCCGCGAACATGATGAATATGATGACGATCAGTCTGGCCACATCTGTGCCCTTGGTGATCAGCTCGAGCGGCAGCGCCCGATCGGCCGCGGAATACGCGATCTGGATGATCGGCACGTAGAGTACCGAAGCTATCCAGCCCACTATCAGGCCGAACGCTATGCCGAACAGTCCGGTAAATGCCTGCTCGCATGCCAGCATCTTTATGATCTCGCCGCGCGTCATGCCCATCGCCCTGAATATGCCGAACAGCAGCTCTCTCGATCTGATCGAGAGCATCCAGTAGATGACGTAGCCGATCGCGCAGATCAGCAGTATCGTGATGAAACTCATCGTAAGTATGCCGTTGGTTCCCTGGAACAGCGGCTCCACGGTGATGTCCTCCTTCATCTGCGAGGCATCGCCTAGGCGCGTGATCTTGAGTGACTCTGCATCCGCGAAATCATAGAATCCGTCGGTATCGCCGTCCATATCTATCCATATCTCGTACGGGAATATGCCGACCGCCTCCTGTATCGTCGAGAGATGTCCGACGATCATGTAGTTGTCCGAGGTCTGCACGCTCTCGTCCGCGAGGATCGTGATCTTTTCCGGATTGTACGAAGGCCAGTAATCAAAGAACCCGTATACCTTTGCGGTAAGCGTTCCCGAGAAATATCCGCCCGAGAGCGTATATGTCACGGTGTCTCCGACCTTGAGTCCCTGCTTGTCCCTGAAATTTGAGGAAAGCAGCACCGCGTTCGAATTGCGCGAAAGTACATTGAGGTAATCCCTGAAATCGTATTTGAGATACTTTGCGTCGAGGTCGGTCGTCTCTCCGAAGGTCTTGGTATCTATCCCCATGAAATCGCACGAGAGTGCTTTGGAGCCCGCCTGCACAGACGCGGTCGATGTCCTGAATACCTTGGCCAGCGACTGCATGCCCTTTATCTGTCCGTATTTTCCGAAGTCGGGCTCGGTAAATGTTACCTTTGCGTTGGGGTCTATCTGCAGGTAAGCGACATTGTTCTTCCAGTATTCGGTAACGACCACGTCGGCGCCCTGCATGTAATCGATGTTTTTCTCCGCGTTCGCGAGTATCGTGCGCGCAACGGTCGTATTGAACAGACCGAAGCTGACGGTGAGCACGAGGAATACCATGATGAACGCGCTCTTGTTCCTGGTGCGGATGAGCTGCAGGAATGACGTATATACCGCGGGGGACCAGTTCTTTTTGCCGATGCGGTATATGAGGCTCACGATCAGGCTGTGGAGTCTGAGCGAGGCCATGCCCGCGCCCAGTATGAACAGCGAGGACGCGAGGAATATCAGCGGATCGAGCGACTTGCCCGCGAGCACGCGCGCGTACATCTCCGCCTCCTGGTTCCTGAAATTGTACAGGCCGTAGAGCGATACTCCGAGCAAAATGATATCGAGGAACAGCTTCTGCCAGATCGGCTTTTCCGACCTGCTCCTGCGGCGCTTTACAGCCACGATGCTGTGTTTGTCGCGCCTGAATACCGGGATCAGCGTCATGCCCATCGAGAGCAGCACCGCGCCCAGACCGTAGAGCAGGACTTCGCCGGTGAGCTCGACCTTCAGTACCCTGCGCGCGTTAAACTGCAGGAACGCGCTCGACGCGCCGAGTATCCTGCAGACCAGTATGCCTGCAAATATACCTATGACAAAGGATATGCCCGACAGTATCGCGGACTGCATGAAATACATCGCGAGTATCTGCTTTTTCGAGGCTCCGCGGCTCTTTAAGAGCGCGATTTCGTTCTCTTCCATCTCGAGCATCTGGCGCGAGATCATGAAAATGAACGCGCAGAGCAGCACTATGACGGGCACCTGAAGGATGGCGAGCGTAACGGATATCCTGTTTTCCTCGCTCCTGAACTTCTCGAGCACCTCCACATACGCGGGGGTGTCGATCTCGGAATATACGGTTTTATACGCCGCGACCATATCGTTCGAAAAAGTGATCAGCTCATCGACATTCTCGGGCCTTACTTCCTCGTAATCGAGCATCACGGTATAGGTCTGGTTGAACTGGTACTTCGAGCCTTTTGCGGTAAACAGCGATCTGAACAGCTCCGCGTCGATCATCAGCGTGCCTTCGTAATAATCGGGGCTGTCATACCAGTAGATGTCGCTCGCGTCACTGTTTGAGAAAACGCCGGTGATCCTGACGTGCATAGGCGCGCCCGTGGAATCCTTGACATTCGGGAATTCGAGCTCTTCTCCGACCAGCAGGTTCATGCCGATCATCGCGCTCTGGCTGATGACTGCCTCAATAAAGCCGTCCTCGCCGATGCTCTTCGCGTACATGTTTCCGCTCAGCATCTTTGAATGGTCTTCGAGTCCCTCTAAAGCGCCGATCATGATCTTCTGCTCGGAATCGAGTCCGTCGTGCAGGGTCAGCGACTTCGCCGTGCTCGTTACCAGGTTCAGGTAGCAGACCTTTTCCTTTAAGGGCACTCCTGAGAGTTTGTCTATATTGTTCACAAATTCTGCGAGCGCATTGGTCTCGGCCCTGCCGGTACCCTTACGTACCCTGCCGTAGGTGCGTATCACCATCGGGTAGGTGTTTTTCTCTTCGAGATAATTGGTGAAACCGTCGGTCAGCATGTGGCGCTTTGACGCCGCCTGATACATCGGATGGCTCACGGTTATTGCAATAAGAAGGATATTGCCTATCAGCAGAGAGACAACCATCCATTTCTTATGGAGTATTCTTTGTATAACAAGATGGAGCATTACTCTTCCTCACTAATCACTTAATGACCACGCGGTCTCCCTCGTTCAGACCGCTCACGATCCATACGACTGTCGCGTTGTTTCCGCCCGAAAGCACATAGCGCTTTATGCTGTTGCCGTTCGTATAGACATAGACGTAATCGCCCTTGGAATCGTGGTAAACGGCGCTCTTGTCAACGACAATGACATTCTTCATATCGACGGAGCGGTATGAAACGGTCACGTCCGAACCGTACTCAAAGGTCCCGGGGTCTCCCTCAACTTCGATGTAATCGGTGCTGCCGATAAGATTCGGGGTAAGAACGGAACTCTTGCATGTCGTAACCCTGCCGTCGAGTGATACGGCGCCCTTGGTCTGGCCCTGTGTGACCCTGACCGGCATATTGTAGCAGAGCCCCGCGACGCCTCCGGGAACGCGGACCCTGAACGACCTCGTGTCGCAGATCGTGCAGATATAAGCATAGGACCTGAGTGTATCGCCGTTCCTGAAACGGTTGATCTCCCTGACCTCGCCCTCGCCCTCGGCCGTGATGTAGAGCGTTCCGTCGCTGTTCTCGAGTTTGTCGAGGTTTGCGATCATCTGCTCGATATTCTTGGTGCGTGAGCTGTACTCATTCTCGTATTCAGTCTCGAGTCTTTCCAGCAGCAGCTCGGCCATCCTGCGCTCGTTCGTATTTGCCGATGTATTGATGATGCGTGTGTATTTGCTCTCGAGCTCTCTGTAAACAGCCATGTACTCATCGAGGTTCTGCTCCTCGACCTCGATCTGCGCCCTGAGGCCTTCAAGGTCGGCATTTTCGACCGTTGTGCTGACCTGCATGATGCGGTCGCCCCTCTGTACCCAGTCACCGCTCGATACGAGCATTTTGACGTATTTTACCGAGCCCTCCTGCAGCGTGTTGAAGCAGTATGAAACGTTGTCATAGACGATCTCGCCTTTGCACGAGCTCATCACCGTGAAATCCCCGCGGGTGACCTCGATGGTTCTGACATCCTCTTTTATTTCCTCATTAAGCGCCGAAAAATACAGGTCCTCGTCATCGGGCCTGAATCCCGAATCCGCGCCGGCCGCCGGCGTGATCACCGAGAACGCGAGGATGACGGATAACAGCAGCGCCGCAGGCCGTATGAACTTAATTCTTGACATAAACCAGCGCTCCTTCCTCTATTCCTTCGACGATCTCGACATAAGCCGTATCGCTGATGCCCGTGACAACGGTGCGCTTGATGCGCGCATTGTCGACGATCTCATAAACGTATTTGCCCGAAGAATCGGTGTAAACGGCGCCTGCGGGCACCACGAGCACATTGCTCTGCATGTCGCTGACAAATACAACGACCGCGGAATCGCCCGCCGCCATGCCGGAGGTATCACCCTTTAGCCTGAACCTGGAAACGAGCGGTATCGAGCTCGCCGACATGATCCTCATCTCATCCTTTGTGTAAGGGATGTACTCGAGCTCCGTGCGCGCGCCGCCGATCATTGCGTAGCAGTCATACGCGTGATTGACCGTGACCTCGCTGATATAATCGCAGGTAAGCGTCATCTCGTCGCCGTAGTCTATGGCCACCACGGGCGTCCCCGCCGACACATAGCCGCCCTGTCCGGTCCTCGTCACTGCCATGACCGTGCAGTCGCAGGGCGCGGTTATGTAATTGTATCCGATGTCGTTCTCTTTAAGCCTTTCGAGTCTGGCCTCTTTCTCGCCTATCGTGAGCTCTGCCTTTTCCCTCTCGTGCTTGAGCTGCAGCCGCAGTTCATCGGTATTCCTGCCCGCGAGCCGCTCGAGCTCTATCTCGAGCTCTAAAGCCTCGAATTTCTTTTCAAAATCCGTTTTGCTGTTCTCGATCGATTCCTCGAGTGAATTGATCGCGTCGAAGTCATGTCCGACCAGAGCCGCGAGCACCGTTCCCTCGCCGACGCGGTCGCCTGCCTCGACATATACCCCGTACAGATATCCGTCGTCCTCAAAGCCGATCTCCTCGATGCCGGGCAGCAGCTGCGCGGTATAGACCGTGATGTCGCTTAAGTCCCTGCGCTCGACGATACCCGACTCCAGCGACGCGTTGACGGGCTCGAGCAGCGCGGGTCTGCCCGCATCGGCCGACTTGCATCCCGCCAGCAGCGAAGCGGCGAGCATCAGGACCGATATCCTTTTTATCATCGTGTTAAATCTCATAACTGTGTTTCTCCTTCTATCGGTGCCTGTCACCACCGGAGGGTGACAGGCACCGGGACACGGCTTCTACCTGATAATAACGGAGGTGTACATGTCGATACCTCCGAGTATTTCCACGTAATTGTTTCCGATCAGGCCGACCTGCACATCGACAGGCTCCCTGATGCCCTCATCGGTCAGTACATAAACGTAATAACCGTCCTCAGAGCCGTACACTGCGACTCTGGGCACCGCGAGCACCTGCTTTTTCGAATCAACTACCAGATAAATGCTGGCGCGCGTGCCGACGCTGATCGAGTAATCGGGCTCGTCGAGATCGAACACTATCCTGCCGCTCTCGGGGTCGACCGAAGAGACCGTTGCCTCGTATTTCTCACCGGTCGAGCGCTCCACGGTCACATGATCGCCCTTTTTCACGTATTCGCATGCTGCTTTGTCATCCGCGGTAAACGCGCATTCACCCGAATCGAGCAGCTTCATGACCAGCGTATCCGTTGATGAGGTCCAGCCCGTCAGATCGTCCTTAACATAGTAGACCGTGCCCTCGGTCTCGGAGTAAAGCACCGACTGCGAGATGATATCGTTGTATTCCGCTATGCGGTCGTTTGCGTAATCTATCTTTTTCCGGCTCGAGATTATCGACTCTTCGCACTCGTGCGCCTTTAAGGTGTACTCCTCTTTGTCCAGGAGATTGACCGACGGCGACGCGATCTTTTCGTTGTAAAAAGCGATGGTTTCCTCGTTCTGGGCTATGTCGAGCTCAGCCTCGAGTATCTCCTCGCCGTAGTTCGCGACAGCCTCCTCCAGCCTGCTCACATCGAGCGCCGCGAGCGGGTCTCCGACCTTGATCGAATCTCCCTCACTGACAAACACGCTGTTGACCCGGTAACCCGATATCGGGAAGAATACCTTCAGCTCATTCAGCTGCGAATAGGTGCAGACAATGGTCTTTTTAAGCTCAACGTCCTGCGGTTCGGCCATCGCCAGCGTATATTTCGAGCTCGCATCTTCGGTCACTATATTCAGTTTGTGCTCAGCCTCTTCCCTGGGGATCAGGCCGCATCCCCCCGCCGCGGGGATAAGGCAGGCTGCCGTGAGCAGCGCCGCCGAGCGGTGTAAGACGGTTTTAAATCGATTAAAGAAACAGTTCATAAATAAAATCCTTTCGGTTGTCGTAGGCGGAAACCCACTGCCCTTGGGCGGTGGGAGGAGCCTTGTAAATCCGTAGCCATTAACCAAGTCATCT
>JAEEXY010000097.1 GCA_016288005.1 Lachnospiraceae bacterium
CGCTGTCAAAATATCTCTCGATATTCTGTGTTCCGTTCTGGCTCAGACCGTAAACAAAGTAAATGTTTCCGGCATCGCCGAGTGTGGAAAGTACATAATCCGCATCGGTAACGTTGGGGATCGAAACCGTGATACGGCTGTCACCCTCGGGATAAACCTGAGCTTCGGTCGAGAAACTCTCTGCACGCTTCTGCATCTTGTAGACCGTGTCTGAAAGCTCTGTCGAAGTAGGGTCTTCCTTTACAGACTGATAAGTGATGCTGACGCCGCCGGCAAGGTCAAGTCCGAGCTTGACGTTTTTGGCGCTCATCTTCTTGTCTGCACCGATTCCGAATATCGCAAGCAGCGTTGCGGCCGTGATAACTACAACCGCGATAAGCAGCTTAAGTATTCCTTTTCCTCTGTTCTTCATTTCTAAAAATCCTCCCAAATTTAGCATTCACCGCCCCTTTTCGGTCATAAGAGCGGTAAAAACAGCATTCAGTCAGATATTATATCATCACTGCCCCACCGTGTCAAAATGAAGAGTTATTTTTGCAAGAATTTTTTTGAAAATATATCGGTAAAAAACTTGCCTAATCTTTTCAAGTGTGATAATATTAATTTTAAAGAGCGATGTAGTTTTAAAAACCACATTACATAGAACATTAAGACATACTGTTTAGAAAATAAAAACTTTTTGTCTTTCGTTTTTCAGGAGATCAGAAATATGAACAAGTACCTTATTTCCACAGATTCCACGGCGGATCTTTCCGCGGAGTATGTTAAGGAACACAATGTTCCCGTACATCCGCTTTATTATTATGTGAACGGCGAGCAGTACGGCGCAGGCAAAGAACTTCCCCTTAAGGAGTTCTTCGACGGAATGCGCAACGACGCGAAGGTTTCCACATCGGCCAGCACTCCCGAGGTCTGCAAGCAGCTCTTCGAGGAGCAGGTCAGCGCAGGCTACGACGTACTTCACCTCGGCTTCTCATCAGGTCTTTCATGCAGCTACCAGAGCGCATGCATCGCAGCTCAGGAAGTTATGGAGAACCATCCCGGATCGAGGATCGTCGTTATCGACACCCTCTGCGCTTCGGGCGGCCAGGGTCTTATGGTTTATTACGCTGTGAAGCTTAAGGAAGAGGGCAAGTCCCTCGACGAGGTTGCTCAGTGGGTTAACGATAACATCCAGCATCTCTGCCATCAGTTCACGGTAGACGATCTGAAGTACCTCTACAGGGGCGGACGTATCTCGAAGACGGTTCAGATACTCGGAACCCTGATCAATGTTAAGCCCGTGCTCCACGTAGACGAGGCAGGCAAGCTCGTTCCCGTCGGCAACGTACGCGGACGCAAGAAGTCGCTGAACGCTCTTATCGACAACATGGGCGCTCACATTGAAGGCTATAACAACGATACTGTCATGCTCACACACGGCGACTGCATCGAGGACGCTGAATATGTTGCGGCGCAGATCAAGGAGCGTTTCGGAGTGAAGGAAGTCATCATCAACTACCTCTCTCCTACCATCGGCTCACATGCGGGCCCCGGAACCATCGCCCTGTTCCACCTCGGCGATTCCCGCACCATCAAGTGACAACTACCTACCACTTCTTATAACAACTTAATTCCCCGGGAGGGACGACTGCGGCATAGGCCCGGCCGTCTCTTTTGGGTTATATGGGAGAATAAAACAAGCAGGGACCGCTAAAAAGTCCCTGCCTTCTTTTTAATATATCACACTCTCAGCGAATTTACCTTCTCATGCTCCATTCTCCAGCGGATACATCTCATAAGGTACTTCTCATAATCGGGGTTCTTGCACATGCCCTTGCCCTCGACATCGGATATCTTTGCGACATCCATGCCGTTGCAGGCTGTGGTCTTCATGACAATGTTCAGCGCCGGAACATCGGTGTCATTCGCGATGAATGTACCGATACCGAACGCGGTCTTTGCCCTGCCCTTGAAGTATCTGTAAATATCGGTAGCGCGCTTGAAGTCCAGGCTGTCGCTGAACAGCAGCGTCTTGGTCATCGGATCGATGCCGAGGTCCTTATAGTGCGCGAGCATCTTCTCGCCCCATTCGTAGGGATCGCCGCTGTCGTGACGTACGCCCGAGAAAAGCGTGGCGTAGGTCAGCTGGAAGTCCATCAGGAAGCAGTCGGTCGTGATCGCATCGGTAAGCGCGGTTCCGTTCAGCACGCCGTACTCCTTTACCCAGGCGTCGAGCGCGTACCAGTTGGAGTATGCGGGATTGTGCCTGTGATTGCCCTGGCCCACGCACATGATCCATTCATGCGCCATCGTGCCCACGGGAGTAACGTTATGCTTCTTTGCCAGATAAACGTTCGATGTACCTACAAAGAGCGAATTCTTATATTCACCCTGGTGCTCCTTGAGCTTCAGCACCGCCATGGCCTGGGCCTCTCCCGAAAGCCTCCGGCGGAGTCCGAACTCACTGAATGAACCGAGCTCGTAGGCCCCGTCGAGCAGTCCTTCGATCTTTTTATCCAGTTTTTCCTCGAAGCTCGCCATCAGGTCCCGATAATTGTAGGCCATGCGGAAATAAACCTCATTGACAATGGCCAGCGTCGGGATCTCGTACATCGAAGTGTTCAGCCATGTGCCTCTCGTCTCGATCGTCAGTCCGCAGGGTGCGTCCGTTCCGAATGTGAAATCGTCGTATCTGGGCTTCCAGAGTCTTAAGAAATCCACATAAGATCCCTTGATCCAGCGGATATTGTTCAGATACTCGAGCTCGTCCTCCTTGAAGCGCAAATCGCAGTAAAGCCTGATCTGACGTTTGATCTCCTCGATCATTTCGGGCGTGAAATGCACGTCGGCGTTTCGGCACTTAAATGACCAGGTGGTCTTGTAGTCCGAAAACTGGTGATAAATGGCCTGCCCCATCGAAAACTTATAGGCATCCGTCTCAAGCAGGCTGGTAATAATAGGCTCCATCACGTTCCTCCGTTAATAATTCGATGCATTGACCTCAAAGTAGCTCTGAGGATGATTGCAGGTAGGACAAACCTCGGGGGCCTCGGTTCCGACTACGATGTGACCGCAGTTGCGGCACTCCCAGACCTTGACCTCACACTTTTTGAATACTTCCTGCATCTCGATGTTCTTGAGCAATGCGCGGTAGCGCTCTTCATGATGCTTCTCGATCTCACCTACGAGACGGAACTTCTCCGCGAGCTCCGGGAAGCCCTCTTCTTCGGCAGTCTTGGCAAAGCCCTCGTACATGTCTGTCCACTCGTAGTTCTCTCCGTCCGCCGCAATGCCGAGGTTCTCCGCGGTGCTGCCTATCGCGTGCAGCTCCTTGAACCAGAGCTTTGCATGCTCCTTTTCGTTGTCGGCGGTCTTAAGAAAGATCTCGGCGATCTGCTCAAAGCCGTCCTTCTTTGCCTTTGAAGCAAAGTAGGTGTATCTGTTGCGAGCCATGCTCTCTCCGGCAAATGCGGCTCTTAAGTTCATCTCTGTACGTGTTCCTTCGTAACGGTTCTTTTCTGCCATGATACTGTCCTCCTGTTTTGTATTTTTCCAAAAACGCCTCCTTCCGGGGAGAGTTCCGGGGAAGAAGGCGCTATGTGCAAAGAATTGTCTCCTGAGGGAACAAGGAATGTTCTCCTACGGAGAACCGGTCAAGTTCGCTCTCGAGGTTTTTGCTTCGAAAGAACCGAAGCAAAATTCCTCTGCCGCTCGTTGACCGATGTTGCAATTACTCCGAGTCTTACTTGTTTGCAGCTTGTACTGCTGTAATTGCAACTACACCAACGATATCCTCTGCGAAGCATCCTCTCGAGAGGTCGTTAACGGGTGCTGCGATGCCCTGCATAACGGGGCCGTAAGCTTCTGCCTTAGCCAGTCTCTGAACGAGCTTGTAGCCGATATTTCCTGCGTCGAGGTCAGGGAATACGAGAACGTTTGCCTTGCCTGCTACAGGTGAATCGGGTGCCTTCGATGCGCCAACCGAAGGAACGATAGCTGCGTCAAGCTGGAGCTCGCCGTCGAGCATAACATCGGGATAGGTCTCCTTAGCGATCCTGGTAGCCTCAACGACCTTGGTCACGTCGTCGTGCTTAGCCGAACCCTTTGAAGAATGTGAGAGCATCGCAACGCGAGCGCTCTTGCCGGTGAGCATCTCAAAGCTCTTGGCCGACTGAGCCGCGATCTCTGCGAGCTGCTCGGGATCGGGATTCTGGTTGAGTCCGCAGTCAGCGAATACGAATACGCCGTTCTCGCCGTACTCGCAGTTGGGAACGATCATCAGGAAGAATGCCGATGCGCTCTTTACGCCGGGTGCGGTCTTGAGGATCTGCAGGCAGGGACGAAGTGTGTTGGCTGTGGAATGGCATGCGCCTGAAACAACGCCGTCTGCGTCGCCCATCTTAACCATCATAACAGCGAAGGTGGTGTAATCGGTGGTAAGGCTCTCACGAGCGAGCTCGGGAGTCATGCCCTTCTTCTCGCGAAGCTCAACAAGCTTGTCAATGTATGCCTGGAGCTTGTCCGCGGTCTTGGGGTTGATGATGGTAGCTGCGGAAAGATCGAGTCCCTCGCCGAGCTTGGCGATGTCTGCGGGGTCTCCCAAGAGAACGATCTTTGCGTTGCCTTCCTTTAATGTGGTAGCCGCTGCCTCAAGGACTCTGCGGTCCTCAGCCTCGGGTAAAACGATGGTCTTAATGCTTTTTCTCGCACGAACCTTGATGTCATCAATAAAGCTCATTTTAATGTCCTCCGAATCATAATTTGAATGAATCGCTATGCGATTCCGCCCAAGTTCGCTCTCGAGGTTTTCGCTTCGCGAAATTCCTCTGCCGCTCGTTGGGCGATAGTAAGCTAATTCTGTGAATTAGCTTACGACGTCGCGAGTTTCCCTGGCTATTACGAGCTCCTCGTTGGTAGGGATAACGAGGATCTTAACCTTTGAATCCGCTGCGGTGATGTCCTTAACAGGAACGCTGCAGCTGTCGGTGTTCTTCTCCTTGTCAACCTTGATGCCGTACGCGTCAAGACCGTCGAGGATGTTGTTGATGATGAATCCGTTCCACTCACTGATGCCCGCTGTGAATACGATGCAGTCTACGCGGCCGAGAACAGCCATGTAGGATCCGACATACTTTTTGCAGTCATAAGCGAACTTGTCGAGAGCGAGCTGGGCACGGCGTCCGAGCTCTCCGCCCTTTTCAACGTTCTCTCTCAGATCGCGGAAATCCGAATATCCGCCGGACAGGCCCTTAAGTCCGCACTCACGGTTGAGGTAGTAAGTGATCTCGTAGATGTCCATGCCCTTTTTCTTGGCAAGGAACTCAACTGCGGAAGCGTCGATGTCGCCGGCTCTGGTGCCCATGCAGACACCTGCGAGCGGTGTGAAGCCCATCGAAGTGTCAACGCAGACGCCGCCCTTAACGGCACTGATCGAAGATCCGTTGCCGAGGTGGCAGGTGATGATGTTGAGGTCCTTGATGTCCTTTCCGAGATACTCGGCCGCCTTGCCCGAAACGAACTTGTGGCTGGTTCCGTGCGCGCCGTAGCGTCTTACGTGGAAATCTACATAATCCTCATACTTGATGTTGTACATGTATGCGGTCTCGGGCATGGTCAGATGGAAGGTCGTATCGAATACGAGAACCATCGGAGTGCCGGGCATAACCTCGCGGCAGGCCATAACGCCGGTGTACGCTGCGGGATTGTGCAGAGGTCCGAGCTCGAAGGTCTTCTTCATGAGCTCGAGAGACTCCTCGGTAACGAGTGTGGGCTTTTTAAAATACTCGCCCGACGCAACCACACGGTGTCCTACCGCGCTGATCTCCTGCATCGAAGAAATAACGCCCTGCTCCTTATCGGTGAGCAGTGAAAGGATGGTCTCAATGGCCTCCTTATGAGTGGGGAGCGCCTTATTGATCACAACATTGTCGCAGTCACCCTTTTTGTGCTTTACGAAAGAACCGTCGATGCCGATCCTGTCCGCGTTTCCTTTTGCAAGAACACTCTCGTTCTCCATATCGATGAGCTGATACTTCAGTGACGAGCTTCCTGCATTCATGACAAGAATTTTCATTTGAATATCTCCTTTAAAATAATAAATAACTAAGTGAATCCGTGCCGCTTATGAGAGCAATGCCGCGTCATACGCGAGCTTCAAGCAGCCCATGACAGCCTGATTGTCATTAAGAGTGGCGGGTACGATGTAGTGGTCGATGTTTCTTATCTGATCGGACTCGACATATCCGTTCAGCAGCTCCAGAACGTGCTTCCTGATCATCGGATAGAGCTGCGTCTGCTGCATAACGCCGCCGCCCAGAACGATCTTTTCGGGCGAAAGAATATAGATGTAATCGCAGATAGCCTGCGCCAGGTAGTAGCTGACCCACTCCCAGACGGGGCTGTCAACGGGGAGATCCTGTCCCTTGCAGTGCATGCGGGCAGCGATCGCGGGACCTGCCGCCAGACCCTCGAGGCAGTCCTTGTGAAAAACACAGTCACCGGGGAAATCATCGTCAGGATGGCGCCTGACGATCACATGTCCGCCCTCGGGATGGACCATGCCGTGTACAACACTTCCGTTAGCTATGACGCCGACACCGATACCTGTGCCGACCGTAATGTAAATGCCGTTCTTTAATTTACGCATACAGCCGTAAGCTGCCTCGCCGAGCGCGGCCGCATTGACATCGGTATCGATCCTGCAGGGAACATTGAGCGCGTTCTTCAGAACGCCCATGACGTCGTAATTCTGCCATTCCTGCTTATTCGTGGCGGTAAGATGTCCAAAAGTCCCCGACGATGGATTCAGATCGAGCGGTCCGAAAAATCCGATACCCAGCGCGCACGCCATCTTTTCTTTAAAGTACTCAATGATGCGCGGCATGGTCTCATCGGGCGACCGGGTAGGAATGGAGATACGGTCGATGACGCTGCCGTCTTCCTCTCCTATCGCGCAGACCATCTTGGTCCCACCGCCTTCAAGTGCGCCTAAAAGCATAACTTTCCTGTGTCTCGCGTCCGTTTTGATTTAGCTCCCGCTCTTCGGAACGGGCACTGCCGGATACGGTAGTGTGCCGGAGCACATATACGAATCCATTTTATCACATCTGCGGGAATAAACAAGTAAATTATGGTGAAATGCGTGTCAAAGGTTGCCGATGAGCCCTGCCGGAGATTTCACAGATTCTCCTCCGTTCGTTCACAATTTGAACACGTTCGGACTTTAGAATCACCTCAAGGCCTGAAAAAAACAAACAAACCAAAACCGCCGGAGCGATCCGGCAGAAAGGCGGACTAAACTATGACAAGAAAAAACATTATCAATACAGCCCTTTGCGGCATACTTTCAGCGGCACTGCTCCTCGGAGGATGCTCCTCCGTTACCGGAGCCGCGGCCAACAGCGCAGATACCTCAACTCAGATAAATAACCCCTCCCAAATTTCGGCAGACGCCTCAAACGGCACCGTATCCACCGAGGGTCTCACACCCGGGACTCCCGTTGAATACGAAAGCGTGGCAGCCAGCGATCCCGCTGCCGTAGAGGCAGTCGATGCCGAAACACTCTCGGCATCGATCAGCGGGGGCTTCTCGATCACCGGCGATGCGGCATCGACCGTAACCGTTTCGGGAAATACCTATACGATCACCGCAGCCGGCGAATACACCCTTACCGGCGCGTTAACCGGCAATATCATAGTCAACGCTCCCGAGGACGCGGAAGTCACCCTCGTTCTTACGGATACCTCGATCACCTGCGCCGATGCGGCTCCGATCTGCGTATTATCTGCGGACAAGGTTACGGTAAAGGCTCAGAACGGCACATATAACGTTATCACCGACAACCGCGCGGCAGCTGCGGATTCTTCGTCCGATACCTCTGAAGAAAAGACTCCCGCGACCGGTGCCGGCGCGATCACCGCTTATACGGATCTAACCGTTTCCGGCAAGGGAACTCTCGTTGTAACCGGCAATTACAATAACGGCATTCACACAACAAAGGACCTCAAGGTCAAGAATCTCACGCTCAAGGTTACCGCTGCCGACAACGCGTTGAAGGGCAAGGACAGCGTTACGGTCGAAGGCGCACAGATCGTTGCGATTGCTCTTGGCGGCGACGGCATCAAGACCGACAACAGCGACATTTCTTCCAAAGAGGTTCAGCGCGGAACCGTTACGATCACCGATGCGACAGTTAACATCTACTCCGCAGGCGACGGCATCAGCGCCGCATACGACGTTGTGATCGACGGCGATACAAGCCTCAATATCTCGACCGGCGCATATTCGGAATACTGCAGCGACAAATCCCTTGAGAGCTCCGGCATAAAGGCGGACAATTCCGTGACCGTAAACAACGGCGTCATCTACATCAACAGCACCAAGGACGCGGTACACGCGAACAGCGACGTGCAGCTTGAGAACGGCAGTTACGGTACCGGTATCGTAAATATCAACGGCGGCAGTCTCGTGATCAATGCTTCCGACGACGGCATCCACGCCGACACGACCCTGAACGTGGCAGGCGGCTACATCGATATCAAGACCTCCCGTGAAGGTCTCGAAGGCATTACCGTGAACATTTCCGGCGGATACTCCTATGTTTACGCAAAGGACGACGGCATCAACGCGAGCTCGGGAAATGACCGCACTGTCACTCCCGCGATAAACGTAACGGGCGGCTATGTGCAGGTAACGACTCCTTCGGGCGATACCGACGGCATCGATTCCAACGGCAATTATGTACAGACCGGCGGCTATGTGACGGTATTCGGCGGATCCGTAATGGGCATGAACGCGGGCTCGATCGACGCTGACGGCCAGATCATGGTGAGCGGCGGTTCGGTGATCGCATTCGGCGGTATCTGCGAAGTTCCTTCCGGCTCATCGGTAAACGGATATACCTCGAGCGGCACATCCTTTGCTGCAGGCGATTATACCTTGGCGGATTCCGACGGCAATGTGATCCTTCAGGTTGCTGTTCCTTCAAACACCTCCTCGATGTGGGTGGCTTCCGAGCTGCTTGAGTCGGGCAAGGATTACACCTTCTCGTGCAACGGCGGCACAGTGCTCAGCTGGACCCAGACCGACGGTCAGGCCGGCGACGCCGTAATGGGCGGCTTCGGAGGATTCGGCGGTTTCGGCGGCAAGCAGGGCGGCCGCGGCGGCCAGGGCAATTTCGGCGGCAACGGCGGTACTCAGGAGGGCCAGGGCGATTTCCCAACTGACGGCTCCTTCCCCGGCAACAACGGCACTCAGGAGGGCCAGGGCGATTTCCCAACTGACGGCTCCTTCCCCGGCAGCGGTGACCAGGGTAATTTCGGAGGCCGCGGTAACAGGGGAGGTTTCGGAAACGGCCAGCAGCCCGGTTCCGACGGCACCCAGCCCGGTTTCGGCGGCGAACAGCCGGGATTTGGCGGTGAACAGCCCGACTTCCCGGGCGAAGGTTCCTTCCCCGGCAGCGAGGACGGAGATACGGTGTGAAAGAATACATGGGTCCCGCTAAGGCACGGGGACCAGCGAAGACACGGGGACCAACGAAGACATGGGGACCAACGAAGACATGGGGACGGTTCTTCTGTCTGCGCAGTTCGCAGACAGAAGAACCGTCCCCATGTCTTAC
>JAEEXY010000026.1 GCA_016288005.1 Lachnospiraceae bacterium
TCTTTTTATCCTTCAAATAATCTCTGTTCATCTCAAACGCCCTTCTGCAGTTCTTCGCCGCGCTTGTAGCAGGCATCCGTTGCCTTGAACAGGGCATTCCTCAATCCTGCCTCTTCGAGTGCCTCCACAGCCGCGATAGTGGTGCCTCCGGGCGAGCATACGTTGTCCTTGAGTTTGCCGGGATGCTCACCTGTCTCGAGTACCATCTTTGCCGAACCGAGCACCGTCTGCGCAGCCAGCCTGTAAGCCATGTCGCGCGGGATGCCGTATTTGACCACGCTGTCCGCAAGCGCCTCGATGAACATGTAAACGTATGCGGGTGAGCTGCCGTTTGCGCAGATCGCCGCGTTCATCAGCTTTTCCGGAATGATCTCATATCTGCCGACCGCGCCGAAGAGATTGGTCACGTCGAGTTTCTGGGCCGCATTGCATCCGCCCGCGTAATCCGTAAAGCAGATGCAGCTCATGCCTTCCCCGACCATAGCGGGCGTGTTGGGCATGATCCTGACGATCCTGACATCCTGCGTGATGCTGTTATGCAGGCGCTCGCAGGTAACTCCCGCAGCGATGGATATCACGGTTTTTCCCGCGATATCGGCCCTGTTCAGGTCCTCAAATACCTTATCGATCATCTGAGGCTTAACGCAGATCACGATATTCTCGCTCTCTTCCGCCAGAGCGACGGTATCCCTGCTGTAACCGATCCCCGACTTGGCCTTTACTTTTTCGTTTTCCTCCGCAAAAGGAGTGGAAAATGTTACGTTCTCTTTGCCAACCAGTCCCGCGGCTCCCATGAGAAGGGGATATCCCATGTTGCCCGCACCGATAAATCCGTACTTTTTCAAAGCTGTCTCCGTTCCGTGCCCGAGCACTTTCCTTTTCATAAAAATCTCTGTTTTTTCATGCCGGTCAAAACACCGGCTCCAATAAAGAATGATAGCAAATCCGCTATTCTCTTGCAAGGAAAAATCTTTTTTCGCACGGTATTGACAAACAATTTCGGTTGCTTTAATATTATCGCCGAAAGCTAGGGGCGCCTATTGCTGAGATGCATGGCCGCGTACGCGCTGTGCTGTCCCTCATAACTTGAACCGGATAATACCGGCGTAAGGAAGCTGCATACTTTTCGTATGTTTGTAGGACGACCCTCTTTTAACCGGCTGCGGACCGAATTTTTGCGGCCGCAAGCATATTTTTTCAGGAGGGAAAGACTTATGAACACTCTTTCTAATTCACGCAAGCTCACCGAAGCCGCGATCATGCTCGCTATCGGCACGGTTCTGAGCCTCATCAAGCTTATCGATCTCCCTTACGGCGGATCGGTCACCATCGCTTCCATGCTCCCTGTAGTTATCATCGCATACCGTCACGGCATAAAGTGGGGACTTATGACCGGTTTTGTTTACGGTGTCATCCAGCAGCTGCTCGGACTTAACACGCTGTCCTACGCCACCGGCTGGCAGTCGGTCGTTGCGATCATCCTGCTCGACTATATTGTCGCATTTATGGTCGCCGGCTTCGGCGGTATCTTCAAAAAGGCATTCAAACAGCCTCAGGCACTGTTCGCGGGATCTCTCTTCATCTGCGTTCTCCGCTATATCTGCCATGTGATCACCGGCTGCACGGTATGGGCAGGTCTTTCAATCCCCACCAATGCCGCATTCGTTTATTCACTCAGCTACAACGCCACATACATGATCCCCGAGACCATCGTTACCATGTTCATCGGCTACTACATCGGTTCCGTTCTCGATTTCACATCCGAGAATCTCAGACCTTACACAGCCGCGCGCGAGGAGAAGGTTCCCGTGCTCAGATGGATCGCAGGCATCATCATTGCCGCGGGTCTCGTATTCGATGTTGCAATGGTATTCTCCAAGCTCCAGAACGGTGAGAGCGGTGAGTTCGATATCACGGGACTTTCCTCAGTCAGCTGGACACCCGTCATCATCGTGAGCGCAGTCGCTGCAGTGATCGCAGTCCTGCTGTTCGTCGTATCCTCAAAGAAAAACTCCGCCGCTGCGGCTTAACTCCCGCCGGCGCATGTTAAAAGGTGCCAAAAGGTGCCTGTCACCGGATTCCCCGGTGACAGGCACCTTTTATCATGCTTTTATATACTTGATGTTCATCTGGATGTCTTTGATGTCACGGTAGACATTCAGCTTCGGAACATAGGCTGCGGTAAAGCTGATGTTATTGTTTCCGCCGGCGAGAGCCCTGTCAACCTCGGATCTGCCGAATTTGTCCGCCAGCTGCGATATCACGCTCTGCGCGTCGAGAAAACAGGTCGCCGTAAACTCATGTCCGAAAGAATTGATCAGACGGAATCTGAGGTAATTGTTCTCCTTGCCGATGTACTTGATGCTGCGGCACTTAAGGCCTCTTTCGGCAAAAAGCGGTGAGCAGTTGCCGGCTCCGAACGGAGCGAGCGCCTCGATCTCGGCCACCACATCCTCGGTAAAAAGGTTAAAACTGACCTCCATGTCTATGAGTATCTTGCGGCACATGTCCGTCTCCGTCAGTGTGCATCCGGCATTAAGCGCATCCCTGAAATCCGCGAGCTTATCCTTCTGCAGCGTAAGCCCCGCTGCCATCGGATGTCCTCCGAAACGCACCAGGTATCTTTGGCACTTAGTCAGCTCCTCAAACATGTTGTATGCGGGAATGGAACGCGCGGAGCCCTTATAGCCGTCTCCGCTCTCAGTAACCACTATCGCGGGTCTGTTATAGCGTTCCTTTATCCTGCCCGCTATAATTCCCAGTATGCTTTCGTGGCAGTCCGGCAGCTCCAGCACTATGACCCTGTCAGACAACTCCTCCGCCGGTCCGAGCAGCTCCGCCGCAACGGCTTCCTGCTCCGCGGTCATGACTTTCCGCTCGTCGTTCAGTTCCCTGCATTCGTGTGCTATCCTCGCCGCTTCCGCCGCGTCTTTCGCGCTCAGCAGCGAAAAAGCCAGCCCCGCGTCATCTATCCTGCCCGTAGCGTTAAAGCACGGTCCGAGAATAAATCCGATATGATACTCTCCGAGTGTTTCGCGGTCTATCGCGGTTTCGTCGAGCAGCGCCGAAAGTCCCGGATTGGAAGTGGTCTTCAACGCCTCCGTTCCGAGCTTTGCGATCACCCGGTTCTCTCCGTACAGCGGTACCACATCGCAGATCGTGGCCATGGCCATGAATTCGATGTATCTGGTGATGTCCGCGTCTATCCCTTTCAGTTCGAACAGCACCTGCGCGAGCTTGGCCGCAACCACGGCTCCGCAGATCTCGGGACAGGGATAACCGTCCTCCTTTTGCTTCGGATCGACTATGAACGCCGCATGCGGCAGGACCTCCGGTATCTCGTGATGATCCGTCACTATCAGGGTAATGCCGTGTTTTTCCGCCTCTAAAGACGCCGCGACGGCGGCGATACCGTTATCACATGTAACAACGGTATCAACGCCGTCTGCAGCGGCTTTTTTGATTATTTCTTCGTTAAGTCCGTATCCGTCACGGATCCTGTGCGGGATATACCAGTCCGCATCCGCTCCGGACAGTTTCAGCGCATCGTTTAAGATGTAAGTCGCCATGATGCCGTCCACATCATAATCTCCGACAACCCTTATCCTGCGCCCCTCTTCTATTTTCTTGAGGAGCAGCGCCGCCGCACCGTCCATGTTCATCAACAGATGCGGAGAATGAAGGTCTGCCGTCGAAGGCGAGAGGAATGTCCGGATCACTCCGGGATCCGTCAGGCCTCTGTTTACCAGAAGTCTCGCCATGATATCCGATACGCCGAACTTTTCTTTGATCGACTCAAAATCAGCCGTTTTGTTGCATATCGTCCATCTGTCCATCAGAGAATAATCCTTTTATCAATCCTCGCTGCCGGCCTTGAATCTCTTCTGGAGATTGAACCAGAGGCCGCCTGTCAGACAAACGGATGAGAAAGTACCGCAGATGATGCCTACCATCAGCGGGATGGCGAACTCTCTTACAGAGGTAACGCCGAGTATCGCAAGCACAAATACCATGAAGAATGTGGTGAGCGAGGTATTTATGCTTCTGCTGAGTGTCTGGGTAATGCTGAGGTTAACGATATCGAGCATCGAATCCTTGCTGATGCGCTCCGCGATATTCTCACGGATACGGTCAAAGATAACGATAGTCGCGTTGATCGAATAACCTACGATAGTCAGCATGCAGGCAATGAAAGTATTGCCGACCGAGATAAAGCTTCTGCATACCGCGTAAAGCACAAGTACGATCAGGACATCATGAACCAGCGCAAGTACGGCGCTCGTCGCGAAATTGAAGTTCTTGAATCTGAGCCAGATGTAGAGCAGCATGCCGATGGTCGCCACGATAACGGCTACTACCGCGTCGCGCTTCATCTCACTGCTGACTGCCGAACCCACGGACTCGGTAGTGATATAGCTCTCGGAGATACCGTATGTCGACTCGATCGCCGAAGCAAGTGTCGCTCTCTCTTCTGTCGAGAGCTCCTTGGTCTTGATCTGAACCATGTTCTCGTCATTTACGAGAGATACTTCAGCGGAGTAACCTGTCTTTTCCTGAACGAGCTTTTCAACGTCAGCCTGGATGCCTGCGGGGAGGCCGTTCTCAAATACTACCGAGGTAGCGGTACCGCCCGAGAAATCGAGACCGTAGCTGAAAGGTGTCTTAATTGTAGCGAAGTTGATGATGATCGCGATGATCCCGACAACGATAAGTCCGCCCGAAATGCAGAGGAATCTGGGGAATCTCTCGACGATCCTGAGTGTCTTGCGCTCCTTTTTGGTGCCGAAGAACTTTACTTTGTCGAAACCGAGCTCATACAGTGAATTAAGGATGAACTTCGTGATAAAGAGCGCGGTGATCATCGAAAGAATGATACCGATAGCCAGTGTCTGGGCGAAGCCCTTAACTGTACCGGAACCGAGGAAGTACAGCACGATGGCAGCGATGATCGTTGTTACGTTGCCGTCGATGATGGCTGAAAGAGCCTTGGAGAAACCGAGCTTGATGCCGGAACGCACGGTCTTGCCGGTCGCGAGCTCCTCCTGTATTCTCGTGAAAATGATGACGTTCGCGTCAACCGCCATACCGATCGAAAGTATGATACCCGCGATACCGGGCAGGGTAAGCGTAACTCCGAACAGGTTAAGCGAGATGACCATGAGCGCTACATAGAAGACCAGAGCGATCGAAGCGGCAACGCCGGGTACTCTGTACATAACGATCATGAAGATAACGATGAGAATGAAGCCGATAAGACCTGCGATAAGGCTGGTCCTTAATGCGTCGCTTCCGAGCTGTGCGCCCTCTACGTAGTAACGGAGAACCGAAAGCTCGAGAGGAAGCGCTCCGACTCTGATGGTCGTCGCAAGGATCTTTGCCTCATCAAAGCTGGCCTGACCCGAAATGGTAGCCTCACCGCCCGAGATAACCGTCTTTACGCGGGGGGCGCTGATAACCTCGTTGTCATAAACGATAGCGATCAGGTTCTTGTAGAATGTTTCGGTTCCGTCAGCCGCGCCGTAATAAGGAGCGCAGTATGCGGTAGCGTCTTCGAACTTCTTTGCGCCGTTCTCGTTAAGGCTGAGCACTACGATGTACTCAGTACCTGTGATCTGATCCTGATAAACGTTGGGCTGCGCGTCCGCAACGTCGGCACCGTCAATTACAACATCGCCGGCAGCGATGATCTCGTCCATCGTGCGGAGAAGTCTGAATCTGTACTCTCCCGCCTCGGTGTCAAAATATCTCTCGATGTTCTGTGTGCCGTCCCCACTCAAGCCGTATACAAAATAGATATTGCCGGCATCACCGAGCGTTGAAAGCACGTAATCCGCATCGGTAACGTTAGGAATGGAAACCGTGATGCGGCTGTCGCCCTCGGGATAAACCTGTGCTTCGGTCGAAAAGCTCTCGGCACGCTTCTGCATCTTGTAGACCGTGTCCGAAAGTTCCGTAGCGGTAGGGTCATCCTTTACGGACTGATAAGTGATGCTGACACCGCCGGCCAGGTCAAGACCGAGCTTGACATTCCGGGCGCTCATCTTTTTGTCAGCACCGATTCCGAATATCGCAAGCAGCGCAGCGGCCGTGATCACAACAACCGCTATCAGCAGCTTAAGTATTCCTTTGCCTCTGTTTTTCATTGTAAAAAATCCTCCCAAAATTAGCATTCACCGCCCATTTTTATACTGAGGGGCAGTAAAACAGCATTCAGTCAGATATTATAGCATCACAGTGCCACCGTGTCAAAATGAAGCTTACTTTTGTGAGGAAATTTTTTTGGAATAATATCGGTAAATAACTTGCCTAATCTTTTCAAGTGTGATAAGATTATCTTTAAAGAGTAATGTGGTTTTAAAAACTACATCATGTAGAACATTAAGACATGCTTTTTAGAGAACGAAGTCTTTGATTTTTGCTTTTACAGGAGAACCAAATATGAACAAATATCTTATTTCCACAGATTCCACAGCGGACCTTTCCGCAGAATATGTCCGGGAGCATGGTATTCCGATCCATCCTCTCTACTATTATGTAAACGATGTGCAGTACGGTGCCGGCCACGAGATGCCTCTTAAGGAGTTTTTCGACGGTATGCGTCATGACGCAAAGGTTTCCACATCCGCCAGTACTCCCGAGGTCTGCAAGCAGATCTTCGAGGAGCAGGTAAATGCCGGCTACGATGTTCTTCACCTCGGTTTCTCTTCCGGACTTTCTTGCAGCTACCAGAGCGCATGCATCGCTGCCGAGGAGGTCATGGAGAGCCATCCCGGTTCCAGGATCGTTGTCATCGACACGCTCTGTGCTTCGGGCGGACAGGGACTTCTGGTATACTACGCGGTCAAGCTCAAGGAGGAGGGCAAGTCTCTCGATGAGGTGGCTGCCTGGGTTAACGACAACATCCAGCATCTCTGCCATCAGTTCACAGTTGAGGACCTTAAGTACCTCTACAAGGGCGGCCGTATCTCGAAGACCGTTCAGATACTCGGTACCCTGATCAATGTTAAACCCGTGCTTCACGTTGACGAAGCCGGCAAACTCGTTCCCGTAGGCAATGTCCGCGGACGCAAAAAGTCGCTGAATGCCCTTATCGACAATATGGGCGCTCATATCGCGGGCTATAACAACGATACGATCATGATCACGCACGGCGACTGCATCGAGGATGCTGAGTATGTCGCGGCGCAGATCAAGGAGCGCTTCGGTGTTAAGGAGGTCATCATCAATTACCTCTCTCCCACCATCGGTTCACATGCGGGCCCCGGAACCATCGCCCTGTTCCATCTCGGCGATACCCGCGCCGTTAAATAATGACGATCATCTACCACTTCTTATAACAACTTAATTCCCCGGGAGGGACGACTGAGGCGCATGCCCGGCCGTCTCTTTTGGGTTATACGGACTTTTGCTTTTTTTCCCGTAAGTGATATACTGATATCAGACATTTATACGATCGGAGGAACAGAAAATGGTCAGGATCCTGGCAGACAGTACTTGTGATCTTTCCAAAGAACTTACGGAGCGCTACAACATAACCATCATCCCGCTCTATGTGCGTCTCGGTGACGATGAGTATCTCGACGGCATCAATATCACTCCCGCCGAGCTGTACAAGTGGTCGGATGAGCATGGGCAGACGCCCAAGACCGCGGCTCCCGGCATCGAAGACATCTCTAAGCTCCTCGATCCCGCAGGCAGCGATGAGTATGTGATATTCACGATCTCATCCTCCATGTCCGCGAGCTTCAACAATGCCAGACTCGCCGCCGAAAACATGGAAATGAGTGACCGTGTACATGTAATAGATTCGGAAAATCTGTCCACAGGCATCGGCCTGCAGGTGATCCGCGCGGCCGAACTGGCAGCCGATGGCAAGAGCGCTGCAGAGATCGTTTCCGAGATTGAATCCATCAAGGGTAAAGTACGCGCGAGCTTTGTAATAGATACTCTCGTATACCTCCACAGAGGCGGCCGCTGCTCGGGTCTGGCCGCTCTGTTCGGTTCGGTTTTAAAGCTCCATCCGCGCATCGCGGTGACCGGCGGAGCCATGCATCCCGAGCAGAAATACCGCGGCAGCAGCCGCAAATATGTTCTCGAATACGTCAAAGATATGGAACCCGAGCTGAAAAAGGCGCGCAGGGACCGCGTATTCATCACGCACTCTCCCTGCGACAGGGCCGTGGTCGAATCCGTGAGATCCTATCTCGAGAGCCTCGGACATTTCGACGAGATCCTTGAGACTGACGCCGGCAGCGTTATCGCGTCACACTGCGGTCCGGGGACGCTCGGAGTGCTGTTTATAGCTGAATAAGCGGCTTAACTCAGTCTTTTACGTCATCGCCGCGCCTCTTTGCCATGACGTCGGCGATCCAGCCGGTCATGCCTCCCGGGAGCCTCACGTCCATCGGCGTGCCGTCGTCAAACATCAGGTTTGCGTGGACAGCGTTCATCAGACAGTGCTGCCCCATCTCTATCCCGCCGTTGATCGAGGCGATGCCTTTGTCGCCGTTCCTGACCCAGTCGGGAGTAAGGATAAAGCAATGCTTCATGCGGCGCAGCCGCTCCATCCGGGGCGCCGCTTCTTTCTCAAAGTCATGGAACTCGTCTTTTTTGCCCATGGCAAAGAACAGTATCTTTCCTTTCCTGTCATACTCATCCAGTATGCCGTCAGACGGTAATGCCGCACTGCCGACGGGGATCACTGCGTCAAAGTCATCCATGTAGCTGTCCATAAGTCTCATGGCGAAGGTCGCTCCGGATGAATTTCCGAACAGGAATCTCATACCCGAGCACGCGCTGTGGTCCTTTACAAAGCTCATGATCAGATCGTGTACCGGGCCGGCATACTCCTCCGACCAGTATCCGCATGTCCTTCCGTCTTCGCCCTTATATTCGTTCGCGGCAGGTATCAGGACATATGCGCCGCCGAAAACGCTCTGATATTCCGGTGTCGCATAGAACTCCGCGCCTGTATAATTGATGCACAGATCCCCCACCAGTGAATTGCCCGTTCCGTGCAGGAACACCAGCAAAGGGTAATCCTTCTTTTCAGCGCATCCGTGTCCGGTCGGATCGTAAAACCAGTACTTCAATCTCATCCCCGACGCGTCATCATAATATGACTTTTCAAACAGGTCAAAATGCTTTCCGCATTCGTAAGTCGGGTTCAGAGAGATAAAATCATCCTCTCCGACTTCGTTAATCCAGGGTGCCGCAGGGCGTATATCCTTTTTCAAGACTATTTTCTCCTCTGTTCTGTAATCCTCGTAAAAGCCATGCTTCAGGAACAGGCCGATCGCGGGATTATCGATGGCTATATCATCATACAACACGGTCACACCGTTTTCTCCCGCTGCCGAGCAGAGCAGCTCAAGCCCCTTATCTCCGTAGCCCTTCCCCCTGAACTTCGAGAAGATTATAATATCGGCGACGCAGCCGTCGTACTCGGGATCGTAGTGATATGCTATCTCACCCACAAAACCGCTCTCATCCTTCAGATATCTGTAGTACCTCCGGTTTTCATGGTTAACGATCCAGTAGTCATACCAGTCGGCCCAGCTCTCTTGTGGGAACGGGATCGTGCCTCCCCAAGCGTGGTTGTATGACATGGTTTCTTCGTCAGCCATAAGGCTTTCCCTGAACCACAGGTCTTCGAGTGTCGGTTTATATACTTCAAGCATACTCCGTGTCCCTCCGTTTTATGATGGTTTTCCGCTCTATTCGCATCTTTGATATCGATCCTGAGCATATTCTAGCATAAAGGGCCGGGGATTTTAACTGTTTTTCATTACGCGGTCTTATACTCCGTCATATCGAGGGTTCCGAGGTCTTCGGTAAGCCGGGGCATCATGTCTGCCGGATATCCGCAGACTACTTCCTCATTTCCCTCCCAGACCCTGAAACTGTGGAGCATGCCCTGCCTCCCGGGGAACAGGAACGCGAACTCATCGGCCTGCTGTCCGATATACTCGCCGACAAATGCTTTGCCGCTGTTTTCCGCCATACGGTAAAAATGTCCTATCGCAAGATCGATCTTTTTGGTGTTGTTTGTTCTTCTCATATTATCCCTCCGTTATTCGCTAATTGCTTACCTATATCTGTATAATGAACCACAACATGTCCAAATTATCGTACTTAGGCAATAAAAAAGGACTTCCCTGAGGAAATCCTTTTATTTGATCTTATATTTGACCTTTTGCTTGACCTTCGATCAACATTTATCTGAGCCTGTCTGCCAGCTCCGCCCTGATGCCTTCCACGCGCCGGATCGCGTCATCGCATTCGGCCTTCGCGTCACTTATCTTTGACTGGACCATCACATCCGCGAGGAACCCATCAAAGAAAAAGTCCGCAAAGGTCAGAAACTCGCTGATATGGATCGAACTGTATCCGCTGACATCCCTCAGCTCCTTGCTGAAATGCTGCAGCGCGTATTTTGCCGCCTCGATCTCATTCTCCGCGTCCGACATCTTGCTGTGCTTTACGATACCCGAGATCAGTCCGCCTCCGAACAGATCGAGCAGTCCCCAGTTGCCTGCGCTTCCCAGATATTTACGCGCGGCATAAAGATGATACAGTGCTTCATCCGCGGCAGTTACTGCCTCTTCTATCTCTCTTCTCTCCGCAAAATCCATAGTCAATTACCTCCTATGGATAAAGTTTAACATAATACACAGCATAGTGTGAGGGATTTTGATACAGGATAGCGATATCTATTTCGCTCAAAAACAGGAAATATTACTGTTCTCTGATAATACTATGATAAGGAATGTCATCATCAGAGCTTCGCTATCAATCTTCCGATATACTCACAGCATTTTTCGGTAATATCATCCGGTGCCCGCTCTATAAGCTTCGCATTTCTGGCAGTCAGATCAAGCGTTCTCAGTTGAAAGCAAAGGATCGTACCCTGTGTCACGGTTCGGTCATCAAGTTCAACGTCAAGCGGATATTTCTTTCTTTGGGTCGTGATCGGAAGGACTATATTAAGGTCCCCGGGTGTCGGAATATCGTTCATTACCAGCGCCGGTCTGAACAAACCCTGTTCATGTCCTGACGTTGGATTAAAATTCACCTTTACGATATCGCCTCTGTGAAAGTTCAAAATATCTCACCTCCGGTATCCTCTCCCCAATCGTACTCAGAGCCCGGTCCGATATCGTCCGCAGTAAGCTGCTCCATCGTTTTTCCATAGAAAGCCTCAAATATTTCGCGCGTTGAGATTTCTTTTTTCAGGATCAGGGCATCATCTTTCAATTCGTATGTAATGCGGTCCCCGTTCTTAATTGAAAGCGCATCCGCAACTGCTGCGGGAATCCTCAGACCGAGGGAATTGCCCCATTTGGAAACTGTAAGCTGCATGCAACCACCTCCTTGATGATATACATTGTATATCATCAAGCTGTTATCTGCAAGTACCATTATACTCCTTCCTCTGCTCAGTATTTATGGTCGATGGCAAAATCGTCTCCCTTTGACTCACTGACATCCAGCAGCACTATATCGCCGTATCTCAGGTCAAAATCATGGCCGTAGAAATCCCGCCTGTGAAGCTGCTGGCCCTCTGTAGCCCACATGTTGCAGGCTCCGCCGGCCTCCGCGGCGTTATAGCCCATGAGCTCTTTTCCTGCCGCGTTATAAGCGGTTATCTTAAAGTTGACAGCCAGATATCCGCTCCTGCAGAGCTGCGCCCCCAGTCTTACGGAATAATTTGACGGAACGCAATAATCAAAGCCCCATAGCCGCAAAGTGCTTCCCGCCTTTATCTCTCGCGGTATAGTGACTTTCAGTTTCTGCCCGAACTCTTTATCGCGCTTTAGTATACCGTCTTCGGTTTCCGAATAATACACTTTTGCGTCTTCATGATACATGCCCTTATCATCGATCCATGCAAATCTCGGCTCAATGACAAGATATGCCCCGTCAGCCGCCATCTGCCTGCCCGATGTGATCAGCTGGAAATTCCACACATATCCCGCTTTAAGCAGCCCTGAATTCTGCTTTGACGCGTCCGGAGAGCAGCCCGCCAGCATCGGGAGGATAAACTTTGAATGCCTGCCTGCAGACAATCCCAGTTCGTTTTTCATACCTGCCGAATAATAGAAACAATAATCTTTGAGTCCCTGCGCCTTAACCTTTCCGTCCGGCAGCACGCCGATTTGCGTGCCGTCTTTTATCCCGGGCTTTCCGAGCTTGGTGCTGCCTCCGTCCTCAAACACATTCTTCCATTCCGCAGCCGAATCAACTCCGGTCAGTCTGAACCCGTACATTTTTCCGCTCACATGGACTCTTACGCTGTCCGCGGTCACATAGTCCACGGGATCGCTGTTAGTATACAGATACCGCAGTCCGTTTTTTACCGCTCTTGATACCATATCGGTTCTTGACAGCGAGTTTACCGCTCTCGTCCGGGATTCGATGCAGTAATCGCCCTCGCTCGTAGTATCGGGCAGATAGTATCTCTGACGTCCTGACAGGACATACCAGCTCCCGCCCGTCAGCAGTCTGTCGTTTGACATATTTCGGTCATTGCCGACATCCATGTACACATCAAACGGGAAATAGACCTCGTTTGTCAGCACATAACTTCCTCCGTTCAGACCGCTCCTGTTAACGGCATAGTTATAACTGCTGCCCAGTTTTCCCGCATAGACAGGATGCCGTCCCGCGTTATTTACAAACAGCCAAAAATCACAGCTGTCATTCTCATGACCGCCCATTCCGTATGAAACACTGTCACCGATAACGATCTGAAACGCGTCCGTGTCGCTCTTTTGAGGCTCCTGGTCAAACCTCAGATTTGATACCTCAGGGTCACATTCAGAGATCTGCAGCTCGCATATCACGGGCGTATGCACCCTTACCGCGTTGACCGCGGCAACAGGATTATAAGCGATCGATGCGCCGCCGTAAGATATCTCCGGCCTGTATCGTATCAGACGTGCTGTCGCAGGATAAACTCCGTTGCGGATCTGTGCCGGGATCGAGATATGATCGCGTCCGAGCACATTTCCCGAGTCGATCACGCTTCTGCCCGGAGACAGCGCAGAGGTATCGGCAGATGCAGTACCGGCATAATTATGCCATCCTGACGGTCCGAGTATGCTGTTCCCGCCGAATACCAGCTCGTCATTCCGGCAGCGCATCCGTCCGACAGCCGCTTCCGCGAGACTCTGCGCCAGCGCCGTATCCGCAGATGGTGCCGAAGGTCTTTCTTCACCGGCGTCAACCGTGATTACCGATGCAGTAAGAAAAGCTGGACATCCCGACGGCAGATCGATGTTTCCCCCGAGCCTGCTGCCTCCGTATCCGACCGGCTGCATGCACGACGGCGTCCTTATGCCTGCCTGCGCCGCGGTGATCGTAACGGACTGCGGGTTCAGCGCCCTGTTTTCCAGTGTGATGCTCTCCGGCACATAATACGCAAAAGAATTCAGGCGGATAAACGAGTAATCGCGGTATACCGTAACAGAGACCGTATTCGATCCCGATTCGCTCCTGTCCTCGGTATTGCCCTCATCGTCTGTCTCGGTCCACCGCAGTTCGTACGGAAGATCGACTGTGACCCTTATCGGATACCTGCCCGAGATGACCGCTGCATCGAGAGCATACAGATAGTCCGCGAATTCCGCTCTGATATACACATTTTCGGTGGAAGGTATCGCAGATGAGACATCAAATGTATCTGACAGTATCTCCATGACCGCAGCCGGATCTTCCGATCTTCTGACAAGTCCGGAACCGGTATATCCCAATCCCGGATTCGCTGTGTTCCCGCCGTTTTGTGAAGGCTCGTCATCTCCGGGATCATGACCCGCAGGGTTATTTCCACCGGAGGGATCATTCTCCGTGTCATTGCCTGTCCCCGGACCTGCGCTTTCTCTTACCGGGACATACAACAGCCCGGGTCTGTCCTCATTGTATGCGGTTCCCGTGGCATATGTTATCCTGCCCGCATTCACTTCCGAAGCGGTTATCATATATGCGTTTATCCCTTTTACGGCATTGGCGAACTTGGGGTTTGCCGCGTATGACAGCCCCGTCCCGATCCCCGGTATTAGTTCATACGTTTCTCCGGATGCGCTGATGCGGTTATCCAGATCGATCCTGAACTCGCTTCCCTGCGTTATGCCGTCTTTGATCAAGACATCCTTGACTGTCTCCTTTACCGAATTTCCGGATTCTTTAAGAACTACATACTTGATCGCAAGGTCATTAAGTTTTTCCTTAGGGACCAGCGTTTCGTAATAAAGGAATATCCTTGTATTTCCCGTCGGAGTAACGGCATTTCCCGACATTCTGCCGTTCAGCCCGCTGATATCGTCACCGCTGTTTTTCCTTGCGTAGCCTTCGATCACAGGGTCATGAAATGTTACGGTCTGTCCTTCCCATACAAAGCTCTTGGCTCCGGAGTAAGTTACGCCGTCATAGATTATCGGCACCGGAAGATTTATAAACGTGCCTTTCGGCACATGTGTGCACTCCGTGCTGCCGCTCTTACATCCTTTTGCAGCACAGACCGTACAGTTCGTAGCCCTTATGTCAACATCAAACGACCTGATCCTTACGTCATAATAGTATGGATTTCTCGCCGCGAATGTATTCAGGCTCTTTTCGCCCCAGCTCTCGCCCTTAAGTATACTTGAGAGCGAACCTGCCATGTCATTTCCGGCAAACAGTACCTCCGCCGGCGTACCGTCATCCAGATCCGCTGTATTCATGACTCTGAGCGTTCCGTCGTTTCTGAGTGTTTTGTAAAGTCTGTTTCCTGCCGTCGAGCTCTTTGTTCCGATGGCGATCATCCATTCGCATTCAAATGTCACATATTCGGCAAACGCCTCGCGAATGGCGGGGATCTTATCATCTCCCGCCGCACTCCTGATCCTTTCTGCGAGCTGTTTGCCCCACCAGTCCGGGAACTCGGTGCCCCACTCATCCCATAAAAACGGGCGTCTTTTCCCGCTCCGGTCCCGAAACATAACTTCGCCCAGACTTCCCGCGGTTTTTCCGCTGCGGGAATAATACCTGAATACCGCGCCTCTGGAGTCCCAGCCGTAATCCCCCTCTGAAGGCGCCAGGGAGCCTGCCTGCTCTGCGGTAATAACCGTGTCATCGTCGATCCCGGGCGTATCCGCCGCATATACGGCCGCAACAGCCGCGATAAGCGTCAGTACTATGAACAATGTGATGCCGAACGATATCTTTTTGATCCTTTCTATCTGCAGTACAGATACCCCCATTCTTCCATATACTGTTCTCTTGTCCTGTTTTTCTTGCGGTATTTTAATGCCCCGTCAACGGTATAAGAGCCTCTGTAATAGCTCGGTGTCTCGCACGGATACCCGAAAGCCGCTATATACACGGCTCTGTATCTCATGACATCAAAGACTGCCGCATTGACCTCCGTATCGCTTTCCATACCTATGTCAAAATAACCGTCCTGCCAGTCATTGCACGGATCCCAGACAAAGGTATAACCGTCTTCGCTGACCACCGTGTTTCTGAGGCACTGGGTCCCTGCTCCGTTCGATATAGTCAGCTCATCATACGGAAAACCCTTTCCGTTGTCGTTTACCACGCGGTAATGGGCATAGGTCCTCACCACACCCTCACTCCTTGAAAAGGTAAAAGGTGTTTTATCGAAATAGATGCCCGAAATATCCGCCGCAGTCATATCACATTCGATTATCAGCTCATCCTCTATGCATTCCTTAATGTATCTGTCGATATCACTGCGGTCCATCCCGTTTTTCAGCATATATTCCTGCCATTCGGCATCATCCGCTATAGTGCGGTAATCAACGTTCAGGATGCGCATCGCGAATTTTTCCGCAGTATCGGCCATCTTTCGTTTCCTTTCGGCACTCATCGCCATTCCGAGGTAACCGGTCTCCTCATGCCTGCCTGCGGCCCCGGCATCGTATTCCGCAGGAGTAAGATACGCGCAGTATACCTTCAGCCTGTCATTATCGTCGTAATCGCATACGATCCCCAAACGGTCATCAAAATTCAGCTTCGAATAAGTCGTATCCCAGGTCATGACCTTGCAGTAATCCCCGCATCCGCGCGCATTCCACAGCGGTGATTCCTTCGCCTCAAATACCTTCGCCTGATGCACCATGAAATTGAACATGCAGTCATAATACCCGTTGGGATATGAGTCCAGGATGTAGGGATAGAATTCCTCCAGCTTGGGACGGTTCTTTGTTGATATCCTCAGCATCTGAAACGAAGGCGAAAGCTTATATCTTTTACCCTCGTCGATAAGCCTTGCCGTCATTTTCTTACAGGCGGAGCGGCTGCATTTCGCTTTTGGCTTAAAACGCCGCATATCCGAATACTCCTTTACCGGTTCTCCTGCCACAAGCCCGTATGCATATGCTTTTGCGATCCACCTGATCCTTTTTGAAGATATCTTTTCGGATCCGTATATCCTGTTTTGAATAATGAAGTCCGTATCTTTTTTTGAGACTTTCTTTCCGTACAGGCTTTCATATGCCTTAACGAGCAGCACGCAGGCGTCCTGCATTATCAGCCTTTTCCCGGGTTTCATATCCGTTTTGATACTGATACCGGCATCCGCTTCTTCAAGCATTTCAACAAAATCCCGAACCGTTACTTTACCGGAAGCGGCCGACATCTTCCCTGCCGGCATAAAAAGAGAAAGCAGCAGAACCGTCAGTATTCCCGCCGCAGTTATTTTTTTCATCATAAATAACCTTTCCTTTCAGTCACCGCATTCGGGACATTCATATGCTCCGTACAGCGCGCATTTCTTCTTTGATCCGAACATTATGCTCTCCTCAGACAGCAATCTGCAGCCCTCTCTGTGAAAGAATCTTTCCGAAGCATAGCCTTCACCCCGCAGATTAATAAAAAAACGGTCGGCATCGTCGATCCCGGTCCCGGCAAACGAACTGCAGTTATATGTCTTCCCGTCTGCCCTTTCCGAAGGATAGCCCTGAAACAGGACGAAGAATCCCGCTCCCTCGCCGCTGCGCAGATACAATCCGCCTTCCGCTTCGGGAATATTAAAACCGTAAGTGATCCCGGCCCGTTCGGCGACTTCATTATGTCTGCCGCAGTAGTATTCAAGCGTCTCTTCGAGCGATGAAGCATCTCTGTCTATGGCATCGCTCCATTTCCTTGCCAGCACTTCATGTCCGTCGGGAGCGCTTTCATAGTCGTCATAACAGACAAACATGGCGTCACCGTCAGTCACAACTATTACCGGCACGTAAAGCCGCAGCATTGTACGGGCCGGCGTGCCGTCGGGCAGCCCCAGTCCCGCAGCCAGCGAATCGTAAAACACATCGATCGCCAGGTCTCTTAGTCCGTACACCCCCGAAACGTGAGCTTCCTTTAAGATTTCCGCAGCACTTTCGGATGCCCTGTCCAGCAAAAGATCGAGGTTCTCTCTTCGTCTGTCATCGTCGAGCGCTTCTTCGATCGAAAAGGCTGCCATCGAAAGCATCATTACGGCGAAAACAGCAAAGATCAGCGTAAAATGGTATATCCTCATCGCTTAGCCCGTCCTTTTACGGTTCCGGAGCATCTTACCAGCCCGGCCTTCCCATCATATATCTCAACACATATCCCTGCATCCGCAGCACAGTCGTATCCGTTTTCCGAGTAGATCCCGGCAAGTATTTCTTCCGTTCCTCTAATCTCGCTGAATTCGGATATCTCACCCGTGAAAACATTATTCACATAAACCGGCTCATAACGCGGGATCGTCTCCGTGATACCGACCTGTCTGCCGCCTCCCACACCCGCTATACGTGACAGGAAGGCCTCATACAGGCTTTCATCGATATATCCCCGGGAGCAGACCGCTTCCACAAACTGTTCTGCTGTTCCTCGCAGATAACGGTCAGCCAGCCGCTCGCTCATTCCCGTCACGCACATCAGAGGAAGTATGAACATTATCACTATTGCTGCCGCTATGTCTGCCAGCATTCCGAGCGGTTCAGAAGTCATATGCGGATTCCTCCCTGAATACTGTTCCGTTCCCGCCTGTCAGTTCTGTTTCCTTTAATCGGCGGTAGTATAAAAGCTCCTCCGCTATCGTACATCCCAGAAAATGACCGGAATCAATCCTTACCCTGCCTTTTCCGATGTCCACTCCGAGCTTAAGGTTTCCTGCGCTCAGTCCTGCCGGCATTTTCCCGTTCTCAAGCTCCGTATACACGCACATGAGTCTGTTATACAGTTTTCCCGCGCCTTCAAAGCACACTATCTCTCTGAAGGTTGAGGCATCGTTGGTTCTCGAAAACGGAATGGCGTTAAGCATCCCAAGCGCGGCCATTATACCGCCGGCACTCATAAAAAGGGCGGTTTTGTCCAGATTGTCCGCACCGACTCCGATACGGATGAGCAACGCTCCCACCGCCAGATTTGCCAGTATGCCGCCCGCAACCAGCATTACGGGTGTTCTTTTCGGACTGTCCGGATACATGATACACTGCCCTATAGGCGCATCCTTTCTTTTCCTGATCCTGAACCCGTCGTGATCTTTGCATAAATACAGACCGAGTATGCCTATCGAAGAAAAACGGTAGCCTGTAAGCAGACCTCCCAGAAAATGCCCGATCTCATGAACCGGGACCGTCAACATTATGCCGGCAGCGATCCCCAAAAAAGTTTCGACTATCAGTTTCATATCCACTCCCTGCATCATTCGCGGATCTCCTCCTCCCAAAACGCGTTATTCCGTACAACAGCCGCTCTTTCGATATTTGATACTGCTTTCAGCTCCAGCAGCAATAGCGTTACAGCCAGACAAAACAGTATACCCGCCACTGTCATGATGAGTATCTGTCTGATATCTTCGTTCATCCGATCACCGTCCCCGATGTGTATTTTCTCTCTTTCGTTCTGCTAAACAGTCCCGAAAACCCTCCGTGTTTCCCGCTTTCCACCGTGACCGTGATGCTGAAAACATCTCCGTCCTCAAGGTCTATGCGCCCTGAGGCGGTCAGGAGACCGAGTATTTCTTCGCTGCCGAGCATTTCTTCATATGATGCCCGTATGATCTCCTCGGTTCTTTCCGAAAAGCTTTCCAATCCGTGGTCTTCGCCCGCAGGATCACCCGTATCCGCGCCGCTGCCATTGTTTCCGTGACCTGTATCTTCTGCCGGTGCCGGAGTTATATGTATCTCTTCTTCCTCATCGGGGGCGTTCCCCGCACCCGAACCGTCATCTTTCACATACATCAAAAGAGAGGTGATATGGCCTTCATATCCCACATATACCAGCTGTTCCCCGGTCACATTGCTGTCAAAGGTATCCCAGCAGTCGTCCGGATCTATGCTCTCTTCTCCGTCTTCGTAAACGGCATAAACAGCTATCCTTGCATTTTCCCCCGGCATGTACGCATCCTTAAGTGATTCGGCGCGGATACCGATGATCTGCGGACCGGCTGCGTCCTCTACCGTTATTGAAACCGGGAAGCTGCGCTTTTCATAGTTTTTGGCGCTCATATAATAACCCGTATACACCAGATCCGCGGTATGCTCACCCGCCGCGAGCGGCGTATCAAAAGCTAACCCCTCCAGTTCCGCATCACAGTGACCCCTGCTGCCGTCCAGATATGTAAACACAATTGTCCGGTCGATATCGGCCGCGCAGCATCCCGCTTCAAGTGTCTGTCCGGACGCATATTCCGCGTCAACGATTATGCTGCCGCAGAGCGGATGATCGTCCCCCGCCGCGATACCGCAGGACCAGCCCTCCTTCGCCACGGTACAGGTCATTCTCCCGCAGGTTCCTCCGTAAGAGGTTGTTGAGCCTTTGCCGCATACCGAGCAGCAATAATAGCTGACCGAAGAGTATCTGCTCCCCGATCCGCCGCACGAAGAACATGTCTTTACGTCGGAAACAGTTCCGCTCCCCTTACAGTTTGAGCACCTCACCCATGTGTTTATGTACCCGGTTCCGCCGCAGTAATCGTGCGTCTTTTTCGCGTCCATATTTCCTGTTCCGCCGCATTTCTTGCAGGTTTTGCCTTTTGAGGTCACTCCGCTTCCTCCGCAGCTTGAGCATGTCGCGGGATAATATATCATTCCGTTGGAACAGTTGCATTTGATGTCTTTGTAACTGCCTCCCGCTCCCGAACATGACGAACAGGTTTCAGTCGTTCCCGTCTGCCCGCTTCCGCCGCAGGAATAGCATGTCCCGCTGCTGTAATCGGTTTTGTAGCACTTTGTCATTCTGCCGCCGCAGTAGCATTCCGAAGAATGAGAATGATACGAACAGCCCTCTGCCCTGTGGTTATGTCCCGCGTAGCAATTCCTCGTATGAACGTGTCCTGCAACGAATCTGCCTGTCGTCAGGCAGGCTCCCTCCTCACGGGAAATACGCTTTCCCATGTACATATCGACGCTGCAGACGACACCCGTCCGGGCGATATCTGCCAGCATTTCCTCATAGTCCGCGATCGTCACGGCTTTTTTTACGTCAACTTTGGCGGTAAACTCGTCTACAGCCTCCTGCAGGGCATATCGCATGTTTTGATCTGCACGTCCCGCGGCAAGGCTCAGAGGCGCGAATACTCCCAGCAGTACCGCCAGCAGCAGAGCCGCACCTCTACCTATATCTCCGCTCATCAGTTGATCTGTCTGAAAATGATGCTGGTCACCATTCCGTTTGCGTTCTTGTCTACCGATCCGACAAATGTTCCCGACGGATTGATGTAGGAATTATTGCTTTTGTTTACGATCGTGTATTCGCTTCCGGCCTTATACTGGTCGTATTTGTCCTTTGCGGAGGAGCCGTCGGTTCCGTCGGTCTTTGCGGTATTCATCAGCGTAAGCACCTGAACTCCTTCGTTAAGATCTGCCGAACAGTCCTTGATCACTTCGATGACCTTATCGCCCGAAACATACAGTCCGTCATAGATCGTCGCATTGATCTCGGAATAGTCGCTCATCATCTCCGCATACTGAGTGTTGCCGTCATTGATCGTGCTCTTTGATCTGGATACCATATACAGAGAAATAGCACTCAAAACCAGCGCGATGATAACTACCACCGCCAATACAAGTCCCTTTACCGAAATATCGATCGCATTACGTCTGCGCATAAAAAATCCCCCTTTGATTATTTTTCAATATTAAAAATGACATTTGTTATGATCCCGTTGGCATTCTGCTCAACGGTACAAAGATATACATCGGCCGGAGCGACATAGCCGCTTCCCGACGCGTCGGTCAGTTCGGAAAAGCTTCCCGATCTTACATAGCTTTTTTCCCCTCCGCCGTTTTTTACGATAAGCTTTTCAAAACCCTTGGGCCCTGCCGCGGTAAGGTAAAGCTTATAGAAATTCCGCACTTCCGCTCCGCTGACCCTCAGCCCGTCGTACTGTGTGATCCCGCTGTTTCTCAGGCGTTCCGTGTCCTCGATCATCTTCCCGGAGACGACATCGGACATATTCCTTGCCTGTTCAAACTGCATGACCATAATTGAGATCAGAACTACGGACAGTATCACTCCCGCGGCCAGCAGCAGCGCCTGAGGCGCGATTTCAAAACTGTTCCTTTTCAACTCTTCCACCATAATCCTTTAGTATGTTCAGTTCATATAACCCCTGAGCGCATCCTGATAGTCGTTGAACATCGTCATCGCTCTGGCCATAAACGGGATCAGCAGATAGCCGAACAGAACCATTCCTCCCGGTATGACCGCCAGCAGAGATGCCAGCATCACGTTATTGTCCATAAGGATCGTCCTGTCCAGTTCCCTGCTCTCCCTGAAAGAAGTGATCTGCGCGGTGACCTCTTCAAACGCGTTTTCCACACCCGCTTCGTCAACGGCCAGAAAACAGTCCGTCAGTTTTCTGAACTCCGGATAATCCTCTGCCTCGAACAGTTCGGTCAGTGCCAGTTCGTCATTGACGCTGTAATTGTTTATACACTGCTGAAGACTGTTCCTGAATATGTCGGAAAAAGCCTCCATACTCTCGAGTATCTCCATAGGCGTAATGCCGGGCACACGCTTCTGCATATTGATCAGGCTCTGAAAACGCATGACCTCATCCTGTTTCTGACCGTCCAGCAGGGCATTTCTGAATATCCTTTTCACATCCGGAAAAACGAATGCCAGTCCAGCCGCTGCAAGAACGATCAGCAGATCGGACAGTCCAAAAAACTCCAGTCTGTATGCCTTAATCCTCCGGACGATCTCCGCCGCCGTGTCCGCAGCCACCGATCTGCTCCTGAATCCCGGCTCATTAAGCAGCATTTCCGCCAGTTCATCCTCTGCGGGCAGCTCTTTTACGAGATACTCATGCATATACCCCGGTATCACCGCTTTCATGGCCTTGAGCTGGTTCCCGTCTGCCGTATCACTCACGTTTTCAATATCGCTTACATCATCCGTGAGCAGTCTTCGCATGCCCGCATGGCCCGCAGCCAGTACCGGGACCATTATCAGCACCGCGGCCGCGGCCAGAACCGTTTTTTTGAGCAGTACATCCGCCCCGAGTCTGTCCGCAAGCTTTTTCAGCCGGTTGACAGCCTTTGCGACAATACCTTTCCCGGCCGCCAGCTTAGCGGCAGCTGCGGAAAACGGAGCTGCCGACGGCGCATGGCCTTCTCTCAGGTAAGTGATCGCGGTATAGCACAATATTGTCAGCATCAGTATCAGACACAGCATCACTCCTCCGCCCCTGCCGTAATAAAAACTCTTCAGGGACGGGATCGTATCACTTCCCCATGCCGCGACCGCAGGCACCGCCGCGGAAGGCAGTGCTGCCGTCAGTCCCAGTCCGGTAAAACGGTGCTTTCTTCCTTCCAGATAGCGTTTTTCTCCCTGAACGTCGCATCTGAGCTGCATGACCGAATCGAGGAATACCGAACTGCTGCCTTCAAACAGGTCTCCGTTCTCGGATACGGTCATTACAAGTGACGTAAAGAGACGCACATATTTATGGCGCCCTCCCGCAATGTCGGAGAGCATCCTGACCCTGTCCTCACTCTCCAGGCATACGAGCAGTTCTTCAAGTATCGGTCTGATCCTTTTGCTGCACTTGGGAATGCTGTAGAAAATCGCGTCTTCCGCAGAATTGGTATAATAGTAGAAGTGCCTCACATGACTTAAGAACTCGTCAAAATCCGCCAGAAATGCAGTCTCCCGGCTGACTGAGCCCGAATATGTCAGTTCATTGCAAATGACATAGATCAGAAACACCCCAAGTACAGCAATATAGAGCACCATCATCCTGCCGCCTCCCTGACTGATACGGGCAGTATGGACGAAACCTCTCCCACAAACCGGTACATCTTTTTCTCCGTATCAAATACAACAATATCCTTCAGTTCATACCTTTCATCCTTTTGCGACGGTATGATCTGCGTTATGCGCTCAATGTAATGATGACCCGTTACATCATGCACCATGTGCACGTCAAAGCTTACCGAATCGACAACCTGCTTCTGCGCGACATGTACATCCGTCAGTCCGAATTCGCACACAAGCGCGTTTCGCAGATATTCGATCAGTTTCTGCGTCGTCTCATGATGCAGCGTCGTGATCGCCATTCTCGAGCCTGACTGCGCCACCTGGATAAAGGCACCCGCAACTTTAGGTTCGTTTACCTCTCCGAGTATCAGCACGTCGGTATCCATCTTCTTGCTGGCAGTTATCGCGTCGTAGATCGTAAAATCGCCGCGTTCCTGCATAACATGAACATTCCTGTCCGGGTACAGATTGTTGATGTTCAGTTCGAATGATGATTCGATGACCCTGAGTGTATAAGAAGGATTGATGTATCCTATCAGAGACTTCAGCAATGTGGTCTTTCCTCCGCCGGTATTGCCGCTGATAACAAAATTACACTCTGCTTTTACTATGCTCTTGAGCAGCGCGATAACCCTGTCGGCGTTCTTATCCGTGATCAGCGACTCGATCTTTCTGGCATCCGTACTTGCGAATTTCCTGACATAAAAAACCCAGGAATCGGATACGGGTGGGCGGGCCACAACTATTCTCGAATTGTTTTTCATAGAAGCGTGAAGAACCGGATTTCGTTTGGAAAGCGTTGTCTTTGAATTGTAGCGGTAAATATTCTTTACAACCCGTTCAAGCGTTTCCTCCCTTCCGAAGCTTAAGAATTTCAGCCTGATCAGCCTGCCGCGGTAGACGCAGTAGATCACATCGTATGAATTGACCTTTTTCCCCGCGTCACGTCCGGGGCTCATCAGCTCTTCGAGGTAACTGTACTCTATCCTCGTGCAGCCGCCCACTCCGCCCGATACTCCGTCGATATCGGGATCCATGATCAGCAGATCGGCGACATCATGGCCGTACAGCTTTTCATAGCAGCGCTGCGTCAGGGCATCAAGCATATCCGTATAATCAGGCTCGAGTCCGCATTCCGAAAACGCTCTGCGGATATCGGCCTCATCTATCGAGTATACGGGCCGGCCTTCCTCATCGGTTTTAGCCTCGTTAAAAGCGTGGTCTTTCACCATGCGGCCGAAAACATGTATCCCGTAATGCCTCCTGTAGATCATATACATGTATTCGAACAGCTCCGTCGCCGACATTGCCTCTGACTCGTTGAACGGTATGATCCTGCATATCGTAGTCTCGTTTATCCCGAGCCTGTTGATGAGCAGTTCCTTGATGTATTCTTTGAGGTATTCCGACGATCCGGTATCCCCGAAACACGCCTGTCTGGTAGATAATCTGAGTTTGGCCTGCTGCCTTTTCTTTTTTCTGATCTCGGTCTGCGAAAGACCGCTCCCGTCCAGATCCGTGTTCAGTATCTCGTTTACCGCGCTCCGTACTGCCTCCGTCAGCTCGTCAAAGCTTCTTATCCTGTCTGTATCGTTTTTTACTTTTACACGTTTCCCTTTGCGATACATATATCCCGCAGCGAGCAGGCACAGCAGCCCCACCGTACTGCATAAAGCAACTGTATTCATGCGCTTCTACCTGCCTTTGCCGCTTTTGCGGTCTTTACCGCCTTTTCAGTCATTGATACGAGTTTTTTTGAGGCTTCTTTGAGCGCCGAAAAGAATTCCCTGTCACTGCGCTCCGGATCGTTCAGTCCCGATCGTATATAGTCTGCTGCCCTTCTGTCGCATAATGCGTCCATGTATCCGGTACAGTGCGGAAGTCCCGCCGAATTAGAGGAAGAGAGGTTCCGATAGATATGTTTCAGATTGTTGAGAGTGTACTTTGAATCGGGATCGTATGAGCCGAAAATATAGAATATCCTGTCATTGTCAATCCCAAGGAACTCTTCGTTTCTGAAAAGCTCATCCAGCAATGCCCTGTTCTGCCGCAGCGTTACGACGACTATGTCCGCGTCTTTAAGGATAGATGTGCTGGTCTGCGAAAAACCCGAATTCGTATCGATCACAACCCAGTCGTAAAACTCCTCGGATGCGTCTAAGATGCGCACGACGATCCTGCTGACCATGCCGTTTTCGAATGCCGTCCTCGAACACTGTCTGGTTCCGGCCAGGAGCGATATCCTGTCCGTGATCTCGGTCGCGCAGCTCTCAATTATTTCCTTTGAGAGCATGCCTGACTTATAGTATTTCAGAAGCGCATCGATCCCCATATCTGTAAAGTAGTCTTCCCTGTCCGCCCCCTTCAGGCCCGCGACCAGCGGTCCTTCCAGATCGTTCATGCAATAATGCGTCTGTGTCAGCAGCACCGACCTGTCACTGTCCTCGGCTATGGCCAGCATCAGTGCCATAAGATTCGCCGTAGCCCCTGTCCCGTGCATCGGCGACCAAAATGCTATCTTCATCGGCTGCCTCCTCTCAGTGCCGTCCTGTAGGCTCTCTCAAACTCACCGCAGGCGGTACCGGGTCTTAAGCGCGCCACCAGTTCTTCGAGCAGACAGCTCATCCTGTCGGAAATATTACGAAATGTGTTGTCATTCCTGGCTGTCAGATAGAGCTCCGCTTTCCTGTCCTTTTCGGAATACGGCAGCCTGAACACCCTGTTTTTGGCATTTCCGGCAAACATCCCGATCAGGTTCTGCATGACCATCCCCACATAATCACGGATCACGAGAAAGGCATCGCTTTCGTCATAGCCGCAAGTTCCCAGCGCGGAAAACCGAAGCGAATAGTCCATGTCCTTTTCGTGCATCGGCTCCTCGTCGGTGATAAACAGCCTGAAATCAGAGACATTGTCCTCACGTACGACACTCAGGCTCCTGGCGGGCTCCCAGAGGTTGAAGCAGAAAGTGCAGTCTTCCGGCACAGGCATCTGTCCCTGAGCAAAACCAACGCCCTTGAACTCCAGCATCGCCCCTTCCCCGACTCCGTCAATCTCAGGTAAATAGCGGGACATTGAGAGGTCTTCGGTCATATCGCGCACAAAAACGTTTTCTCCGAGCGCCGCGAGCAGGGAAGCCAGATACAGCACAATGTCATGATACCTGAATCCGTTTACGTCAATCGCCTTCATATCCTTTGATCCTCCCTTCGATATCGTTTCTGAGACCCATGCTCAGATATTCTGTCGCGGACCTGACCACATTCGGATCCCTGCCGATCAGCTCGATCACGGCGGGTGCCGGCGTATAGTTTACGATCGCGGCATCCTGCATGAGCTCTTCCACATATTTGGCCGCATACAGATAAGTGCCCTCAAACAGCGATGCGTCCACGATCGCCGAGTCCATCAGCAGCAGTTCTTCCGCGTTCACGCGCAGCAGCAGTCCGTTCTCATCCAGGCCGTACACCGCTTTTTTTGACATGATCACGTAATCCGTGGCGTCCGGATATCTGATGCGCACATCGATGCTGTCTCCGGGTTTTATGAGCGTGTCGTAACGTAAGCAGCCGTAACGCAGTTCGCGCTCATCATCGCGCGGGGCGTCGCCGACCAGCATACCGGCAGTGATATACGCACCCTTTTTCAGCGGGATGCGCAATATCCTGCCACCTATCTCGGCCGCGGTCAGCCCAAGATCCGCGGGAACGGCCTCCTCGGGCACCTCCGCCATATACAGATCTGACGCCTCGAGCCGCTCTCCGGGCTCCGCGTCACGTGCGGCGCACAGTACCTGACGCGATCTGCTCTGTCTCTCTTCGGCAGCCGCGGTCAGCTCTCCGATCCTGGCACGCAGCGCGTCCATCCGTATATGTCCGAACCACACGCCGGCCATGATCACAGCCGCAGCGGCCACTGCTCCCCCGACAGCCTTTATCAGTCTGTTTCTTTTGCTTTTGCGCATAAAACCCCCTTGTATTCATTCTTTTGGTTTGTTTGGAATCCTTGATCGAAAATACAGATCCTTAAAGATAGCAGGCGCTGTTGCGCCTAAAGAATTGTCAGCAGAACGCTGAATCGTGTGAATTATTTGAATTGTTTGTATTATATACCTTATTTTCAGAAATGTAAAGAGGGAAAATCAAAAAATTTCAATTTTCCCTCTTTTGTGTTGAATTTCCTTATTATTTGCGGGCAAAAAGGCGCCGGACCGCTGTAAATGTCATGTTACGTTCAGCTCAAAACAATCATCTTCCGCCCCGCCGAGCTTTATCCTGAGCTCGATCATCCGCCTCTTATTCGTGTTTTTAAAAACAAATACGCCGTTCCCGGAGGTTATGCTGACCTCACCGTCGTACAGCCTGTATCTCTTCCTGATGGCCGCCAGTTTTTTCAGATGCTCCGCGATATCCGAGTATTTCTCCGTCCCAGCCTTTTTCCAGTCCATGCAGCGCCTGCAGTCGGGGTCCGGTCCGCCCTCTGTCAGTATCTCCGTACCGTAATAAACGCATGGGGCGCCGGGGAACAGATACAGCAGCGCCAATGCAGCTTTGAGTCTTACGCGGCTGCCCTTAAGCGTGGTGATAAACCTCTCGGTATCGTGACAGTCGAGCAGATTCATCATCATATTATTGACCGTCGAGGTGTTTCTGACCAGTATCTCGTTCAGCCTGCACGCAAAGCCGTCCGCGTCGAGCTTTCCGAACGCGAAATAGTCCAGACACGCCTTTGTCACCGCATAGTTCATGATGCTGTCATACTGGTCGCCGCGCAGATATCCGACTGCGTCATGCCAGTTCTCGCCTATGATCGCGATCTCGCGTCCGACGCGCTGTCCGGCTTCCTTGACCGCGATCCTGAACCTGCGCCAGAACGCATGGCTGATCTCATCCGAAACATCGAGCCTCCAGCCGTCTATTCCGTATTTCTCTATATAATGCACCGCGATCCCGAGCAGCCAGTCCTGCACTTCGGGATTGGAGGTATTGAGCTTCGGCATATGGCGGCATGTCGCAAACATCTCGTAATTCGTGCCATCGTCGCTGATCCTGTCGCCGTCGATGATGAACCAGTCGAAATACTTTGAGCTGCGTCCTTTTTCGACCACATCCTTAAACTGTGCAAGATTCTTGCTGCAGTGATTAAATACGGCGTCGAGGATAATATGCATATTGCGTGCATGCGCCTTATCTATCAGGTCTTTCAGGTCCTCATTCGTGCCGAACTGCGGATCGACGAGGTAATAATCCTCGATATCGTACTTATGGTTCGAACCGGACTTAAATATCGGAGTCAGATAGATCGTGTCAAAGCCCAGACCGCCGATATATCCGAGTTTTTTCGCGATACCTTTAAGATCCCCGCCGGCATGTGACTTCGGTGTGGGCGCATCGCCCCATTTCATAGTGATATATGATCTGTCCTTCGCCGTGTCTCCCATCAGGAAACGGTCGACGAATATCTGATAGATGCGCGCGCTTTGCAGCCATCCGACGCTCTCGTGCACATCAGCCTTATTGATGTAGGGATACTGAAAAAAGTTGTAATAGCACATCGAAAAATCGTAAGTTTCGGTCGCTCCGTCCTCGGAAAAATAATACTCTTTTCCGCCCGACTCCAGCAAGAAAACATATGCGAGCCTCACATCCGCGAGCTTCAGCTTTATCTCGAAAAAGTCAAACAGGCTGCTGCTGTATGCCCTGCGCATTATCGCCTTTTTGCGCTTTTTCGCGAATAAATACTTGCTCTCATAGATCAGATATGCATTTTCGAGATCGTCTTTTGCGGTGCGGAGTCGCAGCACGATCTCATTCTCCGATACCGGAAAGCAGTAATTCGAATCCGTTATATGCAGTAATGCTGTTTTATTCATCAGTTCCTCCCCTGCCGTCATTTGCTGTCATAAAGCTAGGATAATGCATGGCAGGCATAAAATCAATCGATAAAAGACAGGTGCCTGTCACCGTTATGGCAACAGGCACCTGTCCGCATGCTAAACCCCAAATCTATCTGATTAGAAAATACCCTGTGCCATCATGGCTTCGGCCACTTTCTTGAAGCCTGCGATATTGGCGCCGGCAACGAGATTATAGCCGAGACCGTACTCCTCCGCCGCCGCAACCGACGAATCATGAATGTTCTTCATGATCTGGTGGAGCTTTGCGTCTACTTCTTCGGCCGTCCATGAGATACGCTCGCTGTTCTGGCTCATCTCGAGACCCGAAACGGCTACGCCGCCCGCATTGACTGCCTTTGAAGGAGCAACGATCATATTCTTCTGCTCGAGCAGGAAGTTAAGTGCGTCGTTGGTGGTAGGCATATTGGCTACCTCGATGTAATACTTCACGCCGTTCGCAGCGATCTTCTTTGCCGATTCGAGATCGACATCGTTCTGAGTGGCGCACGGAAGGATAACATCGCCCTTAACGCCCCAGGGCTTTTCACCCGGGAAGAAGGGAACACCGAACTTGTCCGCGTAGTCCTGAACACGGTCACGTCCGGAAGCGCGCATCTCCAGCATATAAGCGATCTTTTCTGGAGTGGTGACGCCGTCCTTATCGAGGATATAGCCGTCAGGACCGGAAAGCGTTATGGCCTTGCCGCCGAGCTCCGCGATCTTTTTGCAGGCGCCCCATGCTACGTTTCCGAAACCGGATATAACAAAGGTCTTGCCCTCGATCGAATCGTTCTCATGCTTGAATACTTCGTTTGTATAGTAGATCGCGCCGTATCCGGTAGCCTCGGGTCTTAATATCGAGCCGCCGTACGACAGGCCCTTGCCGGTCATAACGCCGTTCTCGAACGCGCCGCGGATACGTCTGTACTGTCCGTAGAGATATCCGATCTCACGCGCGCCTACGCCGATATCGCCCGCGGGAACATCGACATCGGGTCCGATATGGCGGTTAAGCTCTGTCATGTAAGCCTGGCAGAAACGCATGATCTCCGCGTCTGACTTGCCTCTCGGGTCGAAATCCGAGCCGCCCTTCGCACCGCCCATGGGAAGCGTGGTCAGACTGTTCTTGAACGTCTGCTCAAATCCGAGGAACTTGATGATGCCGCTGTATACCGAGGGGTGGAAACGAAGGCCGCCCTTGTAGGGTCCGATCGCTCCGTTGAACTGGCAGCGATAGCCTCTGTTCGTATGCGCGATGCCCTTGTCATCGGTCCATGTCACCCTGAAATAAACGAATCTGTCGGGCTCTACCATACGGCCGAGCAGATCGACCTTCTCGTATTCGGGATGCTGGTCGATGACCGGTCCGAGCGATGAAAAAACTTCTTCAACACACTGTGAAAACTCGGGTTCATCCCAGTCTCTTTCCTTCACGTGATTGATAGTTCTCTCAATGTAAGCATTCATAATGTGTAAACCCCATCCTTTCTTTTTGCTGGCAAAAAATATTTTTACCCATCTAAAATATTTTTATCACACTTTATGTAAAAAATCAACAATAATGTGCCGTTTTTCAGAAAGAATATGTATAAATTGCACAGTATAATTATGCAGTAAGCCCAGACACCGGGGACGGTTCTTCAGTCCGGGCGGACGGAAGAACCGTCCCCATGTCTGTACACTGTGTTTATGCGAGGAGTCCTTTGTCGGTCTTCTTAACGTGCTTAAATACTTCCTCGAATCTCTCGAGTGCTTCGTCGATGATCTCGGGAGTATCCGCAAGCGAAGTGTAGAGACGGCTGCCGGCCAGTGTCACGATACCGTTTGCCATGTAAGCGGCACCCATGCGCTCCATCGAATCCTTGCGCACGTACATCATGTCCTTGTGCTTCAACAGGCCCATTGCCGACTTGATGAACGACATCGAGGAGAAATCGAAGCTCATCGCGCCGGTGCACTCAAGGTGAACGATCGAACCCTGGTTATATGCAACGAAGGGCAGTCCGTACTTGTCGATGAGGGCCTTAAGGCCGTCGCAGAGCCTGTCTCCCATGCGTCCCGCCACCTCGCAGGCGTTGGTGCGCTCGATCTCCTTGATCGCGGTGTAGCCTGCGATGCATGAAAGAGGATTCGCCGAAAGAGTTCCGCCTACATACGCTCTGTGCTTGCCTGTAGCGAGTCCCGCCGCCATCAGCTGCGCGTACTCCTTCTTTCCGCCTACGCCGCCCGCCGCGGGATAACCGCCTGCTACTATCTTACCGAATATGGTCAGATCCGGAACAACGTCAAAGTATCCCTGCGCGCCCGAAAGAGCTACACGGAATCCGGTCACTACCTCATCGAAGATGAGCAGCGCGCCGTATTTATCGCAGAGCTCGCGAACGCCCTTGTTGTATTCGTGAGCCACGGGTCTGGTTCCGCTCTCGGGGCCTACGGGCTCGAGGAGAACAGCAGCCGTGCCGCCCTTTAAGCGGTTGCGCTTGAGCATCCTCTCCAGCATGTCGAGATCGTTGGGTCTGACCTCATCGGTCTTTCCGAAGCAGCTGCCCGGGATACCGTGAGACTCGAGCAGGTTGCGGCTTCCGGGGATCTTAAGTCCGTATACCATCTGGTCCGACCAGCCGTGATAAGCTCCGCCGATTTTGATAATGTGCTTCTTGCCCGTCGCGATGCGCGCGATACGCAAGGATGCCATAACTGATTCGGTACCCGAACCGAGCATTCTGAACATCTCGACATTGGGCATATGCTTGTTGATCTCGCGCGCGATCAGCATCTCGGACTCATGCAGCAGTCCGGTAACGGGACCGCAGTCGTTTAAGAGCTCGATTACCTTCTCGCGGATCACATCGTAGTTGCTGCCGAGGATCGTAGGGCCGCCCGCCTGCAGGAAATCGATGTACTTATTGCCGTCCTTGTCGTAAAGATACGCGCCGTTAGCCTTCGACATGCACATCGGGAAAGGCTTGTTGAAAGCGAGATTGTGCTGGACGCCGCCGGGAATGTACTTCTGGGATTCCTCGAATACCGCGCGGCTCTCCTTGCATTTCTCATCGTAGTACTTAAGGATCGTGTCCTTGTAGTACTCGTCGTCAACCTCCCAGATAGGCTGGGAGGTAAGCTTCTTAAGTCTCGCGTTGATCTCGTTGGGATCGTCCCATCTGCTGATGCCGCAATTATTCATGTTCTTTTTCCTCCTTAAGTTGTTGTGTTGTTTATGTCGTCTTCTTTTTTCACAATGTTTGTGTCGATCGTTTTCCTGAATACCACAAATCTGTCGTAGAGGTACTCAAGACTCAGGTTGAGCGCCATATTGATGCCGGTCACCAGATACTCGTTCAGGCCTTTCCCTGTAAGGAAATGCTCGAGCCATGTACTCGCCGGCGTAAATACCAGATAGAACAGCGCGACAAGCGCCATTGCCTTCGGAACATTGCCCGCGCTCTGGAAAGTGAATTTCCTGTTCAATGTAAAATTCCAGAGCACCGAAAGCACCAGCGCGATCAGGTAGCACAGCCAGTGCGGCCAGCCGACCAGCTCGTTCAGCAATGTGAACGTTCCGAGCTCGATCACTCCCGCGGAAGTTGAAAACCCTATGAACTTCAGCGTTCTGATCACTTCTTTTTTTGTTTCACCCGCCATAAGTTATCCCCCTGTTTTTTAAGAATCCTTCTTTTTCGAGTACTTTTTGGTATATACAAAGCGCATCAGCATGCAGTCGATCAGACCGAGCCTTGCGCTGCTGCCGAGGGCCAGAGTGTTCAGATCGGTCACTGCCGCTTTGTCGAGCAGGATCTTGAGCGCGTCGGTATCGTCCTTGTCCATGCCGCACACGATCGCGCCGCAGCCTCTGACAAATACGGAATTGCGCTTTTTGAGCGCCTTTTCCACGGCGTCGTAATTCTTGTCGACCACATCCACGCTGCGTCCGATCATCTGCGCCATGTCATCCAGCTGGGCCACAAGCGGACAGTCGCGCAATGACCTGGCCCTGATCGCGTCGGTGCTCACAAACTCCGCGAGCGGGAATGTCTTGCGGACTCTGCTCATCAGCTCATCCATCGAATAATCCGCGGATTTCTGCTCCATGCTCCCGTCCTGCGCGAGTTTTACGCCCCTCTTGCATATCTGCTCGAGCAGCAGGGCGTTCGCGTATGCCTTTTCCTTCGACTCCGCGGCGATCAGCGCGCCGTGGTTCTGCATGAGCACCGTATGGTTCCCGGCCTCCAAAGCCCTGCGTACGGCGTTTTTGAGCTTTTTGGTCCCGGGAAGTCCGTAAGACGCCCGCGCGATACCGCCGAGCTGTTTGCGCTCCTCCTCTTTGATATCGAGGTTTTCAAAGCCTGCGACACCGATCGCTGAAGCAAATACCTGATGCGTGTGGATCACAAAGCCCACCTCGGGGAATATCTCGTACGCGGCCGCATGAATACCCTTTTCGCTCGAAGGCTTGCGGCGTCCTTCCCATTCTCCGGTCGTCCTGTCGTACAGCGCCAGATCGTCCTCTTTGGTCCTTACATAATCCAGACCGCTCGGTGTGATGAGAAATCTGTTCTCATCGACTCTCGCGCTGATGTTGCCCCAGGTCCTGGCAACCAGTGCGTCGCGCAGCAGCTCGATACCCGTAGCCACAACCTGCGCTCTCAATTCTCTTTCATCCATATTCTATATCTCTCCGATCGTTTATTTTCCGTTCAGCTCACGGAAATTGTTCTTATTGGACTCGTAGAGTCTCTTAAACACCCTGTAATTCCTGTCGTAAACCTCTTTGTTCGCCGGATCCGGCTTATATACCGCGTCGACCCTGATCAGCTTGTCAGCCTCGTCAAGACCGGGCAGTTTCCCCTGTCCGACCGCCACAAGAAGCGCTGCTCCCACGGCTCCGACATCCTTGCTCATCTCGACGGTCTCTATCGTCCTGCCTGTGATATCAGCGAGCATCCGGCAGGTTACCTTAGAGATCGCGCCTCCGCCGACAAAACGTATCGTATCGGAGGTCCGGATCTTTTTGTCCTCACATTCGAGCATCCATCTCAGGTGGAAGCATATGCCTTCGAGGACCGATCTAAGCATCACTCTCTTTCCTGTCTCGAGACGTATGTTGAAGAACATGCCGCCTGCCGCCGGATCCTCGAAAGGACAGCGGTTTCCGTGCAGCCACGGCGTGAATATCACTCCTTCACTGCCCGCAGGCACCTTGGCGATCTCCGACGACATGTAGTCGTAGAGGCTCACATACTCGGTCTCAACCGACTCGGCCACATCCACCTTTTTGAGGTAGACATTGATCTCGTCCATTACCAGATGGTCCTTGACCCACTCAAAGCACTTGCCTGCGGTCTCCATCTCGGCGAAATAATTGTATTTGCCCGCCTGCGCGCCTACAATGCCGGCGATCATCGCGTTGATGTCAACGACCTGTTTGTCGATCACCGTTCCTACCCAGCCCGAAGTACCCCAGTAAACATGCGTATTCCCGAGTCTGGTGGCTCCCGCACCGACGCCTATCAGAGTGGCGTCGCCGCCTCCTCCGTAGACCGGTGTGCCTGCCGTCAGGCCGAGTTCCTCGGCAGCTCCCGGCAGGAGCCTGCCCGCCACCTCGGAACACCCTACGATCCTCGGCAGGTGATCGTAATTAACGCCGTACATTTTGCAGAGGTCTTTGCTGAAGCACTCCTTGCCCTTACGGCTGTCATAGAGAAAAGTAGAATAAGCTGAATCGGGAGTCATCACATACTCTCCCGTCATGCGGCAGATGAAATATTCCTTAACATCCAGCCACTTGCAGACTTTTTTGAATATTTCGGGCTCGTATTTCTGAACCCATTTGTATTTCCAGAGAGGATCTTTGACGCTCGTGGAAGCGGCTGTGGTCAGTCTGAGACTCTTTAGGAGCATGCGGATGTTCACGCCTGCGATGCTGATACCGAAGGTCTCGGTCTCCTTCATCACGTCTCCCGCGCGCTGGTCCATATAGCTCATAGGCCTGCGAAGCGCTTTGCCTTCGCGGTCCACGAGCACCAGCCCCTGCATCTGGGAGCAGAAAGAAATGCCGATGATATCAGCCGGGTTGACTCCGGTTTTCTCCAGCAGTTTTCCGGTCGTGATCCTGATCGCGCTCCACCATTCGTCAGCGTCCTGCTCCGCTCCGCCGTTATCCAGGATATAGAGCTTATAGGTGCAGTATTCGCCTCCGATCGGTTTCAGAGTGTCTTCGAGACTGAACAGGCATGATTTTACGCCCGTCGTTCCCACGTCATAAGACAAGATATAGTTCATATGCAACCCCCATATACTTTTTCGGGATGATCCCGATACCTTCCCAAATATGGCTTAAAGCCCGAGCGCCGCGCCCATGAAATCCACAAAAGCCTCCCCAACGGCCTGCGGATCCGCGGCGTTCTCCTCACCGCAATAGATCTTCATACGCTCGTGATAATAATCGCAGCTGAACGAAAACTGCAGCATCATCAGCAGATTATCGAAGAAAAACGCGAAAAGCCTCGGATCTCCCTTGATCGCTATGCGGCCCTGCGCCTCTGCCTTGCTCAGCAGCTCCGTATAAACCTGCGCGCTTATGCTCTCGATCTTCGCAGCCAGCTCCGCTGCGTATCTGCCGCAGCTGCCCGATGTGATCTCGTGATACATCCGGTAATAATTCCGATGCTCGCCCGCTGCCGCGATAAGGTCTTTTACCAGGTTTTCCAGGCATTTCCTCAGATCGCTCTCGTTCAGGATAACGGACTCCATTACATGCTGCAAAAGCTCGAGCGAATAATCTACGCAGGCCAGGAAAAATGCGTCCTTGTCCTCGTAATACTTGTAGATAACGCCCACGCTGATACCGGCACGCTTCGCGATGGAAGACATGACGGTCTTATCGAGGCCGCGCTCGGCAAACTCATCTATACCTGCTTCCAGCAGCTTAGTTAAAGAAGTGTCATCAAGTTTTTTATACATACATCACCGTATCCTGTCTAATGCGGCACCATCTCGTGAATCTCCATTCACGTACCAAATTCATTATCACCCAAAAGAGTGTTATTGTCAATAAAAAAAGCAGCCGAACGCAAAAGCATTCGGCTGCTCAGAAAAAGGAACGAACTCTTATCCGTGGACGTCTTATTGAAGAACAAATCCGCCGTTGGGCGAAACAACCTGACCGGTCATGTAAGGAGCGGTAAGGAGATATCCGAGTGCGCCGGCGATATCGGAAACATCACCGATGAAGCCCTCGGGAATGGTGCCCGCAAGTGCGTTGAGCTCATCCTGGTTAACGCCGCGGAGCATGTCTGTCATGATCATGCCGGGTGCGATGGCGTTAACGCGAACTCCGCGTCCCGCGAACTCAAGAGCAAGCGCTCTGGTAAGTCCGATGATGCCGGACTTTGATGCGCAGTAGTCAGCCTGGTTGATAACACCCGTAAGTCCGCCTACGGAAGAGGTGTTAACGATGCAGCACTGATTTTCCTTGCTCGAATGATTTATCATATGAGGAAGTACAAGGTGTGTCATGTGAAGGAAGCTCATGAGGTTGGTGTTGATAACGTTCTCATACTGCTCTCTCTTGATGTCGATCCAGTTGCAGTTATTTGTGATGCCTGCGTTGTTAACAAGTACGTCGATGTTCTGGCCGAACTTGTCAACGGTTGCCTTTACAAGGTTCTCGCAGTCCTCGTATTTGCTGACGTCAGCTCTTACAACGAGCGTCTCAACGCCGTACTCCTTGCTGATCTTTGCAGCAAGATTGTCCGAAAGAGCCTTTGAAGACTCGCTTCTGTAATTGATAACTACGTTATAGCCGAGCTCACCGAGCTTAAGGGCCATAGCCTCACCGATACCTCTTGATCCGCCTGTGATTATTGCTGTCTTTGCCATGATCTGATTCCTCCTATATCTATGTCTGCGATCTATATCAACAATCGATAACACTATTTTCGATATCCGTATTATCGATACCAGCAGGAATGATAGCACTGTGCATGGTTTTTGTCAACAGCTTTTTTATAATTTTATAAAACCTTTCCGATAAATGTCTTCAGCATCTCATAATACCCGTCGGGGTCGACCACCGCGGAGGCCGCATGGCCCGCGCCTTCCACGAGTCTGATCTCCTTACGTCCTGCGCTCGCTTCATATATCTGTCTGCAGTGATCCGGAAGGATAAAATCGTCATTTGCCCCGTGCACGCAGAGCAGCGGTATCTTATTTCCGCTCACCGCCCGCAGCGGGACCGCTTTGAGGAAATCGATGCCGTATATGATCCTTGCCGCAATATTGGCCGGATAAAACATGAACGGCGGCACATGCAGCACCTTCATATATCGCATGATCACGGTCCGGATCTCGGCAAAACCGCAGTCATCGACCGCAAAAGCGACTTTTTCCTTAACGATATCGTATCCCAGCGCCGTCAGCACCGTCGCTGACCCGAGCGACTCACCCTGCAGGCCCACGGTGATATCTTCGCCATACCGCTCAAAAGTATCCTTCAGCACCGCGATCAGGAAATCCACTTCCCTCACACAGTAACTGCAGGGTTCTTTTTTGTTCAGGCCGTGACCGCGCTCATCGAACATTACGCAGTTGAACCCGAGCCTCCGGTAGTGAACCGCGTATTTGATCATTCCGTATCTGTTGTCGGTGTAACCGTGCGCAAGGATCACGTACCTGTTCGAAGGCTCGCTCGCGGGCAAAAGCGAGGTGTGTATATCCTCGCCTTTGCTCCCCTTAACGATATAGTCAGTGAACATGTCACGGGTAAGCTCCTTCGCGTCCCTTACATGCTCCTGCTCCCAGTCCCATGCCTCCTGCATGGTCTGCCGCTTTCCGTGCGTGATGTACCACGCGAAAGCTGCGCAGAGAGCGCAGAACAGCACGATCAAAACCGCAAGAACAATGATAAATACTTTCATATCCTTCTCCTTAAACCAAATGCGCCTTATTTATAAGTGTCAGCCGTAATGTTCTCCAGATCCAGTCCCATTCCTACAGTATTGATCATCAGGAACAGCCTTCTGCCGTATTTGTCCGAAAGTGCCTTATAAAAAGGCGAGATGATGAGAAAAAGATTCGAGATGACCGAAAGCGGTGCGACCACATTGATCGCATTCGCGTACTCCGGCGAATTTACATCTCTCGAAGTGATGTTGAAGAGCTCAAACAGCGCGTAGGGCTGCATGGATGAGTTCATGTTCGAAGTGA
>JAEEXY010000027.1 GCA_016288005.1 Lachnospiraceae bacterium
GTCATTCCTTCGATCAAGAATGTCATCAAGGTCAGCATCATTTTCGCGATCACCGGATCCTTAAAGAGCTACGATCTGATCAAAGTCTTCGCGAAAGACGCGCGAAACCTGCCATACGAAGTACCAAGCCTGCTTCTTGTCCGTTACGTATTCGGAAACTACGGAGGCATAGCGAGCGCGATCGCCGTTATGATGATCATAATGTGCTTCTTCTTCGCCATCCTCATAAACAGGTTATTCAAGGAGAGAAATCCATATGGCAAAAAATGAAATAACAGCATTCAATCCGGAATTATATACGGTCAAAAAAACGAACAAGTTCGTGAAAGCACTGATATATGTTGGTCTCGTCGTATGGCTTCTCATTGACCTGTTCCCTATTTACTATCTGCTCACGTTCTCGCTGAAGGACAAGAGCGAGATCACCGGCCAGAATGTTATCGGGCTTCCGAGAAAATGGCTCTGGGAAAACTACACCCGCGTTTTCAACATGGGTAAGAAGACCGGCAATCCTCCGGTCAAGCATTTCTTCGCGAACGGCAGCCTTGAGAAATGTTTCTCGAACAGCGTATTTGTAGTTACGCTGGCCATTGCTCTCGCGCTTATCGCCGCTCTCATGGCGACCTACGCGATCACGAGGATCGTCTGGAAAGGCAGAAAGACATTAAACAGCATTTTCATGCTCGGTATCACGATCCCGATGCATGTTGCTCTTTATCCGATCTATTCCACACTCAGCAAGATCCATATGTTAAAGAGCTATACTGCGCTCATCATCCCTTACGCGGCGTTCTCGGTATCCATGGCGATACTTGTCTGTACCGGTTTCATGAACGATATACCGACGGAGCTTGACGAGTCCGCCTGCATCGACGGCTGCGGCCTCTGGGGCACATTCTTCCACATCATCGTGCCTCTGATGAAGCCCGCTCTCGCAACGATGGGCATCTACATTTTCCTGCAGTGCTGGAACGAGTTCATGTTCGCGAGCGTATTCAGCGATGAGGCTCACTACACACTTCCGGTATTCGTTGCAAACCTCAAAGGCGCAAACATCACCGACTGGGGAATCGTCGGCGCCGGCCTGGTGCTGGCCACTTTGCCGATGCTGCTTGTTTATGTGTTCATGAGCAGGAGGATCCAGGAAAGCTTTATGGTAGGCGCTGTAAAAGGATGATTTGAATTTGCCCGGCAAAAATGGTAAAATATCTGCAGAATGTATGGGGGCACATTGATTCATGACAGATACGGGGGCCGGCAGCAGTAAACTGAAATCAAGGAAATCGATGGTATCGGGCTTGAGGATCATCATGCTCCTCATAGTCTTGTTATTGTCGGTTTCTTTTTTTGTTTCGGTCTTCTATATCGTCAACAAGGAGCGCCGGGAAAATATCACGCGTGAGGCCGTCACCACCCTCAACACGCTTTCCGAGAGTATTTCTTCCGATGTTGAAAGATATAAGGAAATTTCCCGACTTGTCATGATGGACGACGGTCTGGTCACGTTCTTAAAGGCGACGGGTACTCCCGTTGACGCCGTATTTATCAATGACACGAGAAGCAGCATCATGCGAGTTCTCAATCCCACGACCATGGTGGATTCGGTTTTCGGTTTCAGGGATGACGGCATATACATCGTATCGAACCGAAACCGTTATTCGATGGATTTCTCTATAATAAACGATCCCGAATGGAAGCAGGCTATCGAAGACCAGAAGGGCGGCGCCGTGATCTCGGTCAACGCCGACGGCGGCATCTCCAGAGTCGTCGGACGCCCGCTCGTCAGCATCGGTCGTACCGTATATGATGTTAACACCCAGCAGCGTATCGGTATGATCATCATGAACATATCGAGCGCGTTCATCGACAGAAAGCTCATACCCATCACCGGCAAAAAGGTTGCGGTGCTCGGAACCGACGGTTTGCTGCTCTCAGGCGATGACAGCGTGTCCGCCTATCTTAACGGTATTGATATAGGCAAGGATATAGTGCATAAGGATATCAGGGACGGCAGCCGCGCTCTTCTCCTGTCCGTATGCCGGATACCCGATATGCCCGTCTGTATCGCTGTTGCGACGCCCATTGAAAACGGCTTTGTTATGTACGGAACGATATATGTCCTGCTCGGGCTGCTGTTCGTGTTCATGTTCGCGATCGCGATAGCTGGTATGTACATCACGCGCAATATCACAAAGCCTATCTCCGACGTTACCCAGGCCCTCGATGATACCAGGGAAAAGGGTACGCTTAAAAAAATAGACATAGATATCCCGCCAAATGAGATAGGTGTCTTAAAAGACGCTTACAACGGCATGGTCGAGCGCGTGAATGACCTTTTCGACAAAGTCCTTGATAACGAAAAAGCGATCCGCCGCGCAGAGATGCGCATGCTCCACGAACAGATAAAGCCGCATTTCCTGTATAATTCGCTTGAGACCATCGGATATCTCGCGATGGAGGCCGGCGCGGAGGATGTTCACAGGGCTCTGGAGACACTCGGCAGCTTCTACCGCAACTTCCTGAGCAAAGGCGAAAGGGAGATCACCTTAAAGACCGAGCTCAGCATCATAAAGGATTATCTGGCGCTTCAGAAGCTCCGCTACGGCGATATCCTGACCGATGAGTACGATATAGCCGAGGATACGCTCAACTGCAGGATACCCAAGCTCATACTCCAGCCGATCGTCGAGAACAGTATCTATCACGGCATCAGGCTGAAAGGCGAGATGGGGCTGATCCGCATATCCAGCCGTTTCGTTGACGGACTGCTGCATCTGTCAGTATATGATACGGGTATCGGCATGCCGCAGGAACAGATAGATGAGATACTTTCAAAGAGGCAGTACAACGGCGACACCGACTCGTCCTTCGCCGATATCTACGATACTTCGGACAGTTTCGGTCTGTGGGGAACGATCGAGCGTGTGCGCGGCTTCTGCGAAAATGACGATGTCGTGAGCATCAGGAGCGAGCAGGGTGAATTCACCGAGGTAGAGTTCGTGATAAAGCCCAGGAGCCGGTGACCGCGACACTATAAAAGAGGGGAGAAACAGGATGTACAGAGTTATGCTGATCGATGATGAGATGCCGGTGAGGAAGCTGATGCGTTCCTCGATCGACTGGGCATCGCTCAATATGGAGGTCGTGGGGGAGGCAGCCAGCGGTATCGAGGCGATCAATGTCATAGACGACATGCGCCCGGACATTGCTTTTGTCGATATATCGATGCCTTTCATGAACGGCATCGAGTTTACGGAAGTCGCCACAAAAAACTATCCCGAGCTGATCATCATAATCATGACCGCGTTCGACAAATTCGAGTACGCGCGCAAATGCGTGAGCCTTCCGGTTTTTGATTATATGCTCAAACCCATGGTCCGCGACGAAGTCGTCGAGACGCTTCAGCGCGTAAAGACACGGCTTGATGCGCGTCTGGGCGACCGTAATTCCCTGGTGTTCGGTTCGGCTGACGCCAGCGACGACCAGACCGGCGATGACGCTTCGGTCAGTGACCGCATCATGCGCTACATCGAGGCCAATTACACGGATTCCTGCCTCAACCTGACTTCGGTCGCGCAGCAGTTCGGTTTCAGCTCCAGCTATCTCTCCCGTAAGTTCAAGCAGGAAACCGGCCGCAATTTCCTCGAATACCTGACCGAGTGCCGCATGAAAAAGGCCATCGAGCTGGCCGAGAAAAACGAGAAAATGTACAAGGCTTCGGCTGCCGTCGGCATACCGGACCCGAATTATTTCGGACGGTGCTTTAAAAAGTATACCGGCAAGGGCTATTCCGAATACACAAAGCAGTAAAACAGATTGTCAACCATTGCCATCTTTCATGGTTGACAATCTTTTCTTTTGTGCTATACTTACTCCCGTCGACAAAAACGCATCAAGCGTACACACCATGGTATGAATCTATGAATACAAAAGAAAAGCTTCTCGGTTTATTGGAGAACAATACGGAAAAATATCTCTCCGGCGAAGACATTGCGGAAACGCTCAGCATCTCGCGTACCGCCGTCTGGAAAGCGGTCAACGCGCTGCGCTCGGACGGCTGCAGCATCGAAGCCGTATCGAACAAGGGCTACCGCCTGGTTTCCGATGCGGACGTACTCTCGGAGAACGGGATCAGAAGGCATCTGGACGCTTCGATCGCCGATATCGGGCTGAGCGTATACTCTGTCACCGACTCGACCAACATACGCGTTCGCGAAGCGGCTTTATCGGGTGCCCCCGAAGGTTTTGCGGCCGTTGCCGGTTCACAGACCGCCGGACGCGGAAGGCTCGGCAGATCCTTTTATTCCCCTGCGGGCACAGGACTGTATTTAAGCCTCCTGCTGCGCCCTGCGTCACTCCCTTCGAGGCAGACGATCAAGATCACCACTCTGGCCGCCGTGGCCGCGTGTGAGGCCATAGAGGCCGTCAGCGACCGCAAGGCGATGATAAAGTGGGTAAACGATATCTTCATCGACGGCAAGAAAGTCAGCGGGATACTGACCGAGGCCTCGTTCAGCTTAGAGAGCGACTCGGCCGAATACGTGATCCTCGGGATAGGTTTCAATATCCTGACACCCGAAGGCGGTTTTCCCGACGAGATAAAAAATATCGCGGGATCGATCTTCGACACTCCTCAAAAGGACATCAGAAACCGTCTCGCCGCAGAGTTTATCAGCCGTTTCATGACGGCCTACAGGGCCCCTCGTTTCGGAGGCTACGAGGAGAAATACCGCGCACGGAGCCTGGCTGTGGGTCACACAGTAAACGTATTGCTGCCCGACGGACCCAAAGAAGCTTATGTTCTCGATGTGGACGATGACTGCCGCCTGATCGTAAGATATCCCGACGGCACCGAAGATTCGCTCTATTCGGGAGAAGTCAGCATAAAGCTGCCGGCACGCTTATAAGTCCGGCTCCGGCGGCAAGCCCACGGGCCGGTCCCCGGCAAACACAGAATACAGATTAAAGAGGCTATAAAAATGAATACAGCGGAAACAGTCACAAAAAGCGGCGTCAAAGGCCGCACCTACGCAATTGCGGCAACTGCAGTCATGGCCGCGGCGCTCTGCATCATCGCGCCTTTTTCGGTTCCGATCGGTCCTGTTCCGATCTCGCTCGCCACTCTCGTGGTTTATCTCGCGGCATATGTGCTCGGCTGGAAGATGGGCGCCGTAAGCGTCCTGATCTATCTCCTGATCGGCACGGTCGGCCTGCCCGTATTTTCGGGATTCTCGGGCGGCTTCGCAAAGCTCGCGGGCCCCACCGGCGGATACCTGATCGGATATGTTCCGCTCGCGCTGATCTCGGGACTTTTCATCCTGCTTTCCGAAAAGCTCCGCCGCAGACCTGCTGCTGCAGCCGGGCAGACCGCAGCAGCAGGTAAAGGCAGAGTATTCGATTTTATCACGCGCCGTCTGATCGAGCTCGCCGGCATGCTTATCGGCACCGCCATCCTCTACACGCTCGGCACCGCATGGTTCTGCATCCTCTCGGGTTCAGCATTATCCAAAGCCATGACGCTGTGCGTGCTGCCCTTTATCCCTGGCGATCTGATCAAGATTTTTATCGCGCTGGTCATCGGACCGGAGCTTCGGAAACGGATAAAATAGGACATCTCGCGAACAAGTTCGCTCGATGTCCGTTCACTCGGCCCTCAGCGCTTTTCAAGCTCTTGCACCACTGTATAAAAGCCTGCTGTAAACCAATGGTTTACGCAGGCTTACATACAGTGGCACAGGTGCTTCGCACCTCTGAGGGCTCTCGCTTATCGCTCATATCTTCCAGTTATTTCTTCCGGCCTCTTTGGCCCTGTACAGTGCCTCATCTGCACGGGCGAGAGCTGCCTTTACGTCCTCGTCTTCGGGGCTGAAATACGCAAAGCCCATCGAAGCGGTGATCTTGCGTTTTCCTTCGAGTTCGGGCAAATTGATGCCGCGTACCGCATTGATTATCTTATCCGCAACATCGGGCTGGTATTTGGGCGCCACATTGTTCAGCACCACGATAAACTCGTCTCCGCCCCAGCGGATCACCGAATCTTCCTTTCTGACAGCACTCTTTACAGCCTTAACAAACTCCTTGAGCACCAGGTCGCCGACATCGTGTCCGAAATTGTCATTGAACTGCTTAAAGAAATCGACGTCCATTATCAGCAGCAGCATGTATTCACTGCCCGACTGATATGCCTCAAACGCGTCGGCCATCGCTTTTTCACCGAAAAGACGCGAGCCTGCGCCGGTAAGAGCGTCCTTGTTCAGCTTGTCGCTGAGCTCTCTGTTCTTTTTCTCGTATACGCCGATCTTCGATCTCCTGTAGCTGTACGACATGATCAGGAAGAATCCGATCCATGTGATGGCAGTCGCTATCAGGATGATCGTCTGATACATTCCGAAGCTCTCCTGCGCCTGCTTACGATAATGATACAGATCGTCGATATTCACGCCCATGCACACGATCCAGTCATATCTGTCGTAGAGGCGCGAATACGTTACTTTCTCGGTGACTTCGTCGGAATCCAACTTTTTGAAAGCATAATTGAGATAAACGGCTCCGTTGGCCTTAACGCCCTCGAGCTCCTCTTCGTATGCCTTCATGCCCATCTCGTTGACAACCTCGGTGGAAAGGTACGAACCCTCGGTATCCGAGAGATTGGGATGTATGAGTCTGATCGCGTAGTTGTCTCCGCCGTTAAAATCAAGAACCTTCTGGACCCACATATAGGTCCCGTCGACATGCGTTTCGGAATATATCTTCCTGCGTGCGATATCGGTCAGCTCCGCCTCGATATCGGCATCGCTCACGCCGCTGTCCCGGAGATTATCAGCGCACACATCGAGATAAGCGATCAGGTTGTCGACATTTTCCTTCAGCATGCTCATCTTCATCTCAAGCGCCGTGCTGTAAGTCATTCTCGCGCTGACTGATGTGATCGCCCTGGAAAAAAGTATAACGAGCAGGACGGAAACCAGCACGCCCGCAACGGCCTTTCTGACCGATTTGTGGTATTCGCTCTGCAGTTCATCCGAAGTATCGGGGAACCACGGAAGACAGCGGTTTACCCTCCTGCAGTATTTCTCGTATGCCGTGCCGAATCTTTCCCTGTAAACCTTCTCTTCGGTCTCACGCAGTATCAGCGTCATATAGAGCCAATAGAGCATTGGAAGCAGGAATGCCAGGTAATTGGCCGTCAGTATCAGCGCTCCCGAATTGATCAGCAATACGGACGAATACAGCGGATGTCTGACCCATGCGTATACTCCCGTGTGGAGCACCCTGTCCGCGCACATGTTGGTGGGCTGTTTCGCGACCACCAGCAGGCGGTACAGCATTACGACGCCGAAAACAATCGTGACGCCGCCTATAAACCAGGCCACCGACACACCTTTGTCAAGATTTGCGAATGACAACTTCTCTATGAGGTTCACGCAGAGAATCGCTGCCAGCGTCACTCCGCACAGAATACTGATAAAAATGATCCCGGCGCTGCTGAGCGCCTTTTGCTTAGTGTTGTCGTTCATGTCAGGTTATGGGATTCGATCTTTCCCACTGCATCCCCTTTCCTCGCGTGAATGCGCGCGATTCTTCAATCGGCATGGGCTTTCCGAAGAAATATCCCTGAGCCCTCTCGCAGCCGGTCTTGCGCAGGAACTCGTAATGCGCCTCCGACTCCACGCCCTCACAAAGAGGCGCAAGTCCCATGGCCTTCGAGCCCTCGATGATGTAGGTCATCAGCATGGCTGTCTTCGGATTGCGGTCGAAGCATCTTAAGAATACCAGGTCGAGCTTCAATACGTCGAAATCATACTCCGCAATAGTGTTCAGCGACGAATATCCGCTGCCGAAATCATCGAGCCAGATATTGTAGCCCATGTTGTGCATCTTCTCGCACTCGGTCTTGATAACACCCTCATTGTCGTTAAGAGCGCTCTCCGTGATCTCGAGATCTAGGAAATTGCGGGGTATATTGAAGCTGTCACGCGTTTTCTCGACCGATCCGAAGATATCGCAGACATCGAAGTCCATTCGCGAGATATTGATCGAAACCGGCACGACCGGCTCGCCCTTATCGATCAGCGAGCGGAGGTCTTCGCATACCCTTCTCACAACATATCTGTCCACAAGATATATCAGATGCGCCTGCTCCAGGGTCTCGATGAAATCGCCGGGAGAGAGCATTCCCATCTTCGGGTCGATCCAGCGTACCAGCGCTTCATAGCCGCAGATCTCACCGCTCTTAACCCTGATAACGGGCTGGTAGAACACCTTGATATAGCCCATTTCGAGGGCCTCATCGACATGATCCACAACATACTGCTGTTTGCGCAGCCTCTCACGGAGCATGTCGTCGTAAACACAGAAATTCACATCGTGCCTGCCCTTTATGCTGTTGCAGGCAAGTCTCGCATGGTCGCAGGCCAGGCCGATTTCGGAGCGCCTATCATCCAGGTAAAAGATACCCGCCTTCATCCTCACGCGCTTATTTACATCGACTGAACGAAGCATCGTCTTATAGACCTGATCGACTTTTTCCTCGACATACTGCCTGTCTCCCTCGGTGCAGACAAAGAAATGGTCGTCGGAGAAACGGGCGATCGTAGCTCCCACAAAAATGTCGCGCAGGCACTTGGCCACATCGCAGAGCAACTCGTCACCCTGAGTGAATCCGTGCCTCTCGTTATATAATTTAAAGTTCGGAACATCAAAATGGATAAAAGATATCTGGCGCCTCCTGCTATCGGGCGACATCAGCATCATCTGGACCTTGTGATAAAAGAATGGCATATTGAAAAGGCCGGTCAGCTCATCGGTCTCCCTGTTTGCCGAAAGGATCTCCGCCTCCGCGAGGGAATTGCGGTTTTTGTTCATGAATTCGTTTTGATCGACATCGACGATGAATACATAGAAATAGCTGTTATGCTCATCATAATGCAGCAGATGGCCGAAGTCCTCGATATATCTGACCTCGCCCTTTTTCGTGATGATACGGTATCGGACGTAATCATGCCGCTTCTCTCCGAACACGGTCTGCGCCTGGATCTGGTTTTCGATCTTGTGCAGATCTTCGGGATGCACCATGCCTTTAAAGGAACCGCCGACATACTCAAAAAACTCATCGAAAGTCTCGCAGTCGTAAAGACTTATAACATTCTGATCCGCAAACAGGATCTTTTCGTCTTCCTCAGCCTCATAGACAAAGAATCCGCCCGGAAGTCCGGAAGGGATCACTCCGTCAGAGCCGTATCTTTTTGTTTCGTCCACCATCAAATACCGCCTCCCTCTCCAATGATCACGGTCTTTGCATCCGATGTGCACCCAAACACACATCACATATACAAAACTCCGATATTATCGTACACCTTTTCAGGGTGATTTTCCAGCAAAAAATCAGTATCGGCAAACAGTTTTTTGTAAGCGACACGATTCGTCTATTCCCTTGAACTTTTCCGCATTTTCATGTATAATAGAATTCTGGTTTTACACGTTTTATCAACAAGGAGGTTCGATTATGTTGTTTAAGAAAAAAGCAGCCGTTCTGATCATAGCCATGACGCTGGTTTTAGCGCTGATCGCGCCCGCCGCGGGTGTACAGGCATATACACCGCCGGCACAGGCAGGAGAGATAATTCAGGCAGACGGCGTAAAATACATGGTTCTCTGGAGAGGTGAAGGCAACAGATCCGTCCTTATTTACGACTATCCGGACGTCAGCGCCAAGACCGTAACCATACCCAAGACCGTAAACGACGGCCTGTACGAATGGAAGGTTATCGGCGCTCTGAGCGGCGCGTTCAAAAACTGCACCACTCCGAAGACTATCGAGATCCCCAAGGATACCAATATCAACTGGTATTACATGTGTCCCGACGCGTTCATAAACGGCGCTAAACAGACCATCAAGGTATATCCCGCAGACGGCGAGTGGAACACGCTCTATCTGATCCTCGAGATCAACGGACCGAAGCCCGCTTTCCTCGCGTCAAAGATATATGAGACCTGCGGCGTTTCCTCTTACGCGTCCTACACTCCCGTTGCCAATACCGAGGATACTCTCTATGTGACCGTTCCCGCCGGAACCTACACGCTTGACAATGCAAAGGATCCGGGAAAGGGCGCAGAGATCAGGGTTTATTCGAACACCACCCTGTATCTGAAGGGCGTAACCTTTAAGCGCGGCACTACCGATGCCGCCCTGAAAAAGCATATGCTCACGCTCGGCACCACCGACCTGAAGATGGCCGACGGCAGCGTTAATGCCAAGAAGTACAACGGCGGCAGCAATATCCAGATCCTGTACGGAACATTTGACAACGGAACAAAGCCCGGCGCAAACAATATCTGCCGCGGCTCCCATCTGTCCGGTGTTACGATAAAGGGCACCACCTTCAAGTATCTGCCCGATTCGCCCCTGACCGACGGTATGACGAACTCGCACTGCATCGAGCTGGCGGGCGTTAAGAAATTCACGATCAAGAGCTGCAAATTCTACAACAACTCGAACTGCTTCTTCAACAATGAGGCTGTCCAGATCGAGTCCTGCGGCTCCGATCCCACCGCGCAGACTCATACCAATGTCGCCGCTCCTCTCGACGACACCCAGACCAGCAACGTCACGATCACCAAGTGCCGCTTCGAGGGCTTCAATTACGGCTGCGGCAGCAACCACCTCAGCGTCAACGACTGTTACAAGAACATGAAGTTCACTTACAACACCTTCATCGGCTGCCAGAAATACTGTGTCTGCCTCTACAACTACGACACAGTCACGATCGCCTACAACAAGATGAAGAACTGCAGCACGCTGATCCTTGATCCCAGCGACCACAAATCGACCAACATCAAGACAAAGAAGAATAAGACCGTGAAATAATAAAACATTCAATAAACAGACACGGGGACGGTTTTCTGTCTGCGAACTGCGCAGACAGAAGAACCGTCCCCGTGTCTGAATTAATCCTTCTCTTTATCAGTTTACGGCTTCTTTGCCGGTAAGCACGTATTTCTTTTTGATGGCGTCCATATAGAGCCGCTCCACACTGTTTACAAAATTCGCCGTGGAGAAGCGCTGCGCCTCGGACACCGCGTTAATCGACATATTTTTCCGCATCTCGGGATCGGCGATCAGCTTTTCCACATGGGCACGGAACTCCGACTCGTTTGAATACTGCCAGCCGTTCACTCCGTCCTTTACCATGCCCTCGAGACATTCGTCGTGCCTGCAGAGCATCGGAAGCCCTGCTGCCATCGCCTCCACATAGGTCAGTCCCTGCGTCTCGCTGGTCGAAGCATTTACGAAAACATCGCCGATATGATAGTACTCTCCGACCTTATCGGGAGAGATCATGCCGGTAAATCTGACCTTATCGTTAAGGCCGAGCCTTTCGCAATGCTCCTCGATATCTTCCCTGACGGGACCGTCGCCGACTATCAGCAATCTGACGGGCAGATCCCTGCACCCGGCCATCATATCGAGCAGCTCGTCCACATTCTTTTCCTTGGCGAGGCGTCCTACATAGATCAGTCTTAAGTCCCCGCCGTCGAGCCCATACTCGGCGCGTCTCTCATTGATCCAGTGTGCAGCGGGCATATGTGAGTATCTCACGATGTCTATGCCCGAAGGAATGATCGATACCGGAGTGCTGACCCCGTATCTCTCGAGCAGCCTGCCGACCTTATAGGAAGGCGCGATCACGGCGTCCGTATTGTTCAGTACGTGGCGCGAGAATCTGGATACCAGGAAAGTCCCCAGCTTTTTCGAAGGACAGAAATAATGTGTATAGTCCTCGTAAACCGTATGATATGTATGTACCAGCGGAGCTCCGCAGGCTCTCGCGATTTTCTTCGCGCAGCCGTAGGTCGAGAACTCACACTGAGAATGAACAACATCCGGATTCCATCTGATGATATCGCGGAAGAAATTGTGCGGTATCTTCAGGCGGATCCTGGTGCCGGGATAAACCCAGCCCGAATTAAGCGAACCGATATAGTATACGCCGTCTCTCTCATAGGAAACGGTATCCTGTGCCAGAGTGAGGATACGGACCTCATGTCCGCTGCGCTCCAGCCCGTTTTTGATATTGATAACGGAAGTCACCACTCCGTTTACCAACGGCTTATACAGATCGGTAGTGATCAGTATCTTCATAGCCGCTCTCCTTATACACGTCCGAGCTTCCTGCCGAGGCGGAGGGCACGAACAAACTCCGGGGTGCCGAGATTCCATGCGAAATCAGCGATCATCACACCGGCTACCATGTCAACAAATACATGCTGTTTTGTGAATACGGTCGAGAGGCAGATCAGGAAGGCCAGTACAAAGGCCGATGTCTTGATCCATGTCGGAACCTTCTCCTCATCCCTGATCGCGAGAAAGCAGATCCAGCTCTCGAGACAGTGTATCGACGGGAACAGATTGTCCGGACTGTCGGTAGCATATATGAAATTAAGGAGCGTCTCGCCCAGACCGCTGCCTGTTACCGCAGGTCTGACATTGGTGGTGGGGATCAGTACGAAGATCACTCCGCACAGCATCTTGGCCGCCACGTCAGTAATAACAAGTCTCCAGCATCTGTCCCTGTCACTGCGGCAGATCAGGAAATACGTTAAATACCAAAAAGGAAAAGCTATAAAATAGATGATCGAAAAAGCCGGAATAACGGGAATGACACCGTCAATAGCTCCGGTCATGTCAAGATAATTTCTCCCAAGCCAGGCATTCAGCATTCTGGCTCCGTAATAAACTACCAGATTGGATATTACCAATAGAGAAAGACCCACAACTGCATAGGGAGGCAGGAACTTACGACAGGCCTCCTTAAACTTTGCTGCATTCATTACTCATACTCCCTTCCGCTGCCGTTCCGGCAGCACGACTCACTGCGCCCCCGCGCATTAACTCAATACCCCCGGAGTGCGGCGCCCCGCACTCTCGATTACATATTTAACCACTTATTCGATTAAGAAACAAGACATAAACAGATTAAGATTTGATTAAAAATATCATTCTTTCTGTTTTTTGAGCTTTTCAAACTCCGCTTTCATCGTCGGATTGTCCTTTGTAAGCTTTTTTACGGAGACCTCATCGACCTTATTGTTCGCGATGCGCAGCTGGTTATCCGACCCCTGCAGCTCCTTCTTTACCTTCTCGAGATGCTGTATGGTCTTGTCGATCTCATCGATCGCCTTGTCAAAATGATCGTGCGCGATCGCATAGTTTCGCCCGAAATCATCCTTAAACTTCATAAGATTGTCTTCGAATTTGGTGATATCGATGTTCTGGTTCCTGACAACGGCGAGCTCCTGTTTGTATGAGAGCGCGTTCATTGCCGCGTTGCGCAGCAGTGTGATGATCGGGATGAAGCACTGCGGCCTTACCACATACATCTTGTCGTATTTGTAGGAAACGTCGACGATGCCGCCGTTATACAGTTCACTCTCGCTCTCGAGCATGGACACGAGCACCGCGTACTCGCAGTGTTTCTCCTTGCGGTCCTTGTCGAGTTCCTTGAAAAAATCCTCGTTCTTATGCTTGGTCGAGGTCTCGTCCTGCTCATTCTTCATCTCGAACATGATCGAGACGATCTCGTTGCCGAGCTCGTCGTTTTCGCGGTAGATATAGTCACCCTTGCTGCCCGTGCGAGCATCGTTGTCCTTTTCGAAGTAGGCGTTCTTAAAAGCGGTCGCCCTCAGCTGGTTAAACTGTATCTCACAGTGCTGCTCGAGCGTCTCTCCGAGCATCTTAACGGACATTTTCGTCTTAAGGTCCTTATAGAACTCGATCTGCGCGTTTTTTTCGGAGACGATCAGATCGTGTTTTTCCTTTTCGCCGGCCAGCTGGCGCTCCAGATTCTGCTTTTCTTTCTCAACCTTGCCTACGGCCTCGAGGATCTCGATCTTTCGCCTGTTCTCCTCCTCGGCAACGGTCATTTTGAGGCTGTTTACCTCTCCCTCGTACTTTCTGACCGCATCCTGCACGGCAAGCTTCTGTTTGTCGGCCGCGGCGTCGACGGAAGCCTTAAGCCGCTGATTCTCGGCCTCAGCCTTTGCCAGCAGTTCGTTCAGCTTTTTGACTTCTTTGCCGTACTCTTCCTGAGTTTTTAGCCTGATATCGCTTTCTTTTGCCTTCAGATCGACCTCATGCTTTTCCGCGAGATGGTGCACAAGTTCCTCAACCCTCTCATCCACCTCGCGCTTAAACTCGCCGTCCCTGATCTGCTTAACTATCGAGTCAAGCTCGCTGCCGTCAACCGTAAATGCCTGTCCGCAATGCGGGCATCTTAATTCTGCCATGTCTCCTCCTTACCTTACCAAACAACTCATTCTTCACTGAAATCCGTATCCATCGCGATCTGCAGCGTGTACCCCGGGAACTCTTTCTTTACCTTCTCTGAAACGGATCTGTAAACCTCATTGCGGTCTTTTGCGTCAAAGCTTACAACGATGTCGAAGCGGACCGTTTTCTCCGCCTTGTCGAGATAAAAGCCGTGCATCTGCAGCACATAAGGCTCATCCGCCATGATCGCGGCAACGCGCTCCCTGGCGCGGACCGCGTCCGGATCCGTCGTATTGTAAGAATACACGCCTATCGCGGTAAGTATTACATCATGATCGTTATAGACCTGTACCTGTATCCTGCGCAGCAGCTTGTCCAGATCGTCGGCCGAGAGGGTATCGGGCACCTCGATGTGAACCGAACCGTTATACGAATCGGGGCCGTAATTATGCATTACGAGATCGTAGACTCCGTGCACCTCGTCAAATCCAAGGATCGTTTTCTTGATGCTCTGCGCCAGTTCGGCATCCACGCGCTCTCCGAGTATCTTCGAGAGAGTCTCCTTAAGCATTTCAAAGCCTGCCTTTATGATCCAGGCCGCGATCAGCGCGCCGAGCCAGGCCTCCAGGGAAACACCGAATATCAGATAGATCGCCGCAGCCACCAGCGTGGTCACCGAGATGACCGAATCAAACACGGCGTCGTTGCCCGAATTGATCAGCGCGTCCGAATGAACCCTTTCTCCGACGCCCTTTACGTATCTGCCGAGCAGGAACTTTACTATGACCGCGGCGCCGACGATGATCAGCGCGGCCGTGCCGTAGTCGGGAGTGACGGGGTCGATTATCTTTTTGACCGATTCGGTAAATGCGGTGATGCCCGCATAGAGCACGAGCAGCGAGATGATCATCGCGCTCAGATACTCTATCCTGCCGTATCCGAAGGGGTGCTTTCTGTCGGGCTCCCTGCCCGCGAGTTTGGTGCCGACTATGGTTATCGCCGAGCTCGCCGCATCGGATATATTGTTTACCGCGTCGAGCACGATCGCCACAGAATTCGCCGTAAGTCCGATCACTGCTTTAAAGCCCGCAAGCAGTACATTTGCGACAATTCCCGTAATGCTCGTCCTGATTATGGTCGTATTGCGGTCGTTGTTCCCGTTCATGATAGCGTTCCTCCTCTTCCTGCTGCCTCGCAAACCCTTTTATATGATTTTATCCTTATCTCAAAAAAGTGTCAAAGCAATCTCGCCGGATCCTTAACTGTTTCTAAAATGAATAACCACGGATATAAAAACAGATAATCAGCCGCGAACGGTGGTTTTATATCAATTCCGGCTGATTATCTCGGGTTTTTGTGGGGATAATCAGCCGCATCGAGGTCAAATATGGTGTTGACGGCTGATTATTCTGAAGATATAATTGTGGTGTAAGCAGTATCCTGCACCTAGGGATACTCATTGATCGTAAATAATGGAGGCAAAACAGATATGGTCGGAAGAGAAAAGGAAACAGCAGAATTACTGTCGCTATATAATCGCAGCAGCGCAGAGCTGGTTGCCGTTTACGGTCGTCGCCGTGTAGGCAAGACTTATCTGGTTGACGAGACATTTAAAGGTATGATCACGTTCAGACATGCCGGATTATCTCCCATCGAAGACAGTGAGTCCGCAGGCGGCAGTCTTATAAAAAAGCAGCTGCAGGCGTTCTATTATTCTCTTGCAACTCACGGCATGAAGGAATCACATTGCCCCGCCGACTGGTTAGAGGCCTTCTTTATGCTCGAAACATTTCTCATGTCATGTTACGACGGCAGCCGACAGATCGTGTTCCTCGATGAACTGCCCTGGATGGATACGCCCAAATCAGGGTTTATTACTGCATTTGAATCATTCTGGAACAGCTGGGCATGCACCAGAAATATTATGATCATAATCTCCGGCAGCGCCAACTCATGGATAAATGATAAGCTGATCAATAACCACGGAGGTCTGTACGGCCGCGTTACATATGAGATCAAACTCGCACCTTTTTCCCTGAGGGAGTGCGAGCTCCTGTTCAACGAGCGCGGGATCAGTATTTCGAGATATGACATAGTGCAGAGTTATATGATATTCGGCGGGATCCCGTTTTATCTGAATTACTTCAGGCGCGGGATCAGTCTGGCGCAGACTGTCGACGAATTGTTTTTCGTTAAAGGCGCCAAACTGCAGTTGGAATATGACAGGCTTTTTTCTTCGATATTTGCCAAACCCGAAATGATGAAAACCATCATCAAGGCGCTGTCCGGCAGGAGCATGGGTTACACCCGGAAAGAAATATCGGACAACACCGGGCTCGCCAGCGGCGGAACACTCACGGAGGCTCTGAAAGCCCTTATTGCCAGCGATTTTGTAGAGAAATACGTCCCGTTCGGATGCAGCAAGAGGGATGAATACTATAAGCTGGTTGACCCTTTCTGCATCTTTTATCTTAGATTTGTCGATAACAAAAAGTCTCTTCCCGACTCTTTCTGGCAGCAAAACACGGCATCACAGGCTATAGCCTCATGGCGCGGTTATGCATTTGAAAATGTATGTTTCAACCACATCAGCCAGATCAAGCAGGCTTTGGGCATAAGCGGGATAGGATCGGTTCAGTCAGCCTGGACCAAAACCGACGGAGATACCAGAGGGACGCAGATTGATCTGCTCATAGTGCGCAAAGACAATGTTGTCAATATGTGCGAGTTGAAATTCTACAGCGACATCTTTACCGTAGATAAGGATTACGATCTCATATTAAGAAATCGGAGGAGTCTCCTTGAAGAAGACATCCCCCGAAAGAGCACGATCCACAGTACACTGATAACCACATACGGAATCAAAGACAACGAATACAGGTGGTCATTTGACAATGTTGTTACTATGGATAGTTTATTTGCAATTTAGTTGCTGTCATACCTCCGCTGGAATCTAATGTAGTTATATCAAAAAACAAGCGGAAAGCAGTGTAGGAATTACTGCAAAATCCACACTGTTTTTCAGGTACTCTCCTTACTCCGCATACAGCTTCAGTATCTCGGCCTGCGCGTCGGGATACAGATCCGCGTTGTGGACCTGTTCGATCTCGAAGCTTCCGTCACCTTTGAAGTAATATCTGGTAAACCCGCGGATCAGTTTAGTGTCCCGCTTCGTGGTGACCATGTTGTAGCTCGAATAGCCCGAAGGCACATTGTAGGACAGGATCACGCCTTTGTAGCTCAGGACAAAATCGTTGACGTGGTCGTGGCCGCAGACGAACAGGTCGGTCGAGCCGGCATCGAGGATCGCGTCAAAGAAATGACTGTTGTGGCCCGAGCAGCAGATCGTCTCGCGGCGCTGGCCCATGATGATATAGTCGCCGTTCGCGTTTTTCACGTTGTAGTCCGGCACATCCATCGTGGGCTCGGTCTCGCCGGTCAGCTCATTGTACGCGATGGTGTACTCGGGCAGCGCGATGTGGTCAAATACCGTCGACTTTATCTGCCTGCCCTCCGCGTCGTTGATCGCGGCGACTGTCTCGCTGTACCATTTTATCTGGCTGTCCTTGACATAGTCATAGTCGTTATGGTCCTTGTCGTCGAACTCGGCGTCGTATTTGATCATGTCCTCTTCGCTCATGTACGCGCCGCCGTCGATAAAGTACAGGGAGCGCGTCACGCCCTTAGAGTTCGCGAGATTGATGACGTGATTGCCGCTGCCCCAGACCTTTTCGCCGTCGGAAGTGCGCTTCTTTCCCGCCTCGATCAGGCAATGGTCGTAGGACGCGAATACCCTCACCATGTACGGGCGTGTGTCGCTCCAGAAATTGTCTCCTTCATGGTTTCCGAGCACCAGATCCCAGTAAACGCCCAGTTTCTCCATCACGCGGGCAAGCTGCCTGACTCTGCGCCAGTTGAGGCCGCCGGTGATGTTGTCGCCGACAAAGACCACCAGATCGGGCTTTTCATTTACGACATTCCTGATGATGTACTCCATCGTCACGTCGCTCTTTTGCTTTTTCATATCCAGGTGCGTATCGGTAAATCCGATGACCTTGAAATCATCGTCGAGGATATTGCCGGCAGCGTCCTTTTTCACCAGCGTTTTTACGCCGTTCCTCTCCTCGACGAATACATTGTAATCGGGATTCTTCACGAGCAGCGACTTGTCGATAGTCTGCACGGGAGGCATGATCCACTGTACATATACCGCCGCGATGATCATCGCACAAAGTAAGAATACAAGAACTCCGATAAGTATCTTTTTCTTTTTTGTCATATTCTGCCCCCTTCCGCCGGCCGCTTGAAATCAGGCACAAATTCCTTGCCTCCGACCGTAAATGCTCCGCCGTATTCAAGACAGCAATCGTACAGGCTGTATGAGACGGTTTTTTTCTCCTTTGAAAACTCCAATCGCCTGCCGGCTGCCTGCGCCTTAAAATCTTCGAAACTCAGATTGTCGTCAACCTCAAATACATAGTAATGCGGTCCCGCAGCCCTGTTGATGAGGTCATATTCCCCGCCGAAATACCCTGCAGGAACCTTTTCGTCCGCGAACATCGCCGCGTCATTGTTCGCGCTCTCATCCGCGGGCACAAACGACACTCCCGGATCGGTCCGGACGCATACATTCACGTTGCCGGTCCTTGCGAGGAGTATACCCTCTCCCGCCCGCGTAAGATCGGTCTCGTCAAACAGCCTCACGGGGAAGAACAGATGCGTGTACTTAAATCCCCTCTTTGCGCGGTTCATGTCGAATATGCACATCGCGACATTCCTGTACGCCGCAGCCCTCGGCGCGATGCCGCTGCCGACCCAGTAGCCCGGCGAGCCCGTTTTGCCGCGCTCCGAAAACGGATTGGTAACGCACAGGCTGATCCTGTACGAAAGATTCACCGCCAGGACGTTCTGCTGGAAAAGCACCTGTCCGACGCGGTAGTCAAATGCCGCCGAAACGGAATAATCGTGACGCAGATATGTGTAAACCCTGCCCTTTTCCATCGCCGCGCCGTCAAATCCGACGGGGACGCATCTCTTCATGAGCCTAAGCAGGCCGGATCTGTACAGGAACGGCTTTGCGAAAGGCCTGAGGCTCTTTAACATGCCGTTTTCTATCAGCCCGGTCTCGTTCAAGTACCGCATGCTGCGGCATATCACCCTGTAGTCCGAAACAGCCCCCGCTTTAAACGCGAAGCGCACGTTCTGCTGTGAGTAATCCGCCAGCCCCTCGCTCTCATATTCATCTATGTCGACGCCCTGCATCAGCGCGATCTCGCGGTCGTCCTTATCGGGCAGCGCTTTCCACTCATCGGGTATCGTAAACAGCGGCTTTCCGTCCTTGCTTTTAGCCTTAAGCAGCAGGACCATGCAGCCCTCTTTTTCCTTAAAACGCGTCACGTTCTCACCGCGCATCGCCATAGTCTGAGGCTCGATGTAGCTTCCGATGTCCGCGGAAACCTTGTTGTCAGCGTAAGCGCGGGCACAGGCCGGATTATAGACATATCCCCCGCTGTAAAATGTCTGTGACAGTATATCGTAACACATCATGAGCAAAGCCCTGCGCGCAGCTTCCGCGATCGCGTTGACTTTTGCAAACTGCACGAGATTGGCCAGCCCTGCCATGGTTTCAGAATAATAGTTGTTGCTGCCCCATTCGGAAAAACCGTATTTGAGCATCTCCGCAAGACCGGCTGTCAGCTCTTTTTTCGCATGACCGAGATGATACTCACAGCCTCTTTCATCCCCGAAAACCGCATCAGGAAAGAGCTGTGCCAGCAGGTATTCGGTTCCCGCCGCGTACAGCCTGTGGTTCTCGGTCCATGTGCACATGCTGTGCCCGCCGCAGTCTTCATACGGAAAATCGAGCAGCGCCCGCGCGATGTCGTCGTAGAGATCCCCGGGCAGCGCATCGCCGAAGGAATACAATATCCTTACCAGATATGCCGCACGGAAATCGGCGCAGTCCTTCCTCGAGCGCACATAGTTAAGCAGAGCTGCCCCCAGCTCTCTTATGCCCGTCTCATCCGTACCGCCCTGCGCCAGGTATTCGAGCAGGTTCGAGGCCCGCTGTCCGTCCGCGCTCACATAGCGGTATGAAGCGCTCCTGTCCTTCATATACCGATCCTTTCCTGTGGTTTACGGTGATCTGCGGTGATCTTTACGGATTGCTCCGTGCTGCGCACTCTCGCAATCCTCCCTTCATTCGCAATCCACGGGGTCCCTTCCCCTCTATCACATCCCGCAGCTTACATGCCCATGGATATGATTGTATCCCGTGCCCATGAAATGCTGCATCCTGAAGTGATACGGGTTCGAGAATCGTTCCTTTGTGAATTCATTCTCGCAGGCGTCCGCGTCGCCCCATATCCTTACCTTGCCCTCCTCGGGATAGTAGACCATAACGGTCTCGCCGGGATGGTCGATGACCTTGCCGCTGCGCACGGTATGGCCTCCGATATAGCCGAGCACATTGCCCTTCGCGTCGAGAACAAAGCCGTTCTTCTCTCCGTCGGTGCAATAAAATTCGTGCTGTCCGTCGCCGTTGAAATCGATCGGTGTCGCTTCATCCCCTTTGAACGGGAGCGGATCGTCGAGGGGCTCGCCGGTGACCGCGTCGAAATAGAAATCGGTGGGCTCGGTATCCACGATCGAATTATTGATCACCTTACGGTTGATGCGCATGGCCATCGCGACCTTTCTGCAGTCGGGTCCGATGTTTGCGAGCCAGCCGCTGTGCATGTGTCCGATGTCGGGAACGCCTGTCCACGCGCGTTCGCCCTTTTCGTTATAGGTTACGACTCTCGGAACACCCTCGCGCTCATCATCCTCGCGGCAGGTGAAAATGAATTTCCTGCCCGAAGCCCTGTCAACAAAAGGCATAACGATGTCCGAATGCCCGAAATATCTGCCCTTGTCCCCGCAGAACAGCTCATGTCCGTCGTCGAGGCTGATCAGACGCTCTCCCCAGAACATCTCGTCCACGCCGTCCTCGTCAAAATCGAGGATCGGGCAGAGATGACTGGCCCTCGCGCCGCCGTCGCCGTAAGGTATCTTGATATCCCAGCGCTTTTCCATGTCGGGATTGTAGCCCTGCAGATACATATCGCGGTAGGTTCCCTGCGCCGTAACGAGCACAGGCGTACCATGCGCGTATCCGCCCGTGATGTAGAAACGGTAAGAATGCGACATCGTGTCGTCGATCGTATTGTCGGGCCATTTCCACTGTCCGGTGGTCTTGCCGCTGACCGGATCTATGCGCTCGAGTACCCTCGCATTAAGGCTGAAGGGAAGGTTCGGGTTCAGATTGTTCAGGAACCAGATCTCATCCACTCCGTCGCCGTCCAGATCAAATGAGATAAAAGGAGTGTACCAGACTCCCGGGATTACGCCCCATCCCAGATCCCTGGTCCACATAGGCACGCCGTCCTCCGTGTATAATGACATCTTCAGCGTGTCCTTCGGATAGTTAAACTCCTCGGGCCAGGGGTCCAAATTCCCCTGCGTGGAATAAACAAACAGCACGGCCTTAGGCATGCCCTTTCCCAGTGCTACGGGCACGGACCTGATCTGGCCGAGTTTAGTGTTCATATCGTATTCCTTTAAGCATGTAATATTCATATTCTTCCCTTCTCCCGTATTTCCCGGGATAGATAGTTAATCCGGTCCCTGTCGTTCCCTTGGTGACAGGCATCAAGTGTACTTCAATCAAGAAAGATCGGATTCGTGTATGCCGACCGCCCCGCAGCATCCATAACTTCAGCGCGGACCAGCTTTTCCGTACCTTTGAGTTTAGTCACGAACTCAGTCACGTGACGTCCGAGCTTGCGCTGATACTGCCTGAAATGCCCCATGATCCATATCCTCTCGCACGGAGAGCAGACCACATGCACCTCATCGTCCTCCACATAAAAATCATATATCTGCGGCCCTGTAGAAGTATAAAAGCTGCCTGTAAACAACGCCTCCATGATAGCCTTTGAGGATCTGTCCCGCGCCTTGACCACGGTAAAGCCTCCGAACGAATCGCTGTACTGGTCATCGATCGGCGCATGGTTATGATTGTCGTCGGAGCCCGTGCCCCACAGCTTTACACCGCGATATAGCATTTCCGACCAAAATACACTTCCGTCACCCGTATTTTCCAGCCATTCGGTGCCGTAATTAATGATCTCAACGGCATGGTAAGGATTCTCATCCTCTATTTCCGAGCTCCAGAGGAATGACCAGTGAGGATGGTTCAACTGCACAAAACAGCCCTTTTCGCGCATCTCATACGCGAATTTGGCTGAGGCCGTTCCGGTCCGTTCGGGCAGATCGCAGCGGGTATTGGGCTTTATCGCCTCTATCGAGTCCTCCCAGAGGTAGTGCACATGGATATCCTTGTCGTCTGTCGCGTTCGAATACAGCTCAAAGCCCTGGATCATCGTAAAATCCTTGTCTGTCATGGCCCGGGTATCCGTATAAAATTGATGGTCGGAAATGCACAGAAAGTCATAACCGTGATGCTTGTACGCCTCCTTCATCTCCTCCGGCGTCAGGCAGCCGTCCGAATTGGTCGTGTGGCTGTGCAGATTGCCCTTGAGCCACAGCGCGTTCGGGTCCTGTAAAAAAGTTGTTTTCTTCATAACTGTCTCCTTGTCAAATATTTTAACGCGTGTTAAAATATCCTTGTTAAATCATACTCTCTTTGCAAAGAATATGCAATACCGTTTGGTCTATTTAATCCCGCGGGCACAGCCTGCGGAAGAGATGAGGTAAATTATGAACGATAACAGACTTCCCGCATCGGCAGACAGGTATATCCCCGACCGTGACGCGCTGCTCTCAGCTCTCAGCGAAGCGGCGGATACGGTCTGCAGCCGCATAGATACCGGTGATGCCGCATTTGACGGCAAACTGCGCGCAATGTATAAAAAGTGTTTCATGGATACGGCTGAGCGCACTCTGCTGCTGCCCGGCATGGAATCGAGCGACCATGCGGGGAACACTCATACTGTCAGTGATGAGGTTTTTATCATAACCGGCGACATTAACGCGATGTGGCTGCGAGACAGCAGCGCTCAGGTCTGCCACTATATGCCTTTTGCGGGTATGTATCCCGAGGTCGCGGGACTCATCGCCAGCCTGATACGCCGCCAGCAGATATGCATCCTGCGCGATCCGTATGCCAATGCCTATCTCGAATGGCCCGGCGCTGTGTCCGAATGGAAAAATGACCGCTGCGGCATGATCGCAGGCGACTGGGAACGCAAATACGAGACGGATTCGCTGAGTTATCACATCCTGCTCGTAAACAATTATATCAGATATACGGGTGATACTTCGATACTCGATGAGCGCGAACTCAAAGTCCTCGACCGGATCATCTCCCTCTGGGAGCTCGAGACCGATCACGAAAACCGTTCGGATTATACATTTGAGCGTACGCGCAAGAACGGCATGTACGCCGGTCTCGCGCGCGGCGGCCGCGGCACGCCTCTTGCGCGCACCGGTATGACCTGGTCAGGCTTCAGACCCAGCGACGACCCCTGTGAATACGGCTACAATATCCCGGAGAATCTGTTTGCCGCGACGGTTCTCAAATACATAGAGGGTATGTTGTCTTCGCTCGCCTCACGTGCCGGGGCACTGCGCCGCTCTGTCGAGGACGGAGTGAATGAACACGGAACGATAAACCATCCGGAGTTTGGAAAAATATATGTCTACGAGACCGACGGCATGGGCAATCACATTTTGATGGACGACCCGAACGTCCCGAGTCTGCTCGCCCTGCCGTATCTCGGAGTCTGCGCGCCTGATGACGAAGTCTACCGGAACACCCGGCGTTTTATCCTGAGCGATCGCAATCCCTGGTATTACAGCGGTTCCGCGGCATCCGGCACCGGCAGCCCTCATACCCCCGAAGGCTATATCTGGCCGATCGGCCTGATCATTCAGGGCTTTACTTCGACAGATCCCGATGAGCGAATGTCACTCCTTCGCACGCTCGTTGAGACCGACGCCTCCACGCTTTCCATGCATGAGTCCTTCGATGTCAACGACCCTGCCCGCTACACCCGTTCCTGGTTCGCCTGGGCTGACTCGCTGTTCGCGGAGTATGTGGTCTGGCTGTTCCCGTGAAGACATGGGGACGGTTCTTTTGTCTTCAAATATTAAGTATCCTCCTGAACATTGCAAAATACTCGAGCACACTGCCGCCGTCGGTGACCTTACCTTTCTCAAAATCAGGACCAAAGCCTATGAACACGGGCTGCGGTCCTTTTTCGGGTCTGTGTCCGTGCGCCGAATGCCCGAGTCCGGGCGCTGCAGGAGGCTCAGCATATATCGCCTCGCCCTGCCATTCATCGGAAAAATGATATCCTTCGGCGGCTTCGATAACAAATGAGAAATCTCCCTTAAGCCCGTATGCGCGGTCCGTTTCGCACGCCGTCATGACCTCGCCGATACCGGCGTTTCCTTCATCGCGCCATCTGTGCAGCAACTCAGTTACTCTCCCTGTAAGCTCAGCGTCCTCCGGCCTGCTCACATAGATCTGCGCCGACAGGTCGCTGCTGTGCGCGTACGCCTCCCAGCCGGTCACATGTCCCACGTCATCGATACTTATCAGACCCTCATCCGCAAAAAGCTTATTCAGTCTTACGATCTTTGAATACGGCAAATGCCCGTGATCGCTCAGTATCACAAAATCGGTATCCGCGTATATCCCGGCATCCTTCGCCGCCTGTATCAGCCGTCCGATCCATTCCTCGCTCTTTTTAACGGACGCCGCAACATACGGCGAAAACAGCCCTGTCCTGTGCCTCTCCGAATCAACATATCCCGGATGCGTCAGCAGCAGATCCGGCTTATAGCGCCTGATGATCTCGCAGGCACAGTCGATCTGTATCTCATCGTATTCCGGATGCTCCACGTGCGACATCGTATGCGACGGAGAGATCGCCCTCTCCATGATCCCCTTCAGGCACTCTGTCATCCCTATGTTCAGATACCCGCGGATCACATCACCGCCGGCATTCTCCAGATCCTTATCCATCAGCTCGGGAATAAGAAAATCGATCTTATCCCCCGCATTGGCCGTAACCGGCCACCGGCAGGCGGCAGTGACCGCCCCCGCTGCGTGAGCAAGATCGAATATAGTCTCACATTTGATCTGCGACAGATCGTTGTACCAGGGCATGTCTGCCGAACCGGGCGTAAAGACCGTATTTGAAACGATCCCCGTAACGCCCGCAGGCTGCCCCGTAATTATCGAGGCATGCACCGTATGCGTCAGTGAAGGATAGACCGTGCGGACATTTTTGATCAGACTGCCGCCTCGGATAAGCTCCGCAAACAGCGGCAGCTCGCGCGTATCCGCGATATCTTCATACACCAGCGCATCCACGCTGATCACAACCAGATGTCTCTTCCCCATATTCTCTCTCCAACCCTTTTCTGACACCGCAGGACACAGAAGACACGGGGACGGTTCTTTTGTCTGACGGTTCGCAGACAAAAGAACCGTCCCTGTGTCTTCCCCTTGTCTTCAGGACCTACTCTGCTGCACTCCCGGTCGCTTCCCGCAACGCCCTTACCGCTGATGTAAGATCAAACATATCCCCAAAGGAAGCACAGGATCCCTGTGCGTTATCACAGTACTTTGCGTACGCGCCGCGGCAGGCTTCATACCCCTCGCCGCTTCCCGATTCAAAATCCTTAAACATCTCCAGCATCTTCGCAGCGTCATATGCCACAAATGTCTCGTCCGCCAGCTCCTCTTTGTTCGAGAGCGCATAGACCGCGCAGTACTGCATTACTTCGGGATATTTCTCCCAGTCGACGTCCCTGACGCCCTTCATGGACTCCAGCGCGTCCGCATAGCCCATGTTCATGTGCGATGCCCGGTAGTCTGAGCTCTTTGCGAGTCCCAGTAGGAATCTGTACGAATAATTCGGCGCATTCTCGAGCCATGATTCTTTCGCGACCCAGACGCCTTTAAGCATGCCGTCCCCGTCAAAGCAGTCCGGAAAAACAACCTTTAGCCCGCTGTCCGGCTTTATGAGTGCCATATCCTTTGCTGACAGATACGTGATGTCAATGCCCTGTTTTTCCAGCGAGATCTTGTCTATCGCATCCTGTGCCGATTCCGCGAAAAACACATAATTCGATATTTTCTGGAACCCGTTTACCGTATTCGTCAGATACAGGCTCATGCCCACGGTCGACATCTCCACGCCTACATTGACGTATTTGTTCTCTTTTGCGCAGCCCGCGCAAAGTAATACGGTCAGGGCTAAAACAACACACAGCGCCGTAATCATCCCCATTCTCTTTCCATGTCCGGTCATCGTCTTCATGCTTCGGCACCTCCCTCCGCTTTGTGCGCAGCGTCCCACTCTGCCTGGCGCTTCGCCCTCATCTCATAGAGCTCGGCAAGGATCTTTTCCTTTCGTTTGCCGGTGTAATTGTCGAAGGACATTATAATGCCGGGAACGATATTGCCCACGATGCCCGAGAGCGTGATCATATAGAAAATGCCGTTCAGTGTCTTTGTGGACTGAACCACACTGATCGTCGTGCCGCCGAAGGACTTGGCGCTGACATAGCCGATGATAACCAGAGCTGCAGGGAAGAGAAGGCTCTTCCACAGTCCCCCGAGTCTCGTCGCTGTCGAGCGCACCGCAAATACCATGGCCTCGGAACGCACAGGCTCACCGTACTTTTTCCAGGTCATGTATTCCATGTAATCGGTCGAGTCGGCGAGCAGGATATTTCGCGAGGAACTCATCGCGCCGTTCGGCAGTCCCGCGAAGCCTACGATCAAAGCCACCACAATCAGCGAATTGTAGCCGACGATCAGGAAAATGATATACAGGATGCCTGTCCAGAAATAGCCGTACATGATGATGTCGCGCGACGAAAGCTTATTGCCGATGAAAGGCACCGCGGCGATACCGATGTACGAGAGCGTCGCGGAAATAGTGCCCGCGACCGAAGCCATCCAGAACGAACCGAGAGTTTCAAGATAAAAGTAAGCGAGTCCCGAGTAGCATACCTGCCTTACCGAATCGACGATCTGTGAGAAGATCAGGCACCACATCGGGCGGTTGAGGAGCAGCGCCTTGAAGTTCATGGCGACAGGAGCCTCTTTTCTCCATGCGGCCGCTGTTTTCTCGGTGAGCGTAAAGTAAGGCACCACCATCATCGCGAAGCCCACAACTCCGAAGAATATCGCGAACAGCAGATAGATCAGGGCCTCTTTTTCCATCCAGATCGCCACGAAAACAGGGATCAGACCGCTCGGGAGCATGCCTCCGAGCGTCGAGGCAAACTGCGCCACGGTATAGAAATTTTTCCTGTCCTTGGGATTGGTGGTCATTCTGGCCGATATGGTCGAAAGCGCCATATCGTAGAAGCCGTCCGTGATGCAGTAGATCAGGTAGAATACAAATACATAGACGATCCTGGCCGAGAGTCCGATGCCCGGAACCACGAACAGCAGGATCGAAGAAACCGCCAGCGGCAGAGGCATGACGAGCGAGAACACCTTCGCGCGGCTCCTGCCGTTTTTGCCCTTTCGGTCGAGAATAACGCCCGCGATGGGATCCACGATGATATTGGCTATCTTCGCGACCATCTCGAGAATGAGGACATACGACGCCGCGATACCCATGAAACGAGTCAGGAACAGCGTAAGCGCATAGGCCTCCACATCCTGCGCCATGGAATTGCCCATAATGCCCGCAGAATAGCCGAACTGCTCCTTGATCGTAAACGTAGGATTGTTTACGACCTTGCTCCAGCCGGCTTTAAACTTTGATAAGAAACCGCTTTTCTCTTTTCCCATTTGTCACCCCATACATTGTAAAAACAGCCTGCGTGCCCCAAAAACATATATCACGGTCTGATGTCCCGCGCCGTAAAGCCCTCTATGAGAGCCAGCAGCGCGAGCGCCTGTCCGTAATGCATCTTGACCAGCGGTATGTCGCGGTAATGCTGCAGTGTCCTGCCGACATTCGTGCCGTAGGAAACGCGTGCCAGCTCGCCGCTCTCGCTGATATTGTCCAGTATCGCGTCCAGTGCCCGGTTTCCGCACTCCTTAAAGGAATCATCGAGGTACCCCATCCTGATGCCCTTTAATATGCCGTAGCAGAATCCCGCAGTGGCTGATGCCTCCAGATACGAGGTTTTATCCGTGATCAGCGTGTGCCATAATCCCTCGGGGCTCTGATATTTGCGCAGCGCCGCCGCCTGGTTTTGCAGGAGTCCGAGCGCAAATTTCTTTTCGGGCCCCTCAAGCCCCATGATATCGATATAATCGGGAATGAACACGGTTATCCAGCAGTTGCCCCTGCCCCAGAGAGCGCCCGCGAAATGTCCTCTGTCGATAAAGCTCCAGCCGTGATACCACAGTCCCGTAAAGCTGTCGTAGAGATACTTCGCGTGCAGCATGAACTGATACTTTGCTTCATCGAGATAATCCTGCCGGCCAGTCATCCTGCCGTATTTGGTCAGGAACAGCACGGTCATGATCAGCGTGTCGTCCCAGAGCTGCTGATCGTTCTCGAGCTCAGCATGCTCATGCTGGATGCCGCCCTCCTCGGTGCGCTTCATGTCGTGCATGATCCACTCCGCCCACTCGTCCATGATCGCCCTGTACCTGTCGTCGGGCCTTTTCTCATGGAGAAAAGCCATCGTGAGGAGCGGGCAGACGGTATTGACATTCTTATCCGGCAGGCCGATACCGATCCTGTCGTCAAACCACTCCGCGATCATGTCCAGATATCTCTCATCGCCGGTGAACTCATAGATCTTATGCAGGCCGTAGAGCCCTATCCCGTGCGTCCAGTCCCATGCACCGAGGCTCTTTGCCTCAGCGGGCGTACGTCCCAGGCTTTTTACCAGGTTGTCGATGTATTTCTGATCGATGCTGTGCAGAAATCCGTGCAGATTGGCGCAAACGGCCTCAAACACTTTTACATACTCTTCTTTAGTCATTGTCTTTTCTCCGATAGAGTCGCACTTCGTTTACGTCAATTATTATACACGTGTTAAATTATTTTCGCAACCTGAAAATACACAAAAGGAGCATATTCTTACGCTATGCTCCTTTTACATATTTACTCGTGTTCAGTTATCCTTTTTAGGTTCGGAAAGAGTTCCGCGCTCCACATATTCCGCGGGAAGCTCGATATGATTAACGACCTCCGCTCCTTCTATCAGATCTATCAGGGAATTGACCGCGGTGGACGCGATCTGTTCAAAATTGCAGCTCATGGTCGTAAGACCCGGCGTCAGGTATTTCGACACGGGTATATCGTCAAAGCCAATGATCGAAACATCACCGGGGATGTCGTATCCGAGCTCCTTTAACGCGTTCATCGCGCCGATCGCCATAATGTCGTTGGCCGCAAAAATGCCCGTGGGCTTCTTGCCGGTTTTGTCACCGAAGATACGCTTCGTCTCGTTATATGCCTTTTCTTCGTTGAAATCGCAGTCGATCTCGGTCAGCGACTCGATCTCGTCCTTATGCTTCTGCAGGGCGGACATAACGCCCTCATGGCGCCGCATGGCGGGCAGGCGGTGTCTGTTGCAGCCGATATAGAGTATCCTTTTGTGGCCGCGCTCCACGAGCTTTTCTATCGCGAAATAGGCCGAAACCTGGTCGTCCATATTGACCGCGACGGTATTCTTATATCTCGAGTCGCGTTCCTGGTTAACCAGCACGATCGGATAACCGTGCTTCCCGATGCGCTCGATATCCTCGTTGCCCGTGTTATAGCCGAGCAGGATCGCGCCGCGGATCAGCTTGCTGTTGAACAGGCGCTCGATCGATCTGACGTCCTTCTCGACGTCTGTCAGGCTCACGAGAGTCTTATATCCGCGCTTTTGCGCGCTGTTTACCGCCAGATGTATGAGTTCGGTCGCAAAATGGGACGAAATGTTCTTGCTCGCGCCCGAATAGCTCTCCGAATAAGCCGATATCAGGCCGATGATCTGCTCTTCTTTTCCGACGAGGCTGCGCGCCTTTGAGTTGGGCTCAAAGTTGTACTCCTCGATATACTTCCTGATCTTTTCTTCGGTCTTGGGCGATACCCCGCCGACTCCGTTGATAACCTTCGAGAGTGTGACTCTGGACACGCCTATTATTTTTGCCAGTTCTTCTGTCGTCATACGCTTTGCTCTCCGAATCCGTTTTAACAAACCTTTACAGTAAGAAAGTAAGGATATTCTACTATATCCGGCGTATTTTCGTCAAGCAAACTAACACGTGTTAACCCGTCAGTCGGTCGGCCGCCGGTAGAACTGTCCGATCACGCGGTCCGTTTTGATGACATTCACGAAGGCCGCGGGATCCGCCTCCTTTACCGCGCTGACCACGCGTCCCGCTTCGGCGCGCGAGACGACCGAATATACCACAGTGTGCTCGGCGTGCTTGTACGAACCCTCGCAGTCTATGATCGTGGCGCCGTGATGGCTCAGCTGCGATATCTGCTCGCTCACTTCGTCCGGCTTGTTCGTGACGATGAACAACGTCATCTGCTGGTATTTGCGGTAGAGCGTGTGGATCGTCGCAGTGGACGTAAACTGGAATATGATCGAGTAGAGCGCCTTATCCGGGCTGAACAGCAGTCCCGCCGCGACAAGTATACCCGCGTTGATCAGCAGTGTCACATTGAACGAATCGATCCCGCGCTTTTCCGAGAGATAGATCGCAACGAAATCCGTGCCGCCGCTGGTCGCGTCCATCAGCAGACAGATGCTGATCGCGGTACCGTTGATCAGGCCTCCGAAAACGCTGATCAGCAGCGTATCCTGTGTGATCGAATAAGCCGGTATCAGGTCCGTCAGCAGGCTCGTAAGCAGTATAAAACCGCAGGACAGCAGCGTGAATCTCTTTCCGATGTACCTTAACCCGATATAGATCGGGATCGAGTTGATCAGGACATTGATCAGGGTATAGGGTACCGTTAGTCCGAAGAACTTCGCGAATATCTCCTGGGTGAGCAGCGTAAGGCCCGTGGCGCCTCCCGGGAGCAGTCCCCCGGTATGTACGAAGGTGTTGATGTTCAGGGCCATTACACACGACGCAAAGGCGATTATGAGGACCCTGAAACCCATGCGGTCCCTGAGTCTGCCTATACCCTCTTCACTGCCTTTCAACTTAGTCATAATTCTTAACCCTTTCGGTATTTAGGTGCAAAAGCTGCCACACCATACAGGCGCGGCAGCTGTTTGCCGGATCTATTATTTTATCTCATGCCCTTGTCGTAAGGAATACCCTCAGCCTTGGGAGCTCTGGACTTCTTCGAGGTAAGGATCAGGACTATCATCGTTACCACATAGGGCAGCATCAGATAGATGTACTCACTCGACTTAACGCTCCTGAAGCTCGGAAGGAACGGGATACTGTCGCTGTAAGAACCGATGATCTTGAACAGCGCGAAGAACAGCGAAGCACCGAGGATGCTGAACGGCTTCCAGTTACCGAAGATCATAACAGCCAGCGCCAGGAAACCGTATCCGGCAACGGATGACTGGAATCCCGAGCCCGCCGCCACAGTGAACGCAAGTCCTCCGATACCGCCGAGGCAGCCGGAGATGATAACGCCCGCGTATCTCATCTTGAATACGTTGATACCTACCGAATCTGCAGCCTGGGGATGCTCACCGCAGGCACGGAGCCTCAGACCGAACTTGGTCTTATAGAGGAGCACATACGCTGCGATAAAGAGGATCACCGCGATGATCGTGGTCAGGTAAAAGCTCTTGAATATAAGGTTCTGGAAGAAGGTATCCGCCTTCTCGATACCGAAATTATCCTGGGTGATACGTGTCCAGGTAGGGATAAGGATAGTGGTCTGGCCCTGTCCCTGAACCGCCCAGGTAAGAACGATCGCGAACGCGGGAGCCAGCATGTTGAGCGCCGTACCGCCGATCGTCTGGTCGGCTCTTAAGTTGATCGACGCAAATGCGAGCAGCAGTGAGAATACCGCGCCCGAAGCCGCGGCTACGAGGATCGCGATGAACATGCCCAGCTGGGGATGTGCCGCGCCGAAGCCCGACTTGTCCAGTCCCACGAGGGTAAGGCAGCTGCACAGGGCACCGACGATCATGATACCTTCGAGAGCGATGTTGATGACACCGCTTCGCTCGGAGAACATACCGCCGAGAGCCACTAGGAGCAGAGGAACCGCGAACAGTACGGTAGCGCCGAGCAGGTCGGCAAGAATATTAGCCCAACTCATTACTGATCGCCTCCTTCCCCATTATTGACATCCGCATCCGAAACAGGAACCGCCTTTTCACCGGTGTCCCCGGGTGCCGGTTCTCCGGCAGGCTCTCCCGCAGGTACTCCGACAGGCTCTCCTGCGCTCTCTCCCGTTTTTTCTCCCGCGGGCGGGGCAGGCGGAGCGGCCTTTATCGCTGCGGCGCCTTCGTCGTTTACATTGCCGGTATCGCCCTTGAAATACTTGCCGAGGATGTTCTTAACCAGCAGCGAGAACGCGGACAGGTAAATGATGACCGCAATGATGATATCGATGATCTCTTTCGCGTATTCGGGCTGGAGAGCCTCGCCTCCGACCTGGATATACGAAATGAACACAGCCGCGAAAATGATGCCTATCGGGCTCGAAGCACCGAGCAGGGCAACGGGGATACCGTTGAAGCCCATTGAAAGGAGGGACTTAACGATAGTGTACTGCGCCGTGCCGCTCAGGTAGTAAACGCCGCCGCCGATACCGGCAAGCGCGCCCGAGATGACCATCGAAAGAACGATATTTCTCTTTGCGTTGATGCCGGCGTAGATGCTCGCGTCCTTATTGAAGCCGCAGGCCTTGAGCTCATATCCGAAGGTCCTCTTTTCGAGGATGATATAAATGATTATCGCGATGATGATCGTAAGGAATATCGAGATATTCATGTAGTTCGAACCGAGCAGCTTATCAAGTCCGGCCTTGGGGATGATAGCTGAGGGGTTCGCCGAAGCCAGCGCGCCGGTACGGTCCTTGTTGGACGCGCCCCAGAAATCCGCCAGCATCTTGGGCATATTGTTGAGGAGCAGGTTTACCATGAAAAGGCCCAGCCAGTTGAACATGATCGAGGTGATAACCTCGTTAACGTTGAACAGCGCCTTGCAGATGCCGGGGATGAAGCCCCATACCGCACCGCCGATCATGGCTGCGATAAGGCATACCCACCAGGGAAGCTGGAGCTGGATACCGCACACGAGAGCGCAGAAAGCGCCGACCGTATACTGTCCGGTAGCTCCGATATTGAACAGACCCGTCTTAAACGCAAAACCTACGGAAAGACCCGTCATGATAAGGGGAGCTGCCTGATACAGAACCTTTGCCAGCTTGTCCGCACGCGAGAAACCTGCGGTAGCTATGCTTTTGAGTCCGCCGAGAGCATAGGGCGGATTGAACGCGATCAGCAGGATGAATCCGATGAGCAGACCCGCAACGATCGAGAGGACGGACGCAAGAATGCTTATAAAAGTCTTGCTCTTGAAAAACTGTTTCATTAAGCACGTCCTCCTTCCATGGTCTGTCTCTTTGCTCCGGCCATGTAAAGACCGAGCTCCTGCACCGTAACCTGTTTGGGATCGAATTCGCCGACGATCTCGCCCTCGTACATTACGAGGATCCTGTCGCTGACGTTCATAACCTCATCAAGCTCGAGGGAAACGAGAAGAACAGCCTTGCCTTCGTCTCTCTCCCGTACGAGCTGCTTATGGATGTATTCGATGGCACCGACGTCAAGTCCGCGTGTGGGCTGGACCGCAACGAGCAGCTCGGGCTCTTTGCTGATCTCACGTGCGATGATAGCCTTCTGCTGGTTGCCGCCCGACATGCTGCGCGCGGTCGTTATCGGGCCCTGTCCGCTGCGTACGTCGAACTCATCGATAAGCTTCTCCGCATAGTCGCGGACAGCCTTTTTATCTATAAATCCATGGTGTTGGAAGCGGGGCTCCCAGTACTGCTGGAGCACCAGATTCTCTTCGAGTGAATAATCCAGTACGAGACCGTGCTTATGTCTGTCCTCGGGGATATGGCTCATGCCCAGCTTTGACTTCTCACGGATCGAGGCATTGGTAATATCCTTGCCGAGGAGTTCGAGACGGCCTTCGGACATCTTCGTAAGGCCCGTAATGCCCTGTACGAACTCGGTCTGTCCGTTGCCCTCGATGCCTGCTAGACATACGATCTCGCCCGCATGAACCTCGAGTGAAACGTCATTGACCGCGTTTTTCTTATGGAGCTTTGAAGGAACGGTCACATGCTCTGCCCTGAACACGAGCTTGCCGGGCAGGATGTCCTTTTTGTCGACCTTGAAGTTGACATTTCGGCCGACCATCATCTTCGAGAGTTCCTCTTTGGTGGTCTCGGCAACATTAACGGTACCCATGTATTTGCCCTTGCGCAGTACCGTGCAGCGGTCCGCAACAGCCATGATCTCGTTAAGCTTATGGGTAATGAAAAGAATTGACTTGCCCTCAGCCTTAAATCCGCGCATGATCTCCATGAGCTCGTCGATCTCCTGGGGTGTCAGAACTGCCGTGGGCTCGTCAAAAATAAGTATCTCATTGTCGCGGTAGAGCATCTTGAGTATCTCTACTCTCTGCTGCATACCGACGGATATATCTTCGATTAAGGCATCAGGATCAACCTTGAGGCCGTATTTTTCGCTTAGATCGATAACTTTCTGTCTGGCTTCCTTTTTCTGCAGGAATCCCATCTTGTTGGGCTCTACGCCCAGAATGATATTGTCAAGTACCGTAAAGCACTCGACCAGCTTAAAGTGCTGATGCACCATACCGATGTGAAGAGCGTTCGCGTCGTTGGGATCGTTGATCTTAACAACCTCTCCGTTCTTCTTGATGCATCCTTCCTCGGGCTGGTAAAGACCGAAAAGGACACTCATGAGTGTGGACTTGCCCGCTCCGTTCTCACCGAGCAGCGCATGTACCTCGCCCTTCTTCAGCTGAAGGGTAATGTTGTCATTCGCAATGATTCCGGGGAACCGCTTTGTGATGTTCAACATTTCAATTACGTAATCGCTCATACCCCATATCCCTTCTTAAAAACAGAGGATGCTGCGCTAAACGCCGTTTGTCGCAACATCCTCCGTATTAGTATTGATTTTTCGACATCTCGTCGGAAGATATCCGATTAATTATCAGTTCTGGTAATCAACTGCGATAGCAACCGAAGGAGCTGCGTCGGTAGCGTTCGAGATAGCGATGCTGCCGTTCTTAACCTTCTCAAAGAGAGCCTTGTACTCGTCAACAGTGAAGTTCTTCATGCTCCAGGTAGCGGTAGGAAGGCCTACGCAGCCCTCAACTGCACCGAGAACAGAAGTCTTGCCGCCAAGATCTGCGGGCCATGTTCCACCGTTCTTGTAGAGATCGGTAAGAGCAAGAACTACAGAGTTAGCCAGCTCCTTCATAGCTGAAGTGATGATGGTAGCGGACTCAGCGGACTGGTCAACGTCAACGCCGATAACCTTCTTGCCTGCTGCCTCAGCAGCTGCCGTACACGAAAGGTAGATACCGCCGCCGCAAGAGAATACAACTTCTGTGCCGTCTGTGTACCAGCCGGACATCTTTGTCTTGATATCGTCTGTGGGAGCGAATCCGCCGCAGTACCAGTACTTAACGGAAACGTCGCCTGCTACGCCGAGCTCATTAGCTGCTGCGTCAGCGCCCTGAACGAAGCCGTAACCGTAACGGATAACAGCGGGAACATCCATGCCGCCTAAGAAGCCGAGCTTGCGATAGCCTTCCTTAACTGCCGCATAACCTGCAAGGTAGCCTGCCTGCTCCTCTTTGTAGAGGATGTTGTGGGTGTTGGCTGCGGTCTTGTAGGTAGCGTAGTCAGGTGTGTGGGGCTCACCGTCAAGGAGCAGGAACTGAACTGATGAATACTGATCCTGTACCTCATAGATGGCATCCTCGAAAAGGTAGCCGGGGCAAACAACAACCTTAGCGCCCTTGTCGATAGCCTGCTTGATGGTCTCTACACGAGCCTCGGTAGAGTCCTCAGAGGGACGATAGTAGTTGTAGGTCCTTTGTGTGTCTTCAGCGTACTTCTTAACGCCTTCCCAAGCGCCCTGGTTGAAGGACTTGTCATCGATGTTTCCTACGTCTGTTACGAGAGCGATCTCATAACCGTCAGACGCCTTCTTGTCGTCTGCCTTCTTGCATGCGCCGAGTGAAAGAACCAGGCACAGTACAAGAACGAGTGATAAAATTTTTTTCATTACTGTTTCCTCCTAGAAATATTCGCAGGGCAAGCCTTCGACATAAAAGTCAAAATGTTTACCCTGCGAATAATTATAACATTCCGTTAATTGAAAAACAAGAGATAATGTATTTAATTACAGTTCAAGGCTTCCCGCACAGATAAGTTTTCCGCTTATTCTGTCAAAAAGCAAAATGTCGTTTCCGCTGATGCTCACCTTTGCGTCACTGCCGATGGCATAAGTGTCGTTTCCGAACACCACTCCGGTGATCAGGTACTCGCCGATCCTGAGTTTTAAGGTCGACTCCATACCTGTGGGCATCGCGCCGTAGATCGTCGATGCGAGCTTTCCGTCAGCCGAAAGCTTTACAGCCTCGGGACGGATACCGATCACGTAATCCTCCTCGGTCGGGATGATCTCGTCGGCCACGCTCTCGTCCTCTTCGGTCACCTTCTGGACATGATACTTGAATACCTCGTCCTTATTGGCCTTTTCCACCGCGCCCTTCTGTGACAGGCGCTTTGCGGTCTCGGCCGCTTTCTTATCCGCCTCTTCGTTGCGGCGCTTCTTCCACTCCGCCATATTGAGAGGCTCGGAAGGCACAAACCTTGCCTTTACGCCGTCAAAGATATCGAGCGAAACGCTGCCGTCCGACTGCGCGGTCCCCTTGCCCTCGACAAAGTTGATTGAAGGATTTCCTACGAAATCCGCAACGAAAAGGTTGCCGGGTCTCGAATAAACGGTAAGGGGCGCGTCGTACTGCTGGAGCACGCCGTTGTTGATGAGGCATATCCTGGTCGCCAGGGTCATGGCTTCCATCTGGTCGTGCGTAACGTAAACGAAAGTGCTGCCTGTCTCAACATGGAGTCTCTGGAGCTCGTATCTCATCTCGAGACGGAGCTTCGCGTCAAGGTTTGACAGAGGCTCATCCATAAAGAGCACCTGGGGCTCGGGAGCCAGAGTTCTGGCGATCGCCACTCTCTGCTGCTGTCCGCCCGAAAGCTCCGCGGGATATCTGTCCATGAACATACCGATCTTAACGATGCGGGCGCATGCGCGTACCTTCGAATCGATCTCCTCTTTGCTGAGCTTTCTCTTCTCGATAACTGGCTTGCCGCCTTTCGTTACCTCGAATCTGTCGTTGAGTTCCTTGCCCTCCGCCTGATAGTGCGCTTTGATCGCCGCGAGCTTTTCCTCGTAAGCGGTGAGCTTTGTCTTTGCCGCCGCGGTGGGGTCGGCTGCGGTGTGTATACCGAGTCCGAGCAGTTCCTTAGCGGAGAATACCGAGATATTGTAATTGTCGATCAGCTTTACCTGCGCCTTTTTCTCGTCGAGCTTGCCGTTCTTTCCGACGCACTCTCCCACGATCTCCCTGATCCTTTTGCCGTTCGAGAGAGCCCTCGCGATGTCGGCGGTCTGCTTTGCCTCATCATCGAGAACGGGCAGCTCTTCGTTGATGTTCTTCAGACCGAAGGAGATATTCTCATAAACGGTCATGTTGGGCCAGAGCGCGTAGTTCTGGAACAGGAAACCGACCTTTCTCTTGTTGGCGGGAACGTTGATGCCCGCGTTCGAGTCGAATACGACCCTGTCGCCGATCGTAATGCGTCCCTCGGTGGGTGTCTCGAGGCCCGCGATCATACGCAGCAGCGTTGTCTTACCGCAGCCCGAAGGCCCCAGAAGGGTTACGAACGAATTATCGGGGATGTCGAGGCTGATATTGTCAACTCCGAAGAACTTTCCCCAGCGTTTTGTAATGTTTTCCAGTTTAATCCCGGGCATGATCACTTACCTCCTATACCGCTGTCAAGGCTTGCGCCGGTCAGCTTGTTAAC
>JAEEXY010000098.1 GCA_016288005.1 Lachnospiraceae bacterium
TGCTGAGCTGTACGATTACTCGATCGAGGTTAATCCCCAGAGCGACCTGTACGCATCCTACGCGGATTCCTTCGTGGAGATCGCTGAGAACGCCATTTCCGATGACCTTAAGCACGTAGTTGATATCTATGAGAACGAGCTCGGCGCTACAGACTTCACCGTATCGTTCGCAGGCGCTGCACAGCCCTCGTACGTATTCGTGATCAACAACGATGATGATTCTTTCCAGGACGTTGAATTATTCCAGTACGTTCCCGGCGCAAAGTACTATCTGCAGATCACCATTCTTGACTTCACCAAGACTGCTGATCCCATGGATCTCATCCAGAAGTTCGGAATGACATTCTAATTGAATCTTGAAAATATAAGAACTGCCTCACGGCCGCACGGTCGTGGGGCTTTTTGTGTTTTGAAGCTATACAGAATATAGTATAACGAGAAGTGGATTAATTTCGGCAGTTGAAAATAACTGCCGAAATTAGTTGAAATGTCATTTTGGATGATGTATAGTATAAACGGAGGTGATCCGCATGACCGCTCTTGCTGAAAATAAGAAGTTTATTACAACCGGCGAACTCAGGGAAATGGGTTATTCATATTACAGGATTGGCAAGCTTGTAGAGGAAGGCATTCTTTCAAGGGTAAATCGCAGCACTTATGAGAATCTAACCTATAAGGGTGATGAGAATGATTTCTTTAGTGCGGAAGCCTTTGTGCCGGACGGTGTTATATGTCTGATGAGCGCAGCCCGGTATTACGAGCTGACAAATTTCCTGCCGGACGTTGTGGATGTTGCCATCGAGCGCAAGAAAAAGGTCAACACTCTGCCTGAATGGCCCGAGATAAAAATCTTTTATTTTGATCAATCCCGAATGAATCTGGGAGTGGTGGAAATCCGGGACGGTGATAACCGCTTTCACATTTTTGATATAGAGAAAACCGTGGTTGATATCATATATTACAGGAATAAGATTGGTATTGAGGAGACAGCTGAGGTCCTTAGGAATTACCTGAGGCGCAAGGACAGGCAGATTGACAGGCTATATTCTTACGCGAAGAGTCTGCGCTGTGAAAGGATTGTAAGAACGTATCTGGAGGTGCTTGTATAGTGAATGCTGATTCGGTAAAGGAAAGGCTCAAGAACGTTGCTGTAAAAAGCGGTTGTACGTTTCAGGAAGCCCTTGCTTATTATGGTCTGGAGAGGACACTTTACCGCATTTCAATATCCGAATACGCGGAGCATTTTGTGCTAAAAGGCGGAATACTCCTATATGCGATGTTCGACAGAAATTATGAACGCTCGACAACGGATATTGATCTGCTTGCAAGGCTGATATCTAATAGCAGCGAGGATATGAAAAGGGTGTTCGAAAATATTCTTTCGCAGGATGTCGATGATGCGCTTGTATTTGATAAGGAATCTATCAAGGTAGAAGACATTACGGAATTTAAGGAATACCACGGCCTTCATATCTCAGCAGAAGGGTATCTCGATCGTACAAGGATTCCTGTTGGGATTGATATAGGCTTTGGGGATGTAATCTATCCGAATGCAGTTAAAATTGATTTTCCTGCCATTCTTGATATGGAAGCACCAAGAGTGAACGCGTATTCTCTGGAATCATCTATTGCGGAGAAACTGGAAGCCATAATACATTATGGGTATCTTAACAGCAGGTATAAAGATTTTTATGACATTTATGTTCTTTCTCGGAAGCACGAATTCTCATACGAAGATCTTCACAATGCTGTCGCAGAAACCTTTAAGAACAGGAATACAAAGATGACCATGGATTCAGATGTCTTTGGCGATAAATTCCTGAATGACCCGATGCACCAGACAAGATGGAAATCATTCCTTAAAAAGAAAAAAGCCCTTGTTCAGGTTCCCATGGAAGAGATGATGAGCAGGATAAAAGTATTTGTTCGTCCATTGCTTGAAGGAACTATAAAAACAAAGTGGGATAATGAAAAGGGATTTTGGGAGTAATGTTTTACTGCCTCACGGCCGCACGGTCGTGGGGCTTTTTGTATTGTCTTGACTAATGTTGCGGAGTACAGTACAATAAACGTACGAAAATAGATACAATAAACGTACGGAGGCGCAGAATGGTCATAGCAAAGAGCATGGAAGTCAGAGATAATTTTAAATCGTGGTGCGTTCAGGTTGCAGAAGGTGAAATAGTTCAGATCGCACGTCCCGGTAATAATTATGTATATCTGATCAGTCAGGAAACGTACGAAAAATTAACAGCAGAGCGCCGGATTGCTGCGTACACATCATATCTGTATGGGAAGGATAAGATCACAAATCTTAAAAGGCTGTCTGAGATAGCGTTGCTGCCCGACAATTGGAACAATAACGGGGCGGAGAAAATACCCGCGACTATAATCAAGACTGTGCGAAAGTTATTGATGAGCCTGGAGTTCCAGCCGGAAGTCTTTCCGACCGCCTGTGATGCGGTTCAGCTGGAGTGGGAGAATAAAAACAGCGAGTATCTCGAAATGGAAGTTCTGGAAGACTCGATTAATGTATTCCAGATAGCCTCCGATGGCGGAGAAGAGCAAAGCACAATAGCGATCAATGATGCGGCGGTAAAGAAGATAGTGAGGGACTTCTATGACAGAGCGATTTAATATGCGAAATAAATGTGCTATGATATGCTCATAAACAGGAGGGATGATATATGTACTACGTACCTGATGGGACCGAAAGATGCGGTTTCTACGAATGCGCGGAGTGCGGGAACCGCTTTCTGGACATAAGGATCGCGCCCGCGATCGTGTGCCCGTACTGCGGCGAGGAGCCCGACATGGAACTCGGTCCGGACGATGAGATGCCTGCTGCGGCCGAGAGCGCAAAACTGATACAGATGCTCGAGGGCGAGGATGTGGAGAAATACGATACGCTGTTAAGCCTGGCGATCACAGGCGGAGATGAGGGGTGGATATGATAAGACTTATGGACATTACTGAAGAAAACTGGCTCGACGCGGCATCGCTGTCAGTCAATGAGGCACAGAAAAAGTATCTGGCACCCGCGATCGGGATACTTGCCAGAGGATATGTTTACAGGGACTGCAACGCCAGGGTGCGCGTCATTATGAATGATGACGTCATCGTGGGCCTTGCCCTCGTGCGCGAATTTACCGACGAGCCTCTGGGCTATGAGCTGCAGCAGTTCATGATAGACGCGAAATATCAGGGTAAGGGGTACGGCACGGAAGCGTTGAGACTTATTCTTGATGAACTCCGCGAGGAAGGCCATTACGACCACGTGGAGGTGTGCGTAAAGAAAGACGACGCCGAGGCGATCCGCCTTTATGAAAAGAGCGGCTTTGTGGATTCCGGATATATAGATGAGGATGTGCCGGACGCATTGAACCTTATCTGCCGGTTTTAGAAATGAGAAAGGACGGTTGGGGAATGGTAGACTTGAAGCTGATAGAACCGACGCCGGAATATGCCGAGCAGATAAAGGCATATCGCAAGGAATTTTTGGACAACGGTGATTCCATGGACGGCACCAGCGGGCTCAGACGTTATGAGGATCCGCAGGACTGGCTGAAGGTCGTGAGCGACCACAAAGATCCGAAGACGGTGCAGCCCGGTCATTCTCCTGCGACGCAGTATATCTTTGTGCGCGAGAGCGACCGCAAGATAGTGGGCATGATAGACATCAGGCATGTCCTGACAGATTATCTGAGTAAGTACGGCGGACATATCGGCTACTCCGTGGCGCCCAGCGAGCGCCGCAAGGGATACGCGTCGCAGATGTTGAAGCGGGCGCTTCCGATCGTTCGCGGCATGGGAATAGAGCGAGTGCTGATCACCTGCGACGAGGGCAATGAAGGCAGTGCGCGGACCATCATGAACAACGGCGGAATATATGAATCGACCGTCTACGAGCCGGACGAGCAGATCAATCTGGAGAGGTACTGGATAGATCTGAAAGCTGAACCTAAAAACTATATCAAATGGATCAGGAGCAAGGTCGGTCACGAGAAGATCATACTGACATGCGCAGGCGGCTGCGTCTTCAATGACGCCGGAGCGGTCCTCATGCAGCGCAGAGGCGACACTAATAAATGGGGCTTCCCGGGAGGCATGATGGAGCTCGGCGAGACCCCGCAGATGACCGCGGTCAGAGAGCTTAAAGAGGAGACCGGTCTGGATGTCGAAGTCGGCGATCTGATCGGAGTCTTTACAGACATTGACGTCCGCTATGCGAACGGAGATGTGGCGCAATGCATCGTGATCGGATACCGGCTCAATGTGGTCGGCGGAACGCTCACGTGTGATGGGGACGAGACCCTGGAACTGAGATACTTCTCAAAGGATGAGAAGCCGGAGATCGGCTCGCCGGCACATGAAGAAGTGTGGAATGTGATCTTTGGGGAAGGCAGATAAATGAGCAAAGATAAGAACGTAGAACTTTTCCTCCACCAGAAGGAAACACTCGATACGTTCCTCGCGAACGGCGCGATTACACAGGCTCAGTATAATAAGAGCTACGGAGATCTGGTCGTGAAGATGGGGATGGAAGAAGTGGCGAAGGAGATAGAGGGGAAGAAAGATTCGGAGGATTGAGTTACAATGCTAAAACTATGGGGCAGGCGAGAGCTATGAATGATGAAATTAAGCGTCGTGCAGATGCTAGAAAATAACAGAAGATTGCACACGCCGAATTGTGGAATAAGTTATCATTATGTATAAAAGAGGATTGGTTCAGTTGGCCAATCCTCTCTTTTTTCTGTTCACCTTCCTCCAATACCATCGCGCACTCACCCTCGACGCTGTCAGCATCCCTGCCAGCAGCACCAGTGCAATTCCGATCAGGGCGTAGCCGAGTGCGACTTCGGGGTATTTGAGGATGCCGTCCATTTGCGTATACAGCAGCCAGATATAGAGGGCCAGGAAGCCACCCCAGACGATGACTGTCATGATCCAATCAAAGACGGAATATTTCAGCCTGTAGCGGCCGTTTTTCCGCTTTGTAAAATGGTATTCCAGATAACGTCCGTGCCCGTGTCGAAAGACTGCGTAGGCGCAGACCGTGCAGTCATCGGGGAGCCTTCCCTTTAGAGACTCTTTGATATATGTCGGGTATTTACGTTCAATCAGGATGCGAAGCCCGAGCATCACCAGAAAGAGCAGAAATAGTCCGCCAAACGCTAATAATATATCTGTCATATCGTACCCTTACGCTTTCAAAAATCTAATCAGCTTCCTGCTCTTCGCGTTTCTTCAGCCTTTGCTCCCGATTTTGTTCTTCGGTATCGAACATTGCCACAGCAAGGTCGGTCAGATCTTTATCCCATAACTCACCGGTTTTCTGCACCTCTGCCCAGGGGCAGATCAGGGCATAGTCTTCATCAAGCGCGACATCGTATGAACTGTTGCGGTCGCTGACGCTCTTATACAGGTGCCTGCCTGTAATGATCAGTTCTTGAGCGTTTCGGCGACTCATTCCTTTTGTCAGCTTGCCAAAAATCTCGTCGTTGATCTCGTAGAGATCGTAGTAACCCGCCAGAAAAGTTTCGGCGGTATAAAGCCCTCTTTCACTGTCATGGCAAGCTTTCCAGCCCTCGCCTGCCTTGAAGTGAAGCGCGCTTTCAGTATATTCCGCAGGAACTCTTACAGGTTTCTCTTTCTTCTTATCTCTGGATATTTTTGACATAACCATCCTCGTTTCTATGCATAAACAAAGCGTTTTCTGTAAATAATCGTAACACGTTCCGAATGAAATTATAATAGCCTGTTCCTAACATATTAATTCTATCAAAAACTGCTTGATTCTGCACAATAAATAATAGACTTTATTTGTCAAACTGGTTTAATATATATCTATAAGAACCCCATCGATTACACGCTTACTTCAGGTAAATTACCATGTCAGAAAATTACGTATGCAAGATCGCTTCCGAGGACGAAGTGATCGCCAAATGGGACGCGCTGGTGGCGCAACATCCCACAGAGCCAAACTGGGTGGTCTGGAAGGCTGAGACACTCATAGATGTCCGAAGCGGCAAGAACATCCCTTATTACGGGATCCTGGACAGCGAGATCATCTGTGAAGCCTACGCCACGCCTAATTACGATCCTGCTTCAGAGAGCGGAGGAGCGCCCACAGCGAGCGCAGAACCGCCCACAGATACAGTGCAGACGCCTCAATCACCCACTGCTTATCTGTCAGCGTTCCGAACGGTCAAAGAACACCGCGGGCAGGGCTATTTCTCAAAACTAATGTCCTTTATGCTGGCGGACCTGAAGCAGAAGGGCTTTAGACGGGCGATACTGGGTGTGGAGCCTGAAGAGGCAGAAAATAAGGCGATGTACCGACACTGGGGATTCACGGAGATGATTTACGTTGGGACATGTACTTATCCGGACGGAGAAACGATTGATGTAGAGTATTACACAAAGGCATTATAGTTGGGGAAAATACGTAATACATTAAAAACTCCGGTTATAGCCCCGAAACAGGCAGATAATCGGAGATGATCTGGTAACTGAGTAAATAAAATAGAGGAGGTATGAAACTATGAAGGATTTCACCAGACTTGACAAACTGCTGCAGTGCTTTGTGGACGAGGGCTCGAACCCGGGCTGCGCGGTGGCGGTCATGCAGGGAGACGAGCTGATCTACCATGGTGAGGCGGGTTATGCGGACATTGAATCGGGAAAGAAGGTAGACATGCACAGCATGTTCAGCCAGGCGTCCACGACGAAGCTCTTTACCTATGCGATACTCGCGATGCTCTTTGAGGAGGGGAAGTTCCTCTTCAGCGATCCGCTGTACTATTATCTGCCGGAGTGGAAGAACACGCAGAAGTATGTGATGAAGCCGAACGGCGATATTGACACGGCGCCGCTCGAGAAGCCGATCACGATCCGCGACGCGGTGGCCATGATGTGCGGACTGCCTTACTGCATGGTGCCCTCGGCAGGAGCTTCGACGCCCACGCTGGCGGCCATGAGCAGGCAGATGGAGGAGCTGTTAAAGAAGGGGCCGACCACGATCGCACAGGAAGTGCACGCGATGGCGGAGGTTCCGGTCATGTTTGAGCCGGGCTCGCACTGGCTGTACGGATTCGGCTCGGAGATCACGGGCGTGCTCGTGGAGACCTTTGAGGGCAAGCCCCTGAGGGAGGTCTTCGTGGACAGGCTCATCGATCCGCTGGAGCTGAAGGACGCGGACACATTTGCGAGGCCGTCGAATAAGGACCGCATTGTCACGAATTACGCGAAAAAGGGGCCCGGACAGTTTGAGGCTGCGTCGGGATTCCTTGATCTCGATCCCGAGAAGGTGCCTGCGGGCGCGCGTCCGAACCTGTACATCAGCGCACGCGATTTCGCAGTATTCATGCAGATGCTGGCAAACGGCGGAACCTACAAGGGACGCAAGTTCCTGGGCAGCGGCACAGTCGCGATGCTGCACGAGAACCAGCTCGGACCGGAGCAGATGAAGGACTTTGAAAATGATTATCTGGCCGGTTACGGCTACGGATTCGGCTTCCGCACATTGCTCACGCAGAAATACGGACACAACGGCCATATCGGCGATTTCGGCTGGACCGGCGGCACAGGCATCTGGGTCGAGGCGGATCCTGTCGATAAATTTGCCGTTACATACATGCACAATATGAGACCGAACGAGGAGCTCTACCATCACCACAGGGTTCGCGCCGTGGTGAACGGGATAATGCTGTAAACAGAGGGCTTACGAGACACGGGGAAGACATGGGGACGGTTCTCCTGTCTGCGAACTAAAGCAGACAGAAGAACCGTCCCCATGTCTTCATGTCTTTTACTTCATTTTATTCAATCATCATTTCTGATCTGCTCAAACGTTACGCCGCTTCCGAGGCTGCCGTCAGGATCGTCCAGATTGAGCCAGGTCATGCCCTCATCGTAAGGGATGTAGAACTCAGAGCCGCCGACGTATTCAAAGTCGCTGATCTCTTCGCCGGTCTCCCTGTCGGTGTAGGTCGTCATATGTGTACCGCCGTCCAGGCAGGAGAATGTAGCCATGAGGTCCTCGCTCTCTCCGAGATAGTCGGTGAAGTAGATCCATTCCTCGGAGTCGAAAGCATTGGGATAATACTTTATGTGGAACACATATTTCTCGCCTTCGCTGACAACGTCGATGTAGAACTGATTATCTGCCATCCATCTGCCGACGTACCGGAGTGCGGTGCCGTTCTCGTTGTCATACTGGAATGCATCCCATCCCCAAACGTAGTTGCCTTCAGCATCGAGTGTATAGCTCATATCCCATGCCCCGAAAGCGGATGAAGCGGTATATTTGTCGGTGACATACAGGATATTTCCGCTGTTCTTGCCGGTCTGAACGATCATTTCGAGCAGACCGTCGCCGTCAAAATCACTGTAGGAATACTTTGATCCCGCCGGGATGGTTTCTATCTCAACCGAATGGTCGTACTTGTCCTTGAGCAGCTTCTTGATGTACTTATTGGCCGTCTTGGCAGCGCACAGCTGCATCTCGCAGGCCAGCTCATTCGCGAATATATTCTTGGTCGCCTTCTCATAGTCTGCCCCGGTGCAGTCTCCGTCAATACCGGTTACATAGTAGATCGTATCCTCTTCAGAGATATCTTCCTGCGTGCCCGCATAGACAGTATACTTGCCGTCCTTGTATACGTAGGTGGTATGGAAAGAGTAGCCCTCATGGATCTCATGAACGGTTATATAGCTCTTTTTGTTGTAATAATACAGGTTAAAACTGAACTCGGGGTGGAAGTAATCGCCCTCGACGGAATCGGATAAAACTGCCTTTGCCTTCTTGCCCGAAACCTTGTAAACAGTGATCGTCTTCTTCGAGTCATCGCCGTCAACGAACTTTCCGCTGTAGGTGAAAACGATCATCTCATCGATCTTGTCCTTGTCCAGATCAACGAAAGTGTACTTGCAGAACTTGTTCTTGATCTTCTTTTTGAGGATCTTCTGTGCCTTTTTGTTGGTCATCTTTGCAGCGCTGGCAGGCGTCGCGGGCATTACCGTGATCAGCATGCCGAGGCACAGTACCAGTGCCATGAATGCCTTAAGGATGGTGTGGGTTCTAGCTCTCATAAAAATATATCCTCCTGATTATCCGGCACAGATAAATTCCGTGCGCTATCAGTATAAAATATATCAAATGAGGGCGGGGATGAGAAGTAACTTTTGGTTACTTCTTTTAAAATAAAGCAATAACTATCAGGGGAGAAATCCCCGGTTTTTCTTGACAATGAAATAAAGGCAAGTATAATTAGTTATACAAATCATACTATTCACACCAAGGGAGTACGAGAATGAATACACCGGACGGAAAATATGCATGGACAGCAACTGTAGGAGAAAAAGGGCAGATCGTGATTCCCAAACA
>JAEEXY010000099.1 GCA_016288005.1 Lachnospiraceae bacterium
AAAGAAGAGTGCAACAACGACAAACACGCGGAGTACTGCGAGGTACTGACGCGCCAGTCGGAAAAGCTCAAGCGCCTGATCGAGAATCTCGTGGAGGCTTCGAAAGCCGCGACCGGCAACCTCGAAGTGCATCTGGCTCCCTGTGACGCTGGCGTATTCCTGACCCAAGCGTCGGGCGAATATGACGATAAGCTGGCAGAGGCGAACCTGACTCTCGTGGTCAAGCAGCCCGAGGAGAACTTAAGGATCATGGCCGACGGACGTCATATGTGGCGTGTATTTGACAATCTGATGAACAACATCTGCAAATACTCGGTACCCGGCACGCGTGTCTACCTGACGCTCGAGCGCGACCGCAATATGGCGCAGTTCCTGTTTAAAAATACCTCGAAGGAGATACTCGATATTTCCGAGGAGGAGCTGATGGAGCGTTTCGTGCGCGGAGATTCCTCGCGCAATACCGAGGGCAACGGACTGGGACTCTCGATAGCGAAGAGCCTGGCGCAGCTGCAGAAAGGCTGGCTGCGTATCGAGACCGACGGTGATCTGTTCAAGGCGATACTGAGATTTCCGCTGGTTGAAGAAGAACCTCAGACATATCCCGGGTATGGGCCGCTAAACGGCGAGCCGGTGCCGGAAGCGGAAGGATTCGGGAAAGACACAGATGCAGCAGAAATGCAGTAAAAACGAAGATAGAAGACATGGTCTGAGTGTATTTTTATAAAAAATAATTGTTAATATAACCCTCTTTCGGATAAAATCATAATATAGCCTGTATGCTATACGTGATTTAAGAAGGAGGGTCTTATTATGCCGCCCGGAGGAAGAATGGGAGGCCCCATCATGAGGGGCTTCGCAACCGAAGAAGAGAAAGCTGCCGCGCCCAAGCTCACAAAGGATCTGCTCAAAAGGGTGTTCTCATATCTTGCGCCTTATTGGAAGCAGCTGCTGCTGGTACTGCTCGCGATAGCGATCTCATCTGTCCTGAACCTGATGCCCGCGATCCTGACCGGTAAGATCATCGACGAGGGCCTGATCGGGCGCGACTTAAAGCTTCTGATCATTTATATTGTCGCGCTGCTGCTGACAAATCTTGCTGCGAATCTGATCGGTGTGCTCGAGAGCTATATCAATACATGGATCGCCCAGCATATCACATTTGATATGAGAAATCAGATGTACTCGCATCTGCAGAGCATGTCGCAGAGATTCTTCACATCGAACAATCAGGGAGACATCATCACGCGCATGACGAGCGATATCGACGGAGTGGAGAGTGTGGTAACGAACACGTTCAAGAGCATTCTCTCGAACTCGATCACGCTGGTGTTCGCGATAATCGCGATGTTCCAGAAGAACTGGATTCTGGCGCTGTTAGGCATAGCGGTGATCCCTCTGTTCGTCATACCCACGAGAAAAGCCGGCAAGACCAGATGGACCCTTACCCGTGAGGCACAGGAGTGCAATGACGAGATCAACGGGATTTTGAACGAAAAACTCTCGGTCAGCGGTCAGCTCCTCGTAAAGCTTTTCTGCAAGGAAAAGCCCGAGTATGAGCATTACCGCGCGGCCAACGAGAAAATGGTCAAGCTCAACATCAAGGAGCGCATGGCCGGCCGCTGGTTTTTCGTTGTGCTGAACACGGTCACCAATATCGGCCCCATGCTGCTGTACCTGGTCGGCGGCATACTTATCATGAAGTATGACAGCGGACTGACTGTCGGAGATATCACGGTGCTCGTAGCCCTGCTCGGAAAGACCTACATGCCGGTCAATTCACTGCTCAACATCCAGGTAGACTGGATGCGCTCTATGGCGCTGTTCACCCGTATATTCGATTATTTCGATATGCCCGTTGAGATTAAGGAGCCCGAGCATCCGAAGACCCCCGCGAAGCTCGAAGGCTGCGTGGAGTTTAAGCATGTTGATTTCTCGTACGAGCCTGAGAGGCAGATACTGCACGATATCTGCTTTAAGCTGGGCGCCGGCAACAGTATAGCGATCGTCGGGCCTTCGGGCTCCGGCAAGAGCACGATCATCAACCTGATACCGCGTCTGTATGATGTCTGTGAGGGAAAGGTACTGTTTGACGGCGTGGATGTAAGAGACCTTGAACTGGCGTACCTTCGCAAAAACGTCGGCGTGGTATCGCAGGAGACTTATCTGTTCAACGGTACCATCCGCGAAAACCTGCTCTACGCAAAGCCCGACGCGACCGAAGAGGAGCTCGTTGAGGCCTGCAAAAAGGCGAATATCTATGATTTTATCAGTACGCAGGAGGAAGGCTTCGATACGATGGTCGGCAACCGCGGCCTGAAGCTCTCGGGCGGTGAGAAGCAGAGGATATCGATCGCGCGCGTACTGCTCAAAGACCCTGCGCTGCTGATCTTTGACGAGGCGACATCAGCTCTCGATTCGATCTCCGAGAGCAAGATACAGGAAGCTATCGACCCGCTGATCGATTCGCGCACGAGTATACTGATCGCGCACAGGCTCTCCACGATCCTTGCGGCAGACGAGATACTCGTCGTAAAGGACGGCAGAGTGGTCGAGCGCGGCCAGCACAAAGACCTCGTGGCTCTGGGCGGGGTTTACACGGAGCTGTACAACACACAGTTCAAGAGGATACCGGAAGAGTAAATAGAAGAACCGTCCCCTTGTCTTTGCTGATTAGTTATCCGACAGCTTATATCCGTTCTTCATGTTTTTGCTGGCGGTGTCGAGTACGCGGTTGAGCGTCTTTGTCGTCTCTTCCTTTGCCATGGCGCAAAGCTTGTTATTGGCCTCGAGCATGAGCTTCGGATCGGCTTTTTTTGCCATTTTGCGGTCGTATTCGAGCAGGAGCTGTCTGCCTTTGTTGGCTACCGCGTCCTGATAGCGCCAGATGTTTTGGATCGAAGAGGAGTAGCAGGAATCGGCTAGCGCGCCGATCAGGCGGCTGCCCCAGTAGTAATTCTCGGTCGAGGTGTCGGTCGTGACCTTCGAGAGGTATGCCGGAAGCTCGGGAACATTGGTGTATACCGGGAGCATCGCTGCGAAGGTCGTGGAGCCGAAGCAGATCCACTCAACACCTGCGATCTCAGCGGGAACATTGCTCCTGATCTGGCAGATCGAGGTCACTCCGGTGCGGTTGATGCCGATCGAACGGTACATTCCGCGCTTTCCTGTATCATGGTTTTTGTAAGGATCGAAATCAGTGCCCTGGAAATGGCCGGAGAGCAGGTATTTTACATCCTCGACAGCGACCTTGCGGTCGGGAACGAAGGACCACGGGATATTGTCGCTCTCGGGCGTGAACTCGGCATCGGGACCGTCCCACTTATGTGAGTAGGGTGTCAGATATCTGCCCATGAACCATGCTCTCGGGGTATCGTAGATGTGGTCCATGTCGGTATGCGATCCGAAAATGTCGCGTGGATTGAAGCGTCCGTTCTGGTTCAGGTCGAGGTTATTGTCCTTGATAAAGGATGCGAGATCTTTCGAGCAGAGGTAGTTCTTGCCTGCGCCGAGCGCGTCCTTCATATCGAACGAATCCGTACCGAACTGGTTGGGATTGATGACTACGACATCGTCGGGAACCCTGCGCGCGATCCAGTGATGGCCGCCGATGGTCTCGAGCCACCATACTTCGTCCTTATCGTTGAAGGCGATTCCGTTGGGTTCGTAGGTGCCGTATTTCTCAAGCAGGGAAGCCAGACGCAGAACGCCCTCGCGTGCGGTCTTGATATAGGGGAGCACGAGGACCACGATGTCCTCCTCGCCGATACCGCCGAGAACATCCTTTTCCTTGCGGGATTTGGCCTTTTTATACTCCACGTAAGGGTCTGCGGCGAGAACCCTCGGGTTCGAGGTGATGGTCTCGGTGGCTGTCATTCCCACGCCTGCGGCATTGATGCCGGTAGCGGCCCAGACGCCTTCCTTGGGATCCACATTGGGGCAGGAGGTGTAGCGCATCGGCTCCTCGTTGAGCTCGATCGTCAGATGCGAAGCGGTGCATTTATATTTCTTGGGCTGCTGTTTGGGCTCGACCACGATCATCTTTTTTACGTCAAAATGTCCGTCGTCTGTCCTCGATATCATCGTTGTGTTGTCATTGCTGGCCTTTTTGCCGACCAGAACTGTGGTGCAGGGCATAGTGATTCTCCTTCCTTGTAAAAACGATCTAAACTGATATTTATGATATTCCCGCCATTAAGAAAATGCAAGGGGCGCGGAAAGTGATATATTTGAAAGGCAAGGATGTAAATAACCGGGCTTATCGATTATGAGATCATATACCATAGAGACTATAGAAAGGCACCTTCATATGGACAACGAACTGATAACTGCAGCGATCACCTACGTCAAAGACCTCTTCGAGGGCAACTCGGACGGCCATGGTCTTGATCACACCATGCGCGTGTATAGCAACGCGATGGAGATCGCACGGCCGAAAACCCGAAACGATAACCTTTTTATCAGCAGGTTATCACGAGATGTTCATTTGCGACGTCATTGTAAACTTTGCATTTTCTGCCCGAAACATCGTAGACGCGGACTATGTCTGTCAGCGCGGGATTCTGCTCGAACTCTGAGACGATATCCGGCGACGAGGCGAGTCTGTCGGGGTGGAAGTGCAGGGTTTTCTCGTTGTTGAAGACCGCGGTGTAGAGGATCTCGGCTTCGACGAGGTCCTGGAAAATGTGGCTTCCGTAGGAGAGCTCGGGGTTGTAGCCGGCTTTGGTCTCTTCGGTCTCGCAGATGATCTCGTAGGCGCTGATGTCGGAGAATGCGGTGGGGACGCCGAGCTCGGGCGAGGTGGTGCCGACGCGGCCGGGGACGATCAGCATCATGTGCTTGCCCAGATCGCGGAAATGCCAGTTGATCCTGCCTATCAGTTTTGCGACGAGATTTTTGTCCTTGTAGGGCATGTTGTAGTATTTGACCGGATCGACGTAAACGATGATGTCGAGCTCGGTTGCTTTGGACATGCCCATTGAAGCGCCGACGCTTTCCAGGAAAATGCTTTCAGACGGTATGTCGGGCGGGATAACGGTGCCCGAGGCTTCGGTCTGAACCTGGAGCGGACGGCACTGGAGAAGGTCGATGGAGTACTCGCCGTTCTCAGAGATATTGATCGTGAATTCGGTGTCCACAGGGTATTTATATTCGTCCTGGATGCAGCGGAGCATGCGCTTCATCTGCTGCATAAGGGTTTTGTTGGAGACGAGCCCCTTGCAGGAAATGAATTTGACGGTCCCGCTGCTGCCCATATCGTGGAGCCTGCTTTCGGCGTCATAGTCGTGCTCGAGCAGGATGCGGTCGAGGTAGCCGGGAAGGTCGGGCGCTATTTCCTCGAGGGAGAGGCGCTTCAGCGCGTTCTCGGACATATTGATCACTTCCGCATTGCCCTGGGAGAATTTATGCCTGTCGGCTGAGGAAGAATAAATGGTGCGCTCAGGCATATCGAGGTTTACGATCCTCGGATATGAGCCTTCGGTGCGGTCTACCGCAGATGTTCCGAGACCCATTACGAGTCTCAGCATTCCGGCCGTGGGATCGCTGTCCTTCATGACGCGGTAAGGGCTGAAGGAGTAGCCGACGCCGGCGGCGCAGGGCATGTAGTTGCTGCCGTAATACGAGCCCGATACGCGCTGTATGAGCAGCGCCATCTGCTCATCTCTTTTGTCCAATCCCCTTCTTTTGCGGTAATCGAGCGCAGACAGGCTCATCGAGCTTGCATAGACGATCTTGATCGCGTGTTCGAATTCTGCGAGCCTTTCGTCGAGAGTTCCCCTGTTCACGCAGAAAACCGACTCGTATTTCCCGGCAAATGCGTTGCCGAAGCCGTCTTCGAGAATACTGCTGGAGCGGATGATGTACGGGTCCTGGCCGTAATACTCGATGATCCTGACGAACTGTTCGCGCATCGCAGCGGAGAATTCGCCGCCCATGATCTTTTCGCCAAATTCACCGGCGAGCTCAAAATAGCCCTCGTCGGAGCGCTGTCTTACTCTTGTTTCCCAGAGATTGTTGTCAACGATATATGTATAATACAGGTCCGAACCCACGTAGAAGGAATCGTGCGGCTCGAGCACGCCCGCGAGTTCCGGCTCCCTGTTGCGGATGATCGCGCGGGCAAGGAGCATTCCGCAGGCCTTGCCGCCTATCATGCCGGTTCCGACCATGTGGTCCCTGACCTCAAAATAGTCCTCGGGAGTGAAATTCCGCTTGACCATCTCGCGCATTTTTTCGTCGCGCGTCATCATGATGTCGCACATTCGCGCGCATTCTCCGGTGATATCAATCCCGCTGCCGTGGAGCATTTTTACGCGGTTAAAATACTGGTCCCAGGAGTCCGAATACTGTTCCTCGGCCGAACGCTGCGCCCTGCCGAGGGTCTGGTAAAAGCGGCTCGATACAACGCCGTCGAGAATGGGACGGAAATGCCCGCTTTCGGGCTCGAAGGTATGGGGAAGGAACATGGTGTCGGAGTTTCTGTTCCAGACCTTTTCGGGGCGCACATAAACGTTCCGGTCGTCCGAATAAACGTCAAAGAACAGCTGCGTCGTGTTGAGTATCTTATTGATCGCCTGCACGGAGTGCTTTCCGCGAATGATGGGGAAATAAGCCACGGTGTCCAGAATGAACAGGAACGGGCATGTTACGCGGAAGAAATTGCCCATCATCAGGTCCGTGGCCCATGCGGTCTGCAGCTCGGAAAGGCAGTCAAAAACATAGAACGCGTCTTTGCCTTCCTTCTCGATGACATTATGGATGTCCACGGTGAAATTCTCGAAACGGTGGGAGAGCGGGACGTGGACCGTCTTTACGCCCGGTCGGTCATCGATCAGAGGCTCGTGGCTCGCAAACCGGAAATATATGATGTTCCGTTTATCCTCGATTGCCTGGCGGATGTAGGGTTCCATGAAGAGCCGGAAATCCGAGAGCTTCGAGACGCGCCATACAACATTGTCGCCGAGCCTGATGTCGTCGAGCGCCGCGTCCATTTCGGGTATGCCGCTCTTTATCCTGTCAAATGCTGCCATATCGATCCCTCCTCTTTTATTCCGTCGGATCGTTCTGGAATCTGGACAGATGCTCGAAAGGGAGGATCTGCCGGCCCCTGAACAATCCGCAGCAGTCATTGATCAGCTGGTTGTTGTACGCTTTGAACATGTTTACATCGATCGTGGAAAGGTCCAGCTCGAGGAGCTTTACGAGCCTTTCATAGGCTTCGTCGAAGAACCTGCACTCGCCCGGGAGAATGATGTCTCTTTTGGTGCGGCTGATCACCTGCCCTTTTTCGTAGCCGAAATGGTTCGCGTTGCCGATCTCGGCGTGATCGTCCATGTCTTTGGTCCTGAGCTGGACCTCGGTGTAGCATCTCGTGAAATTGTCGTAAAAGGTTATATGAAGCGACTTATAGTCCGCAGAGGCCGGCGTCTGGACGTAATCACGGTAATACGGTCTGTTGATCTCACTCAGGCCGCCGCTCGCGGTATCGGTCTCGAGCTCCGCGGGCTGTGGCGTGAAGCCTTTTTCCTCAATGAAGGACGGAAGATCGTTGGCGATCTCATAAAGATATTTCAGCTCCTGCTCCTCGAGGCTTTCGCCTTCAGAAACGTGGCAGCGCGGCAGCGAGATGACTATGCGGTAAGCAATCAGGTCCCTGAAGCAGTGGAGATTGTTCTTTATCTCGGCCTCGGAGGGGTATCTGCCGTTGGTCTTGCAATAGCTGTATATATATTCAAGGATCGCGCCGTTGAACTTCTCCTCGGCGCGGATCAGCGACTTTATCCTGCCCTTGAAGGTAAATGCAAGGAATGGATATTTTTTGGTCATATAGAGATAGAACTCTTTGAGCCGCTGGGACTGCGAGGTCAGAAAATCCGTGTGCTCGAGCAGTTCCGTAATCTGCATCAGGAAGTTGCTGTGCGCGAGATCTATGGAATTGTGAGACGCGACGGCTTCTTTCCTGAGGTCAGAGGAATACAGGAGAAGTATCTTAAGTACCGTATCGCCGGAATAAAGGTAGTCGTTCAGTGTTATCATGCTGTCCTCCCGAATCATTGATCTTGTCGGTTTCGTACAAAAAAAGGGCGCCTGACCAAAATGTCAGACGCCGTTGTCTGTTAATATATTATCAGCTTTTTTGCGATTTGTCACTATCACTTTGGGGTAACGGACAGGAGAAAACTCTTTACATACAAACGAGTTTCCTGTAAAATATAAGTCATAAGAGCACCGCCTTTTGAAGGGGCGGTACGGACTATATAATGCGGACCGCGGCAGGCCCGCGGACAGGGGATACAAATGAATACTGAAAGAGAAAAGAAGCAGCTGGAGAAGCTGCTCGCCGAGAGGCGTCCGAGGCCCATTTATTATCTGGTATCGCGATGCTTCTGCTCACTATCGTCTACATTGTGGACGAGATCACTTCGAACATGAACTCATCCATGCAGCCCTACGCGCTGTTTGAGCTCTTCAACATCACTTCGAGAGATGTAAATTCGCCGGAGTACGCGAATGCGATCAATGTGGTCGCTCCGCTTTCGGTCATCTCGAATCTTTTTCTCATCATCACGCCTTTTTATAAGGCACTTTCGGACAAATACGGCAGAAGGCTGTTCCTGATGATCAACACGGTCGGCATGGGACTGGGCATGTGCATCGTTATGACTGCGCAAAATGTGGCCCTGTACATCATCGGTATGCTGTTTATGATGTTCTTTACTCCGAACGACATGCAGGTGCTCTATATCATGGAGACCGCGCCTAAGGAGAAGAGGGCGACCTACGGATTTATCGCAAAAGGCGTTGCGCTCGTCAGTGTATCCCTGATCGGAATTCTGTCGAAAATATTCCTGAACGAATCGGATCCGGCCAGCTGGAGAATGGTATATTTGATCCCCGTTATCGGCGCGCTGGTGATCGGTTCCCTTTCATACTTCGTAATGCGCGAAACGCCCGTATTCGTCGATCAGAGGACGAAATGGCTTTCTATGACGCAGAAGGAGCGCGAGGAGAAGATCCGCAAGGATAAGGAATCCGGCGCAGGCGAAGAGGGCGGCGTTTTCAAGGCGATAAAGTTTATCTTCAAGACTCCGCAGCTCAGATGGATACTCATCGCAGGCTTCATTTTCTTTGCGACGACCTTCTATACCTCGTACTATTCGACGGTATTAAAGGGCGCGATGGACACGGATATGGTGGCCACTGCACTTGTGGTCTATCCTTTCTTTAACGGACTGATCACCATACTTTCAGGATTTTTCTCAGATAAGATCGGACGAAAGAAGGTCTGCCTGATCCTGGGCTCGACCGCGATGCTCGGACTGCTGGCGTTCGTTATGGCCTGCAGGATGGGGCTGGGACCAGTGGCAGCGGGAATTGCGTA
>JAEEXY010000100.1 GCA_016288005.1 Lachnospiraceae bacterium
GGAGGCGTGATCGGGATAGGAATGCTCACAAACAACAGCGGAAGCCTCGACTGGATAGGAGTAACGGGACTCGTCGTGGCAGTGTGCTCGGCGGCTGCATATCTGCTCTTGGGCCGCAATATAGCGCCCCGTTTCACGCCTTTTGAGCGCGCATACGCGATGATTTGCCTCGGAGCGGTGGCCTTCACGATACCCGCCCTTGTCTCGGTCCGGGAGAATCCGATCGACTATCTCGTGCCGCTTAAGGATCCACGGTATATAGTCCCTATCCTTTTCCTGGGAGTATGCTGCTCAGTCATCAGCTTTTTTCTGTCAAACTATACGCTTACCGGCCTGAGCGTGGCGCAGACCTCGGTGTTCGCGAATTTCACGACCGCCATCTCTGTATTTGCCGGTGCTGTGTTTCTGCATGAACCGTTTTCCTGGCTGGGGCTGCTGTGCTGCGCCATGATACTGTTGGGAATCTATGGAGTGGTGAACACACCGGGGGAGAAAAAGGATCGGAGTAAAGACATGTAATATACTTACAGGTCTTTTTGAATAACAAGCCCTCTGTTATCCCTCGGGATATGGTGTATATCATTAAACAGTTCCAGGCGGGGATGAACATATTCGCCCGGAAGTACGGGGAAATTAAGTATGGTCACGGAAGTAAAATCATAGGGGAGTACCGTCGTGACATAAGGAAAGGGCAGGCTTAAAAGGTGCGAGAGAACACAGGCTCCCGAACCTCCGTGGCTGAATATAGCGATATTCTTTTCTGCGCTTGCGGAACAAAAGAAGCGGCTTTGGTCGTGAGTATACCCTTTGGCTTTAAGAAAATCATCGATCTTTCCCGCTATCAGGTCATAAAGATCCACAGCGGCGTTCCCCTTATAATAAGGGTGCTCTCGCCAGTCTTTTCCGTAAAAATCAAAGTTTTCTTCGTTTATCATCTTTTCACTCAGGGTCCAGGGATGGCCTTCATGCGGAATTCCATCGCCGCCCCATGATATCTCATGCATATAATCTAGGATCGTAACCGGAAGGTTCAGGATTTCGGCGGTTCGGGCGGCTGTTTCTGCCGCCCGGCCCATCGGTGACGAGTATATTTCGTCTATTCCCTCGTCCTTAAGGCGCTTTGCGACCGCAAGCGCCTGCATATTCCCTTTTTCGGTCAAAATATCCTTTTCGTAATTGGGTTCACCGTGTCTTATAAAGAAAATGCGCATTCCGGTTTTCTCCTGTTTATTCTTTTATTGAACCGATCATAACCCCGGATACAAAATACTTCTGTATGAAGGGATATACAACCATCATAGGCAGCATGGACACAACTATCACAGCATACTTGGTCAGCTCTTTGCCCAGGTTTAGTGCACCGTTCTCGCCGGCAAGCTCCAGCGCGGATTGGGAGTTCATGATAACGATTTCTCTCAGCAGAAGCTGAAGAGGGTAGAGTTCCCTGTGCTGCCCGTCCACATACAGAGATGCATGAAACCAGGAGTTCCAGTGCGTAACAACATAAAAAAGTGTTATTACCGCAATTATCGCTTTTGAACAAGGCATTACGATCTGGAAAAGGATCCGCATGTGCCCTGCGCCGTCTATCCTTGCGGCCTCGATCAATCCTTCGGGAAGTGCCTGAAAGGAGGTCCTCATTACAAGGATATTATATACCGACAGGCAGCCGGGAAGTATAACCGCCCAGATCGAGTTCAGCATGTGGAGGTTGCGCACCAGAAGATACGTAGGTATGATACCACCGTTAAACAGCATTGTAAAAGACAATATGAAAGCGATAGGCTTCTTCCACATGAGGTTCGGTCTTGAAAGGGCATATGCCGCAGCAGCTGACCCGAACATTCCGATAAGAGTCGCTGCTGTCGTATAGAAGATCGTGTTGAGGTAACCCCTGATTATTGTTCCGTTTTTTAAAGCAAGCCTGTATCCGGTAAGGGTTATACTACCTGCCGGCTTGAGCAGAAGTCCTCTCGCCTGGATCAGTTTTGCCGGATCGCTTGCAGATGCGCAGAACACATGCCAGATGGGCAAAAGAAACACAAGTGTTACACATGCAAGAAATACGGTATTAAAATACGAGAATATACGCTCGCCTTTAGAGCGTTTTTTAACTGTTATATTTTCCTCACTAAGCTTTTTCACTTTTTTACCCTCCTACCAAAGGCTTGTTTCCGTGATCTTTGCACTTATCTTGTTCGCAATTATTATCAGGGCCAGGTTGACAACCGACTGGAACAGACCGACGGCGCTGGAAAATCCGTACTCGGCACCTTCGGCTATACCTACCCTGTATACATACGAACTGATGACATCTGCGGTTTCATAAACTGCGGGAGAGTAAAGAAGAATGATCTTCTGGTAGCTTACGCTCATTATGCTGCCAACCCTCAAGATCAGCATGATCACTACAGTCGGAAGGATCCCCGGCAGCGTGATGTGCCATGTCTGCTTAAGCCTGCCTGCGCCGTCGACCTTTGCCGCTTCGTAAAGTTCAGGGCTGATGCCTGAAATGGCGGAAAGATACACTATCGTTCCGTAGCCTATTCCCTGCCAGATACCTGTTCCGACAAAGATTCCCTGGAAATTGGCTGCCTCGCTCAAAAGGCTCGATTCGGTACCTGTAAAGAAGCTTACGATGATCGAAAGGATCCCGCCTTTTTTGCAAAAATCCATAACAAGACCACACACAACTACCATTGAGATAAAGTGCGGAAGATATGAAACCGTCTGAACGAATTTCTTATAGCCTTTGTTCCTTACCTCGTTTAGAAGAAGCGCAAATCCTATGGTAAGGGGATATGACCAGACGATATCTTTGATACTTATCAGAAATGTATTCTTTATCAGTCTCCATGCGTAAATACTTTCAAAGAAACGTTTAAAATGCTTCAATCCCACAAAATGGCTGTGAAAATATCCGAGCTTGATCTTGTAGTCCTGGAAGGCGGCAATAAGGCCTGCCATCGGAACATAATGATAAACCACGAAATAAACGATCACCGGGAGAAGCATGAAATATACGGCCTTATTCATCTTGAAATCCCGTACTACGCGTTCTTTAAAAGGTTTTTGGTATTTTTTTATCTCTTTTTTCACAAAGAACCTCCGTATTTTAAAAACGGGCGGGGCGGTTTTATCGCCCCACCCGGTAAGAAGGATGAACTCAGCGGTTGATGTATCTTATATAAGCGTCCTGCTTTATCTTTACCGCATCTTCGATTCCCATTTTGATGATATGATCTTTAAAGGTTTCAAAGGTATAGCTGCTGTTTCCTGCAACCATCTTATAAGTTTCTTCCTCCACGAAGGTCTTTATGTCAGCCATGATAGTAGAGCATTCCGTGTTCTCTTCGGCCGTCATAACAACATAATTCGGATAGAAATATGCATAATCCGAACTTGCGAGCCAGTTCTTCTGCGATTCCTTCTGCGCATCGCTCCATGCATTGCTTATTCTTGTATAATTCTCAAAAGGGCACACCGGGAGAACATATCTGCCTCTTGCGGCCGACGCGTCTTCTGCCTTTGTAAGCTTCTCGCTCCAGTCATAGGTACCATCCGCGTTTTTTATATGCGTGTCCCCGAGTCCGTAGTTGGCTACCAGAGATACATTCGCATCATACCAAAGGTCGAACCATGCTACCGCCACTTCCACATTCTCACAATCGGCGGTAATGTGGAAACCATATTCGTTGTTGATAAGATCGGGAGTCCTGTAATGCGCGATCTGTCCCGCTTCCTTCACGGGAAGTCTTGTTCCGATGAGATTAAAACCGTCGGCAACTCCCATGGAAGCATTCCACTTTTTGGTTCCGTTCCAGGAGCAGTAAGACCACCATGCCGCATATTTATTATTGATAACATCTACTTCTTCGGGATCTCTGGCGTTAAGACCGAAGTCAGAATCGATAAGGCCTTCGTTGTACCACTGCTTGAGCATATCGATGTATTCGCCGTAGCCGTCTTCGATAGGTCCGTATTTGACTGTCCCGTCAACCACGATGAAATCCTGGGCTGTATTGTAACCGGCAAGGAACTCATCGTACTCCATGCTGCCTGTCTTGGAGATGTGAAGCGGAACCTCGCAAAGCCCGGCATCCTTAAGTTTGGTAAGTGCCGTGTGCCAATCGTCGTAGGTTACAAGGTCTTCTACCTTCATGCCAATCTTTTCTAGCAGATCCGCGCGAATGGATGGTCCGGCATTACATGCCTTGCTGTGCTCGGGCATGTACATCTGATTAAAGGAGAGGATCTTTCCGTCATCTGTCTTAACATTACTGTTTATAACAGGATATGTTTCAAGAATCTTTGTATAATTGGGCGCATACTTGGCCACATATTCGGTCAGGTCATAATAATATCCGTCATCGACGGCGGCCTGCGCTCCATAAGTATACTCATATTTGGGTGTTGCATAGAGGATATCGGGCATCTTATCGCTGGCAAAGAGCAGCTGATAGCTTTGTTCGCCCGTTCCCGAGGCGGGATGAATAAATTCTATATGTACATTGGTCTGTTCTTCCATCCATTTCCAGACTTCACCTTCTCCGAGTGACTGCATCTCTCCGATGAAATTCCAACCCGGATCGTACCAGAATGTAAGTGTAACGGTGTCTTTGAGCGGGAACTGTACGCCGCTCTTTACTTGGATGGGATCACCGTCTATTCCTGTAAAGGTAGAGATTATCTCATCCTGCGAAGCTGTTTGTGTGTCGGGTTTCGCAGTGTCCTGCGAAGCTGCGTTTGATGCAGCTGCTTTTGCTGCTGCATCGGTCTGATTGGCATTTTCCTTTGTACAGCCTACAGCCAATAAGAGCACTGTTGCCGCGACAAGGAAAAACACTGCCGCCTTTTTCTGTTTCATAGTTTTGTAAACCTCCCATACATTAAATTGTGTTGCTTTGCCAGAGGCTACCCATATCCATAGAATAAATATACCTCTACGGGTATCCGCCTCACAAGACTTATATATCAAACTCGTTTTTGACTCATCAAGTCTGCTTTTTTTCCATGGTTTCATTTTTTTATTTTTTATGGCAAAAAGTATCGGAATCTGTCGGAAAAAAAGCTGCATAGTAAGCTATCATTTTTTTCCTGATCCTCATAAAGCCTTGATTTTACGGGATGTTTTGAAATTAGCCCGGCCGCATGCAGTAACCGTACAAGTTGAACTTTAAAAAGCATTCGAATATAATTTATTCATGGATATGCAAAAGATCAAGGCGACCGGACGCGGCCTGAAAAAGAACAGAAAAGTATTCATAACACTTCTTATATCCTACGGGGCATTGCTCGTTTTACTTATAGGGGCAATGGTCGGTCTTTTTCTTTTGTCGGCGGGTTCTATAACCGAACAGCTGCGTCAGGCCGGCAATGATATATCCCAAAAGGCCGTAGACATGATCGATTCGGAAACAGACTCATGTTTTACACGTACCGGTCTTATACTTGCCGATGAAAGGCTTCGGCACCTTAAAAATGTTGATGAATATACCCCTGATGAAACCGTTCTGCTGATGCAGCTTACAAAAACATTAATACAGGAACTGGTCCGGGAGAATCTGATAAAAGAGATCCATGTTGTCTTTGAAAAAACCGGCTGTGTGCTGAATACCAGCGGTTTTTTTAAGCGCTATTCTTTTGAGTACCGGCTTAAGACCAATATGGGAATAACCTATGAACAATGGAAGGACGCTCTTTCGTTTGACGGCACAAGAGCAGCCCGCCTCATAAACGGGACAGACAGAAACGGTAAGCCTGTACAGACCTTTCTCATCGTCAATAAGTACCAGACAACAAAAAAAGACAATGCTTCCTGTGTTGTTATCTTTGAGGTAAACATTGATAAAGTATGGGAAATGGTAAATGCGATGCAGAAGGGCGGCTATGTGCATATAGCTATTGAGTCCGAAAACGCACGCATAGAAACTGACGATACATTTACTCCGGATATGACTGATGCCGGGGCATCGTCAAAGGTCAGCGGCTTGTCAATGCTCTTTTCGAAACAGCCGCTTCACCTGACCGCTGTATCCGATTATACCGGATTTACGTGGCACTTCTTTTCCGAGAACACGGAATATCGTGTGGCTCTTAGGCAGCTGTTCACGATATTTATCGTTCTTACGCTGCTTATCATCGTGATCGGAAACGTGTTTATTTTCTATGCCGCGAGAAGTCAGTATAAGCCACTCCAGCGATTGGTTGAACAACTTATGTCCCTCTCGGGTGAGGCTGTCAGCGAAGAGGCAAGCGAGTATGAAAGCATCGACAAGGCACTTGCAAAGCTGCAGGCCCAAAAGTCAAATGCCGAAAGCTCTCTCTCCAGATACCGCGCAATGGTAAAAGATGCCTCCGTGAGAAACATGCTGCTCGGTCTCGTAAATGAGGATGCATCGCTCATGTCCCTGTCCGAAAAGCACTCCCTCAACTTATTGTCGGAGGAGTGTCAGGTGATCCTTCTTTCCATAGATGAAGCTTCCCTTTTGGATACCGATGTTAACGATGAGAACGGAGATTCTGCGTTTTCTTTTATTCTTTCTTATATAACCGAAGTCTTAGGCTCCGTTTCTTTTGACGAAAATACAACTCTTTTCTGTGAGGTGCGCGGCTATATCGCATGTATCATCAGTTATCCGGGCGAAGAGACCGGTGAAGGCGAGCAGAGGCTTAAAGGAATTGAATACGCAAAAAGGATCGCTGAAAAGATCAGAAAGCGTTTCGGCATAGATATTTATGTGGGAATAAGCGATATCTACTACTCTCCGGCAGGCTTACAGCATGCATACACGGAAGCTGCGGAAATCATAGAGTATGCTACGCTGACCGGAGAAAAAAACAAGATCCTCGACAGTACGCTTCTTCCTTTTGAAGATACAAGTGCCGCTGACAGCTTAAGGACAATGACGGGCAATCAGACGATGCTGATAAACTGCCTGCGCCTTGGGAACTATGAAAATGCCCGTGAGATATTCAATGACCGGCTGCTCCTGCCTCTTAAAAAGAACCGCTCCGGTGCGAGAAGCTCCAGACTGAAACTGGAGCTTCTGCGTGATGTTCTTCTTGAGGCATTCTATGAGATCCGCGGCCTGTTGCCCGAGGAGGAATGGCAAAAACTTAAGGTTGATAAACGTATCTATGAAGCTGCGAGCATAGATGCGATCTCAGAGAGTGTAAATCTGATCCTGGATGACCTGATCAAAGCTGCTGACTCTGCGGACGCGAATGCTATCCGTGAGAAGGACGACAGACTCCTGTCATATGTAAATACCCACTTTACCGATCCCAATATTAATATTTTGCAGCTGGCTGAAATGCACGGGATGAGTACTTCATATTTTTCAAAATCCTTCAAGCGCGTTGCCGGAGTGGGATTGCTTGATTATATACACTCTCTGAGGATACAAAGGGCGAAGATTCTCCTTGAGACCACCGATAAATCCATCAACGCGGTTGCCGCCGAGGTTGGCTACACAAACAGTCTCACAATGATCAGAGCATTTAAACGCTACGAGGGTATTACTCCGAGTGAATACAAGAAAATAGCGTCATCGTGATCTGATGACGCTATTCTCTTACTTGCAGTATTTCCGCGTATTTTTTGGTAAATCCTGTCTGTGATGTGTAAATGATCAGTGTTTTCATAGTTCACTCAGATTCCTTTCCATTTTCAAAATAGTTTTTATGGGACATACAGGCTTTTCCTGCCGTTATTATAACATGTTAGATATTTTGTCAAATGCTCTTTATCGATAAAGCCTCCGATACTTGGCGGTGCCGGGGAGGAGTGATAAAATAAATATGCTAAAAGGTACTATGTGGAAACTATATAAGGAGGGGCACAAATGAAGGATTTTACGAGACTTGACAACCTGCTGCGGCGGTTTGTGGACGAGGGCTCGAACCCGGGCTGCGCGGTCGCCGTCATGCAGGGAGATGAGCTGATCTACCACGGTGAGGCGGGATATGCGGATATCGCCTCGGGGCGGAAGGTAGACGTGCACAGCATGTTCAGCCAGGCATCCACGACAAAGCTGTTTACCTACGCGATACTCGGGATGCTCTATGAGGAGGGAAAGTTCCTCTTCAGCGACCCACTGTATTATTATCTGCCGGAGTGGAAGAATACGCAGAAATATGTTGTAAAGCCGAGCGGGGATATCGACACGGCGCCGCTCGAAAAACCTATCACGATCCGTGACGCGGTGGCCATGATGTGCGGACTGCCGTACTGCATGATGCCCTCTGCGGGCGCATCGACGCCCACGCTGGCCGCGATGAGCAGGCAGATGGAGGAGCTGTTAAAACAGGGACCGACCACTATCGCGCAGGAGGTACACGCGATGTCTGAGGTTCCGGTCATGTTTGAACCCGGCTCGCACTGGCTGTACGGCTTCGGTTCGGAGATCACCGGCGTGCTCGTGGAGACATTTGAGGGAAAGCCCCTGAGGGAGGTCTTCGTGGACAGGCTTATCGACCCGCTGGAGCTGGAGGACGCCGACACATTCGCGAGACCGTCGAATAAGGACCGCATCGTCACAAACTACGCGAAAAAGGGCCCCGGACAGTTCGAGGCTTCGTCGGGATTCCTTGATCTCGATCCGGAAAAGGTGCCTGCGGGCGCCCGCCCGAACCTGTACATCAGCGCGCATGACTTCGCAGTTTTCATGCAGATGCTGGCAAACGGCGGGACCTACAAGGGCCGTAAATTCCTCGGCAGCGGCACTGTCGCGATGCTGCACGAAAACCAGCTCGGGCCTGTACAGATGAAGGATTTTGAAAACGACTATCTGGCCGGTTACGGCTACGGACTCGGCTTCCGCACACTGCTCACGCAGAAATACGGCCACAACGGACATATCGGCGATTTCGGCTGGACCGGCGGCACCGGCATCTGGGTCGAGGCTGATCCCGTCGACAAATTTGCCGTTACATACATGCACAACATGCGCCCCAACGAGGAGCTCTACCATCACCACAGGGTTCGCGCCGTGGTGAACGGGATAATGCTGTAAACAGAGGGCTTACGAGACACGGGGGAGACATGGGGACGGTTCTTCTGTCTGCGAACTAAAGCAGACAGAAGAACCGTCCCCATGTCTTCCCTGTCATCACCCCCGGGTGGTGACAGGCACCGTTTATATCATTTCCTCAATCATCATTTCTGATCTGCTCAAACGTTACGCCGCTTCCGAGGCTGCCGTCAGGATCGTCCAGATCGAGCCAGGTC
>JAEEXY010000028.1 GCA_016288005.1 Lachnospiraceae bacterium
TTGTCCCCGTCACATGCGTCACAGCCGCAGCTTCTGCGGAAGACGGTCCTGCCCTTATATATAGTCGTCTCAGAAACCTGCTCGCCGTTCATCAGCCGTTTCAGCACATCGCACGCGATCACCGCCGCATCCTTATCCCTGCGATCTATGCCGGTAACGGACGGCCTGAACACCATACTGTTATTGCTGTAATTGAACGAGCAGACCTTTATATCACCGGGTACGGCAAAGCCCCTGCTCTCAAGCTCCATGATCAGCCCGATTGAGCACACATCATGCACGCAGACCACGGCATCGGCATCGAACATGACGCCGCGTCGGTCATATTTATCGAATATCTGCCTGCCAATCTGGATACCCACCAGACTGTCCAGCATCCTTCTCTCATCAATGGGGATGCCGTGCTTTTCCAGCACATCGCGGTAAGTGGCGCGGGCTATATCGGAAATGCGCCTGTTGCCCTCGTTCAGCACCAGATTGATATTCCTGCAGCCGTGTTTGACCACCAAATGCTCGAGCAGCTCGTACGCCGCATCCTGTGTATCAAGATGCACTGCGGGCACTCCGGGCACATCTATATTGATCGTAACGACAGGTACACCGCGCTTGATAAGCTTGCCCGCTATCTCTCCCGCCAGACCGTTGCTGCCAAGATTTGCCTCGATAATGCAGCCGTCCAACTCCATATGGTCGATCAGGCTGTAGTTCGCAGCCTCGCCATGACGGTATTCTTTTTCTTCTCCGTTTATAAAGACACCGTAATTAGTAAGCACGTAAAATATGTAATCTCCGCGCCTTTTCAGCTCCGAGTGGACCGAAGTGATGATATTGCGGTGCCTCTCGTTATTCGATGCGCAGATGACCAATGCTATCTTTTTGGGCTTTTTTTCTTCATCTTTGCTCATAGAATGCTTCCTCATCAGGAACTCTGTTTCAAAAGATCATTCCGACAGTCAGATTCGCGGATCGCTTCATTCTCCGCTTTTTATATACAGGCTCTCCTCCGAACCGGTATGGAATCGGACTTCTTCGGACGAGCCGTCTGCCTTGACCAGCACCGCCGTCAAAATGTCGTCATGGTAAAAGCCTTTGTCGTACGAGAGTTTCTCGATCCATCCGTCGCGGCAGAAGAAGCCATCGGTGGTCACGACACGATCATCGAGGTCGGCGTTCATATCCGCCTCGTAACGTACCGTGAGGAGCTCACGTTTATTTATCTTTACGCTTAAAATGCCGTCGACAAAAAGCAGCGCAACATCGGCGAACCGGCCTTCGCCGACATAATCGAAACCGGTCAGCGACTGTGTCCAATAGTACGGCTGATCCTTTTCCAGACCGTCATCGCCCGAAGAACTGTTCTCCTTGCTGGGCACAGGCTTTGAAACGTTTTCCTGCCAGATCTCCGTACGCTTCACCGCAGATGCGGGAGAAACGATCTCACAGCCCTCGGGGAAACTCGGGTATTTCTCATCCTGTCCGTAATAATCCGGTATCGCGCCGGTAAACTCAGCTTTTTTCAGCCCGTCGCACTTCAAGAAGGCTTTCTCGCCGACGCTGCTGATGCAGTTCCCGAAGGTGACCTTTGTAAGACCCGTGCAACCGTTGAAAGCATATTTCCCGACATAAGCCAGACCATCGGGGAATACGAGTTCGCCTTTAAGTTCCTCACACAGCGAGAACGCGCTATCCTTGATATGCGTAAGCGTCTCCGGGAAGCCTGCTATCGAAGTAAAGCTCTTGCAGTCCATAAATGCAGCTTGTCCGATAGAGATAAGCTTTGAAGGAAGTTTCAGTTCACCGGTAAATGCAGTATCTCCGAAAGCATGGTCGCCGATGATAAGCAGCGACTCGGGCAGAACCAGTTCTCCGGTAAGGCTCTTACAGCCGCGGAAAGTCCCCGAGCAGATATAATCGATATTTGAGGGAAGTTTCAGCGAGGTAAGGCTCTCACAACCCTCAAAAACGTTGTTCTCCATACGCTTCATGCCGTCGGGCAGCACTATCGCGCCTTTAAGATTTCTGCAATACGCCAGCGCTCCGTTTCCCATGTACTCAAGGCTCTCCGGCAAAGTCAGCGTTCCGTCGAAGCCGCAGCTGTTAAAAGCATGGAAACCGATCTCCTTAACGCCCTCGGGGATCACCAGATCGCCCTTGAAATTCTCGCAGCTCGTAAAGCAGGAATACTCTATTTTATCAAGACCGGCCGAAAGCTTCAGTCTGCCGTCAAAACCGCACTGGCTGAAAGTCCAGTCTCCGATCGAAGTAACGGAATCGGGAATGATAAGATCGCCGGTCAGCCCACTGCACTCATGGAAAGCACATCTGCCGATAGTTTCCAGACCATCGGGCAGCACTAACGTGCCCTTGACACTCTCCAGCTGCTGAAAAGCCTCCGGACCTATGGACTTAAGCGACTTTGAGAGCTTGAGCCCCGTAAAACCGGTGCAGCGCTCGAAAGCATATCCTCCTATCGTTTCCACGCTGTCCGGGATCACCAGGTCGCCTTTCAGGCCGTCGCAGCCGTAGAACGCGAACTCGCCTATCTCCTTCAGACTCTCGGGCAGGACGAGCTCACCTGTCAGGTTATGGTTCGAATAGAAGGCATTGCGTACTATAGAAGTGATGCCCTCGGAAATAACGAGTTTCTTGATCTTATAGCCAGACCAGAGGAACTTCTCGCCCTCCATCGCACCGGTTCCCGAGATAGTAAGCGTGGCTGACTTTTTATCGTATTCCCATGTGATATTGCTCCCGCAGGTTCCCTGCTCTGCGGTGCCTTTGCCGTTGTTGCCGTCCTTATTCTTATCTTTGCATCCAAATAAACCAAACAACATAATAACCCCCAGTAAAAAAATGATTATACGTTTCATACGCTGCCGTACCTCTCTGCCGAGCGGAACCTCGCCCGCCTCTCTGCCCAATATTTTATCACATCATACAGATTTCATAAATCCCTCATTCGTATGACAAGGCAAGGCACGGGGACTCATGTAAGACATGGGGACGGTTCTTCTGTCTGCGAAGTGCGCAGACAGAAGAACCGTCCCCATGTCTTACATGTCTTAAAAAATATTATTTCCTGAGTGATGCAAGGCGTTCCTCAACCTGACTGTACATATCGGTGTACTTGGCGAGCTTAGCCTTCTCCTCGGCCAGCTTGGCCTCGGGTGCCTTGTTCACGAAGTTCGGGTTGGCGAGCATGCCGTTTACGCGCTTTAACTCACCCTCGAGGCGGGTCTTTTCCTTCTCGAGACGCTCGATCTCCTTTGCGATGTCAACGAGCTCAGCGAAAGGAATGTAGATCGTAGCACCGTGGATCAGCGCAGAAACCGCGTCCTCACCGATACCGGTCTTGTCGGGCTGGATGGTAACGGACGATGCGCCGCCGAGCGAAGCAAAGAATACTTTGCTGTTCTCAAAGATCCTGCGAACCTTGTCCGACTCGCTCACAACGAATACAGCGGCCTTGCGGCTCATGGGTACGTTCATCTCCGTGCGGAGGTTTCTGATGCCCTTTACGGCCTCCTTGATGAGCTCTACGGCCTCTTCCTCGTCCTCGAACGACCTGTCAGCGGTAAATACCGGCCAGTCGGAGATCATGATCGACTCATTCTTATCGATTGTGCCCTGCTCTTCCTTCAGTGTGCAGAAGATTTCCTCTGTGATGAAGGGCATATAAGGATGCAGGAGCTTCAGCGCGTCAACAAGAACACTGTTCAGCGTCCACATTGCGGCCTTTTTCGAAGCTTCATTCTCACCGTAGAGTCTCGGCTTAACCATCTCGATGTACCAGTCGCACAGATCGTCGTAAATGAAATCGTAGATTTTCTGTGCCGCGATACCGAGCTCGAACTTCTCCATCGACTCGGTTACCTCACGTACGGTACGGTTAACCTTCGAAAGGATCCACTTATCCGCGTCCTCGAGTCCGGCCTTAACCGAATCGATCGCAGCGTCAAAGTCAACCTTCACGCCGGCCTCTGCCAGCTGCTGCATGTTCATCATGATGAAACGCGACGCGTTCCAAACCTTGTTCGCGAAATTACGCGAAGCCTCAACTCTCGACATGTAGAAACGCATGTCATTGCCGGGCGCGTTGCCGGTGATCAGAGTGAAGCGGAGCGCGTCAGCGCCGTATTTATCGATGATCTCGAGAGGATCGATACCGTTGCCGAGAGACTTGCTCATCTTGCGGCCCTGGTCGTCGCGTACGAGTCCGTGGAAGAGAACGGTCTTAAACGGTCTCTTTCCCATCTGCTCGTAGCCCGAGAAGATCATCCTGATAACCCAGAAGAAAATGATGTCGTAGCCTGTAACCAGAACATCCGTAGGATAGAAATAGTCCAGATCCTCGGTCTTTTCGGGCCATCCCAGAGTCGAGAAAGGCCAGAGCGCCGAGCTGAACCAGGTATCCAGAGTGTCGGGATCCTGTGTGAGGTGCGTGCTGCCGCACTTCGGGCACTTAGTGGGAGCGGTCTTCGATACGATGATCTCGCCGCAGTCGTCGCAGTACCAGGCGGGGATACGATGGCCCCACCAGAGCTGACGTGAAATGCACCAGTCACGGATATTGTCTGTCCAGTTGAAGTAGGTCTTCTCCATGCGGTCGGGGATCAGCTCGATGTCGTGGCTCTTGATCGCCTCTACGGCGGGCTTGATCATCTCGTCCATCTTAACGAACCACTGCTTTTTGATCATCGGCTCAACGGTCGAATGGCAGCGGTAGCATGTGCCTACGTTGTGGCTGTAATCCTCGATGCGAACGAGCAGACCCATCTCATCGAGTTCCTTAACGATCTGCTTGCGGGCCTCATAGCGGTCCATGCCGCAGAACTTGCCGCCGTTCTCGTTGATCGTCGCATCGTCGTTCATGATATTGATCTCGGGCAGGTTGTGACGCTTTCCTACCTCGAAATCGTTAGGGTCATGCGCGGGCGTGATCTTAACAACGCCGGTTCCGAAATCCTTTTCTACGTAGCTGTCGGCGATAACCGGGATCTTTCTCTCAACGAAGGGTATCCATACAAAGCCGCCAACGAGATCGGTATAACGCTCATCCTCGGGATTAACCGCAATAGCGGTATCACCGAGCATGGTCTCGGGACGTGTGGTCGCGAACTCAAGGAAACGTGTCTTTGAGATGCTGCCGTCAGCCTCAACAAAAGGATACTTGATGTGCCAGAAATGGCCGGCCTGCTCCTCATACTCTACCTCCGCGTCGGAGATCGAAGTATTGCAGACAGGACACCAGTTAACGATCCTGGAGCCCTTGTATATCCAGCCCTTATCGTAAAGCTTTGTGAAAACCTCGGTTACGGCCTTATTGCAGCCCTCGTCCATCGTGAAACGCTCACGGTCCCAGTCGCAGGACGAACCGAGCTTTTTGAGCTGGGAAACGATCCTTCCGCCGTACTCCTTTTTCCAGTCCCATGCGCGCTCGAGGAATCTCTCGCGGCCGAGCTCCTCCTTCGAGGTGCCCTCCTTTTTCAGGGTCTCAACGATCTTGGCCTCGGTAGCTATCGAAGCGTGGTCGGTGCCGGGCTGCCAGAGCGCGTTATAGCCCTGCATGCGCTTGAAACGGATCAGGATATCCTGCATCGTGTTGTCGAGCGCGTGGCCCATGTGCAGCTGTCCGGTGATATTCGGCGGCGGGATCACGATCGTGAAGGGTTTCTTCGAACGGTCAACCTCTGCGTGAAAATACTTTTTTTCTATCCATTTTGAATAGAGTCTGTCCTCGATCTGCTTGGGATCGTAGGTTTTGGCAAGCTCCTTACCGCTCGCCTTTGCGTAGCTTTCGCTCATGTCCGGCATAAAAAACCTCCTTAAAAAAACGTAAGCCCTCATCGTATAAGGACGATGAGGGCTATCGTGATACCACCTTAATTCATCGCAAAGCTTTATGGCCCGCGATCTCATTACGCAGCTCAATCAAGCTGCTCGTCTGTAACGGGACTTCCCGTTGTCTCCTACTGTCGATACACGTATGGCATCTCTTCAGAAACACTGCTCAGGAGCTACCTTCGATAAGCTTCCCCGAAATGGTCTTCCAGCCGCATATGCGGACCATAATCTCTGGCGGTTGCCGCTTACCTAATCCTCTCCGTCACTGCATTTAAAATATTAACTGAATAGTAACGTAACATCTGCCTTTTGTCAAGTGCTGTTTTATACGACCGTCCGGTCAGTGCTTGAAGCCCGCTCTCTTTCTGAGGGTCGGGTCAAGGATCTTCTTTCTGATGCGAAGACTCTTGGGCGTAACTTCAAGAAGCTCATCGTTATCAATAAAATCCAGCGCCTGCTCAAGGCTCAGGATCCTGGGCGGTGTAAGACGGAGTGCCTCATCCGCCGCAGAAGAACGGGTATTGGTCATCTGCTTTTTCTTGCAGACATTGAGCTCAATATCCTCTCCTTTACCGGACTGACCGATGACCATGCCGGCATAAACCTTTTCGCCGGGTCCGATGAACAGCGTACCGCGCTCCTGCGCGTTGTACAGGCCGTAGGTAACGCTCTCGCCGCCCTCGAACGCGATAAGGCTGCCCTGCTTGCGGAACTCGATATCGCCCTTGTAAGGCGCGTAGCAATCGAATATCGTGTTCAGTATGCCGTTGCCCTTTGTATCGGTCATAAACTCGCCGCGGTAACCGATCAGGCCTCTAGAAGGAATGGAGAACTCCAGTCTCTGATATCCGCCGGCCGCAGTCGAAACACCGAGAAGCTCGCCCTTGCGGCCGCTGAGCTTCTGAATGACAGCTCCCGCAAATTCATCGGGAACATCAATGATCGCGCGTTCCATGGGCTCCAGCTTTTTGCCGTCCTCATCGTAGCGGTAGATTACCTCTGCCTTCGATACGGCAAACTCGTAGCCCTCACGGCGCATCGTCTCGATAAGTATCGAAAGATGCAGCTCGCCGCGTCCCGAAACCTTGAAGGCCTCGGTCGTATCGGTCTCCTCGACACGCAGCGAAACATCCGTGTTCAGCTCTCTGAAAAGTCTCTCGCGGATATGACGCGAGGTAACCCACTTGCCCTCCTGACCTGCCAGAGGCGAATCATTGACGATAAAATTCATCGAAAGTGTGGGCTCCGATATCTTCTGGAACGGGATAGGCTCGGGCTGCTCAGGCGAGCAGATCGTGTCACCGATGTGAATATCGTCGATACCCGAGATCGCAACGATCGAACCGACAGTCGCGCTCTGCACCTCGACCTTTTTCAGGCCGTCGTACTCGTAGAGCTTGCTGATCTTGACCTTGCGGACCTGATCGGGATTGTGATAGTTCACGATGACCGCATCCTGACCGACCCTGATGGTGCCGTTGTCGACCTTTCCGCAGCCTATACGTCCGACATACTCATTATAATCAATGGTGGAAATAAGCACCTGCGTTCCGCGGTCGGGATCACCCTCGGGCGCGGGAATGTGCTCGATGATCGTATCGAACAGGGGCTTCATGTTCTCGGGCTTGTCGCCGAGCTCCAGGATAGCCACGCCCGACTTGGCCGATGCGTAAACAAAAGGCGCATCGAGCTGGTCCTCGCTCGCGTCGAGCTCGATGAAGAGATCGAGTACCTCATCGATAACACGTGCGGGATCCGCCTCGGGACGGTCGATCTTATTGATGCAGACGATAACAGGCAGACTCAGCTCCAGAGCCTTTTTCAGAACGAATTTGGTCTGGGGCATCGGGCCCTCGAATGCGTCAACGACCAGGATAACGCCGTTAACCATCTTGAGCACACGCTCAACCTCACCGCCGAAATCGGCGTGGCCGGGCGTATCTATGATATTGATCTTAACTCCGTTGTAATTGACCGCCGTGTTCTTCGAGAGGATCGTGATACCTCTCTCCCTCTCCAGATCGTTCGAGTCCATAACTCTTTCCTCAACGACCTGATTCTGGCGGAAAACACCGCTCTGCTTCAAGAGACAGTCGACCAGCGTTGTCTTGCCGTGGTCAACGTGAGCGATGATCGCAATGTTTCTGATGTCTTCGCGTTTCATATACTACTTTCCTTCTTTCAAGCTGCGCGCGGGATGCTCCGTCTGCATCGCCGTTTTACCTTCCTAATCTTTTAAACTTTAAAATTATAGCATATTCAAAGAAAATCGCAAGTCTTTTCTTCCATAATAAAAAATGCCGCGGGGACGGTTCTTTTGGTAACGCAGTTCGTTACCAAAAGAACCGTCCCCGTGGCTGTCGTAAATATTTATCGTATCATCTTGGAATGATCAGTCACTGTAGAAATCATATACCGACTGCCATTCACCCTTGATATTTGTTAAGAAGTTCCAATCATCACCGTCGCGATCGTAGATGACACGGAAGAGAACCTGAAGCTCGCCGTTTTCATCGAAATCGCAGACGCTTGCACCGAACCAGCCGTAGTCTCCGCTGGTATCGCCGCCGATCACATAATACGGCTGCACTTCCGCATCGGGATCGTAAATCCATGCCAGGAAATCAGCGGCAAACATGATATCAGCCGCCAGATCCCCGCAGTGCCAAACCGTGGTAGCCGAGGTCCTGCCTGCTCCGTAACAGAAATACTCATTGACAAAATCAACAAAACTGTCGGTAACGAACAGTTCACCTCTCTTAAGAGGTGCGTCTTCATAATCATCGTACAGCCAGGCCACATCCACGCATTCGCCATACAGATCGTTTCTGACAACCACATGAACATTTCCGAGATCCTCATGGCCCTTTATCTTGCCGGAATAAACATAACCATAGGTAGCGGGATCGTCATATCCCATCCGGAAATCTCTGTCGGTATATAAAACCTTTTCAATTCCCTGATACTTGAGACCGCTCTTTGTGATCAGTTCGTCAAGTCCCAGCACATAAGGGTTCATTCTCCTGTTTCTGAAATCGGCATCGTCGGAATCAAACCTGTACCAAATGTAATTTGCGGTTCCGTAATAGGACATTCCGTACTCATAATAATCTTCGATTCCGATCTCTTCGGCAATATCCTCATAGTATAGACGGTTCTCATCTTCTCCGGGATCGCCCGGGCCGGGATCCGGTGTGGGAGTAGGCTCGGGAGTAGGGGTAGCCGGTTTGGGCGTAGGCGTAGCGGGCTTGGGCGTAGGATCGGCCTTCGCAGCCTGAGTCGGAGTGGGCTCCGTCTGATTGGGCTCAAGCCAGGGCTCATCTTCTTCCTCGGGATCGCTCGCGTTCTCAGCGGCTTCCTGTTTCTCCTCGTCAATGGTCTCCGCTATAGTCGGTGCTTTCTTGTCATCGGTAAAGCGGATGTCAAACATTGTCCAACAGTCTGAATAGTGACTGTAGGCCTTCGAACCGTATACCTCGACCAGACAATCGTCATTCGCGCCGGTTCCGCCGATAAAGAGACCGTCTTTGTTATGCCATCTTACCACGGCATCCTCGATATAGATGTCCGCGTCATCCGCGACAACCTCGAAAGTATCGAAGATATTGCCGGTGTCCGTCTCGTCGACTGCCGCGAACGCCACATGAAGCTCTGTTCCGTTGAAATAATCAACAAATGTATAGCTGTCGGATGTGGTTTGGAAAGTGACCGGGATCGTAACGATACAATGCTTCTCCGCATAGAAGATATCGGTCATCTCGGGCGATTCAACCGCGTCTCCCGAAGCGTATACGGTCATGCCGTTCGCAAGACCCTTGTACAGCTTTTCCGCCTTTTCGGGCACTATCATCTCGGCACGGTAGATCCAGCCGTTCGCGATCTTGACATAATAGTAGGTCACGCTGCCCTGCTCGAGGGTGTAGCATCTCATCGAAGAATCATCAAGGATTTCATGATCGGCAGGTCCGATATCGCTCACAACCTCTCCTATCAGCGTGTCATTGCTGTATTGCCTGTAGGTTCTGATATATGCGCCGGTAACGGGATCGGTGAAATAATAGGTCTCTTCCGGTCCGTCAATGTACATCTTCGTGAAAACGTCGGGGTAATTCAGGATGCAGCCCAGATCGCTCATGAAGTAGGAAACGACTCTCCAGTCAATGGTCCCGCTGTCATACTTGTTGGCGAGCACGGGAACCTTCTTGCCGACCGATCCGATGCCTGCGGTGCTGACCCACTTGCCGCCTTCGACGAACTTGCATTTGATGAGCTTGCTGAGTTCATCGAAAACAAACGAATATTTATTCTCATAAGTGAGCGCCGCGGTAACCGTGTACTTATTGCCAAGGCCCACAACCGCGAACTCTGTCATGCTCTTGCCCTTCGTCTCTGTCGAATACCAGTCTGTGCCGGACGCGAGGACCTTATTGTACTCGGTGTTCGCGATCAGGCTCTCAACCTCGTCCATGGACGCGAACTCATTCTCTCCGAGAGTGATCTTAAGGCTCGCCTTGCTCCTGCTGTCGGTGAATACCGCAGTCTGGTTCTCATAGGTCTTTGAGAGCTTGAGCTGCGCGGGATAATAAACCAGGCACTGCGCAGCCTCGACATACCAGATCGCATAGTTACGATTGTAGTTCTTTACGTCCTTCTTATAGCCTGTTGTAACGACCTTCGAAGCGGCCGCCGCGGCTTTGCCCGCGTCTGCCTTCGTCTTATTGCCGGTCTTCTTATCTTCCTTCGGAGTGACCTTCGCGGTGACATTCTTTCCGTCGACCTTCATGTGGATATCGCCGGTGCCGTCCTTCTTCGAAGTCGACCACTCCAGGCCCTCCGCGGTAACGCCCTTAATGGTGTCCTCCGGATGGTCTTTCGCGTCATCAGGCTCGATCACGATCTCAGCATAGTCGGAATCGAACTTGACCTTCTCATCATCGACCGTAAGGCCCTTAAGATCGGGAACATCCGTAATAGTATTCTCCGCCGCGGATCCGGAATCGTCCTTCTTTCTCTCCGGCTCATCACTGCTTCCGCCCGCCATCACTAAGCCGATCAGAAAGAAGAACACCGAAAATACGATCAGAATGATGCCCGGTACCTTCTTCGCTTCCTTGCGCGCGAGCAGCCAGATGCCTGCGCCGAGCGCGGCAACTCCCAGTAATACAAACAAAACGCTCATCAAAACTCTCCTCTGTGTATTTACCCGATAACGGGGTCTCTTTTAAACAACATCCTTATTATACCTCAGCAGGCTCATCATCGAAAGAGCCTTCCTTCAGATATTTACGGATTGTTATTTTCCATAGTGATAAGGAAGAAGGGATGTATACTCACTAAGAGTTACCTACATTTAAGAATACAAAGAGAAGCGACGGTCCCTTGCGGGGCCGCCGTTTCTCTTAATTGGGTGTATTTATATGGATTTTAACTGTATGGCTGTTTAATTATTCCTCTTCCTTGCGGCGAACCTTGATAAGTGTAGCTCCGCCGACTGCGATGCAGATCGCGCCAAGTCCGTAGAATACTACTGCTGAAAGAACGCCGGTCTGGGGAAGTACATCACCCTGGGGAGTAGCTACGATGTCAAGTCCGAGATCCTCGGTCTCTTCCTCTGCCTCGGGCTCTTCCTCAACTGCACCCTGAGGAGTAGCGGGAGTGGTATCAACATCAACCTCTTCCTCGGTGTCATCAACTACTGTGGGCTCAGTAACCTCTGCCTCAACATCTTCCTCAACCGCACCCTCGGGAGTAGCGGGAGCTGCGTCTACATCAACGGTCTCCTCAGCTGCGGGAGCTGCTTCCTCAACGTCTGCATCATCGGTGTTCTCTGCTGTCCAAGCGGGAAGGATGATGAAAGGAACGTTGTTGATAGGAGCTGCGGGAATGATAGTGGTGTTGTCAGCTGCGGGAGCATCTGCTACAGGCTGCTCGTCGTTGTTCTCCTCAACTACAGGCTTCTCGTCATTGTTCTCTGCGGGCTCTTCTACTGCGGGCTTATCGTCAACTACGGGCTGCTCTTTGTCGTCGCTATCCTCTTCTACTACGTCAGGAGTGGTTTCCTGATTGTTGTTTACAGGCTCAACTTCGGGCTGCTTGCTCTCACCGTCGTTGTTTGTGTCGTCGGCATCGTTGTTGTCGTCGCTGTCGTTGTTAGCGTCGTCACCATCATTGTTGCCGTCGTTATTGGTGTCGTCACCGTCGTTGTTGCCGTCGTTATTGGTGTCGTCACCGTCGTTGTTGCCGTCGTTATTGGTGTCATCACCGTTAGTGTCGTCGCCGTTGGTTCCATCGCCATTGGTGTCATCACCGTTAGTGTCGTCGCCGTTGGTTCCATCGCCGTTGGTGTCATCACCGTTGGTTCCGTCGCCGTTGGTTCCATCACCGTTGGTTCCATCACCGTTGGTTCCATCGCCGTTGGTGTCATCACCGTTGGTTCCATCACCGTTGGTTCCATCGCCGTTGGTGTCATCACCGTTGGTTCCATCGCCGTTGGTTCCATCACCGTTAGTGTCGTCGCCTTCGGTGTTTCCACCTTCGATAGCAGGAGTAATAACTACGTCGTCATAGTATGCATTAATATGATCGTAGCAATCATCTATATGTTCATGTTCTTCAATGCCACAAACTGTTCCGTAGCAATTCTCACTATGAGTGTGCTCTTCTGCAAAATCACAAACACGAACTGTATTATAATTCACCTTACGGTACTCTGCCCAACCGAACAAGGAGATCAGATACCAGATAAAGTCCCAGAAATTATCAATACGCACTCCGGCATATTCATATGCGTAACAATCCTCGGTATGCTTGTGTTCTTCCTTACCGCAAACCAATCCAATGCAATCATCAGAATGCTTATGCGCCTTATCGCAAATAAGAATATCCTCAGCCTCATGATAGGTTCCTGTTACATTTTCAGCTCCGTATTCAGCAATAAGATTGTTATACTCTTCAACAGTATAGTGCTGGCTTTCAGCTGCGTTTGCCTTCACATTTGCGGGAAGGATCATAGCAAGGGTAAGTACGAAACAAATTGCTGCGTTAATAGTCTTCTTCAGGTTTCTCATTTTCTTTCCTCCAATAAATTTGTTCACCCATTAATGTTTTCTCTGTTCGTTCAGAGGTGTCTCTCAACTTCATGAGTCCACTATACAACCCAAAAGATACAAAACGGATACATTTTAATATTTCTTTTGTATCTTTTGAATTATTTTGAAACTTCACCGAGTATGTCTGCTTTGCCAGAGATATTCACTGAACGTCAAAGCCCTATTTTAAAGGCTTTTCTACTATTTCTGTCTCAAAAGATTCAAAAGTTACTTGATTTTCTCATTCTTATTTATCGCGAATTTTATGTAAATGTAACCTTTTTCTATCATTTTGGGGCCGGATTGCAAAGAAAAACAGCGGACCTTGCGGAACCGCTGCTTTTCTTTAATGGGTGTATTATTGGAATTCGTTATTGGTCAATCATTCCTCGTCTTTGCGATGGATCTTTGCTACTACCGTTCCGCCGAGTGCTATGCAGAGTGAGCCAAGTCCGTAGAATACTGCTGCGGAAAGAACGCCGGTCTGGGGAAGTACATCGCCCTGGGGAGTCTCGATGACATCGAGCTCAACGTCATCTTCCTCTTCAACATCTTCCTCAACAGCACTCTCGGGAGTGGTTACGAGGTCAACGTCTACGATCTCTTCTTCCTCAACCTCTGCCTCGGGCTCCTCATCAGCGGGTGCACCCTCGGGAGTGTCAGTAGTTACGATATCGTCAATGATCTCTTCGGAGGTCTCTTCCTCAGCTGCGGGCTCCTCGGGAGCGGTCACATCCTCGGTGTCAACATCGTCGGTGTTATCAAAGTTGTTTACGATAATGAAAGGAATAACAGGTACGATCGTGGTTACGGGTGCCTCAACTGCAGGAGTCTTATCGTCACTCTCGGTCACGGGAGCCTCAGTTACAGGAGCCTCAGTCTCAGGCTGCTGTACGGGTGCTTCGGGCTCAGTCTTTTCTTCTGCGGGAGCCTCAGTTGCAGGTGTATCTACTGCAGGTGCCTCGGTTGCAGGTGTATCTGTTGCGGGAGCCTCGGTTGCAGGTGTATCTGCTGCGGGTGCATCGGGCTGTACAGGAGTCTCAGGCTGCGAGGGAGTGGTAGGCTGTACAGGAGTCTCAGGCTGTGCGGGAGTCGTAGGAACTACAGGAGTCTCGGGCTCTGCGGGTGCTGCAGGCTCCTCTGAAGGAGTTCCGTTTCCAGGGAGATCGCCGGATGCAGGTGTCTGACCGGGAGTCTCGAGCTGTACAGGAGAGTTAGAAATTACAGGATCGTCATCTTTTTCTTCATCCTCAGTATTTCCGTTAGGATTGGGATCCTCAGGCTCCTCTGTTGCAGGAGTATCGGGAATATAAGTAGCTTCGGGAGCAATTATCGTCAGATTAACACCATCTACATGGTAACCGTCGTTTTCCTTTTTAAGAACATACCAGTCAATCGTCTTTCCGTTAAATTCGGTAGGGAGCCCGAGTTCCTTCAGAACGGCCTCTACACTGTAAGTGTAGTGAAGCGTAGGCTGTCCATCATTTACTTCTATAGTATAGGCTTTGGTCGCCTCGTTTGTTCTTTCGTTAAGATTTGTTGCATTGATGAGTTTCTTAAGCGCATCCTCATCAACCGTATATGTCTTAGCGGGGGCACTGATGACAGTTTCGAAATTATCTGTGCTGACACCTACGGTCTTGCCGCCTTCAGTCTTATCCGTTACGGTCACGCCGTCCTTAACAACGTAGTAACCAACACCTACCGTGCCGGCAAATGCCTTGATGCCGCTGTTTGAGAAAACAAGTGCTGCTGCGATTGCTGCTGCGAAAAACTTAGCTGCGATAGTTCCGAACTTCTTCATTTTGTTACCTCCAATGATTTCACCCTTTTTATTCGCCTCTGTTTCAGAGGTGTTGTTTAACTCGATGAGACAAATATATACCCCGGGAGATACAAAATGGATACATTTTAATATTTTATATGTATCTTTGTGAGCCGTTGTGTAACTTTTGTCTTGCCGTGTAAAAAAAGGTGCCTGTCACCATAAATGGCATCAGGCACCGTCGTGCGTAGTTATCCTATAATATTGTACCTGCAGCATCACCCGATCTCGCGCTCCCATTCCCGCAGGAAATCCAGCATGAACCCGTGGCGCTCCTCGGCCAGCCGCACGGCAGCCCCGGTATTCATCATATCTTTAAGCAGGAGCAGCTTCTCGTGGAAATGCAGGATATTCTCAGACAGTTTTCTGCCGTGCCTGCCGCCGTACGAGAATGTCCGCGCGATACCGATCGCGCCCAGCGCGTCCAGACGGTCCGCGTCCTGCACGATGCAGCCTTCGATCGTATCGGGCCGCTTATCGCGATTCTTGCTGAACGAAACGGAATTGACCGCGTCGATGATCCTTTCGGTCGAATCCGGATCTGTGCCCTGCCCGTTCAGGAATGCCCGCGCGTTCGCATTGTCGGTTGTGTCAAAAAGCTTATGATCGTCAACATCATGCAGCAACGCGGCCAGAGCCACTATCCGCCTGTCGCACTCCTCTGTCTCCGCGATGGCCATCGCATTCCGGTATACGCGCATGGTATGTTCGAAATCGTGGCCGTCCGAATTGCCGGCGAACAGGTCACGGGCGTATTCGATAGCCGCAGCTATTATCTTATCTTCCATATATATCTTGTCCCTCTCTTCGTTCCGGGCACCCGCAGTTTTTATATCTTGGCCCTTCTTCGTTCCCGGCACCCGCAGTTTCACCTTCGATGAACTCTGCCTGCCTGTTACCTGCATGCCGCGATCAGCTCATCTATATTCACGCGTGCCGCGCATTCAAAAGTATCGGACGCGCCGTAGTAGATCAGCGCATAGGCAGGGTCATCGCCGCTGGGCAGGAATCCTCCCGGGAATACAACGTGCGTCCGATAACCCTGATTCAGCTCATACTCGGTCGCAGGTGAGAGCAGCGGCTCCTTTGTAATGCCCAGGACTTTGGCCGGATTGTTGAGGTCCAGCAGCATGGCGCCGGCATAATACCGTTTTGTCCACCGCTCCTCCCAGCCGTTTCTCCCGCGGGCATCATCGCGATCCACCGCATGGAAAAGAGCAAGCCATCCCCGGTCGGTCCGCATCGGAGGGGCACCGGGCCCTATCTTGTCGTTTGCGAAGGGCACGTCCTCCACCGCCAGCAGCAGCTTCGAGTCACCCCAATAACGCATATCCGGCGAGTAGGATATCCAGATGTCAAACCTGTCCCGGCCGCGCGAATATACAGGGAACGGTCGCTCGAGCCGCGCGTACCTGCCGCCGATCTTTTCCGGGAAGAGCACCATGTTCCTGTTGTCGGGCGTCGTCACATTCAGTATCTCCAGCTTTTCCGCGAGCGTGTCCGCGTACAGGTCGAGGATCCTCGCGATCCCACCGCACACGCCGTGCCGCGTGTCGATTGCAAAGCACATATACAACTCGTCCCCGATAACCGTGAGCCTCGGGTCGTACACTCTCGTTATCTCGGGATCATGAAAATCCGCGGCTGACAAAAAAGGCTTTGACGCGACCTCGAAATGTATCCCGTCGCTGCTCCGGGCCACTCCCAGATCGCAGCGCGCGAATGTGTCTTTTCCGTCGAAGCCGTGATCGTTCCTGAATACCATGATATACTCGCCCCTGTAAAACGCAGCGCCCGCATTGAAAATGCAGTCGGCCTCATAAGGCACATATTCCCGGCTGAGTATCGGTCTGCCGTCATTGATCCGTCTCGCTAAGCCAAGCTCCGGAATAACCGGATCCCGGGCTGTTATGGTGTGATCGCTCATTTTTGCTCCTTTCGCAGCTTTTATAAATCCATCCTACCATAAAAAACCGGTGCCTGTCACCAAAAAGGGAGCAGGGAAGACACGGGGACGGTTCTTTTGTCTGCAAAGTGCGCAGACAAAAGAACCGTCCCCATGTCTTCTCATATCATTGAAATAAACTATTTATCAACTCTCACGATCTTGACCTTGCCTTCAAAGCCGGCGAGCTCGAGCTCTGCCTTAACCTGGGCTGCAAGTGCCTTTCTGGCCTTCTTCTTCATAGTTGAAGGAACTTCGATCGAGATAACACAATCCTTGGTGTCAACGCCCTTGAAGGCCTTCTTTTCGAACATGCCCTCGGTGTAGGACTTAACAGTTACCTTCTCAAGAGTCTCGATTCCCTTGAACGCGCCGGGTCTTACAGTGGTGATGTTAGTGCCGAGGGTGATCTCGGTAACATCAGCCATTCCCTTGAAGCTGCCCTTGGCGATCGTTGTAACGGTGTATTCCTTGTCGCCGACCGTGATCGTCTCAGGGATAACAACCTCGCTGTCAGCTGCACTAATCTTTCTGATGATCGCAGTGTCATCGCTCATGATCTTCAGCGTAGCGGAAGCAATATTGCTGTCCTCCTCGAACGCGTCATCCTTTACGACAACCTTCTTCGCAACAACAGTGGGTTCAGCGTCCTCGGGCGCACCCTCGGGTGTCTGGGTCTCGTCCACGTCAACGGTGTCCGCGGGAGTCCCCTCGGGAGTCTCGGGATTTTCAACGTCAACGGTCTCGCCGGGCTCAGTGGTGCCGGGTTCGTTAGTGCCGGGCTCGGTGGCTCCGGGCTCTGTGGTGCCAGGATCATTATTATCCACGAAAGGAGGGATAATGATGATCGGAGGGTTCGTTACAGGCGTGGGTGTAGGATCCACACCGGGTGTAGGTACGGGAGTGGGATCCGCGCTGGGCGTAGGCTCAGGCGTGGGCTCTCCACTGGGGGTAGGTTCTCCGCTAGGTGTGGGCTCTCCGCTGGGTGTAGGCTCTCCGCTGGGTGTGGGCTCTCCGCTGGGGGTAGGCTCTCCGCTAGGTGTGGGTTCTCCGCTGGGCGTAGGCTCACCGCTGGGGGTAGGCTCTCCTGTAGGGGTAGGCTCTCCCGTAGGGGTGGGCTCTCCGCTGGGGGTAGGTTCAGGAGTGGGCTCAACCTCTTCCTCTACGAGCTTGTAGAGATATAAAGGCTTGAGACTGTTATTATCTTCTGTATAACCTCTGAAATCCTGTGCAGCATAAATACTTATACATCTGCCATTCTTCTCATTTTTGATTATAACGGCGCCGCTCACTTTCTCATTTGCTTTGATCACAAAGTAAGCATATTCATCAGCTTTATCCTTGTTTTTGTCCGTTGAATAAGGCTTGTTGTTATTAACGCTCATGGACAGGTATTTTCCATCCTCATCCTGAAGAGTGTAGGTAACAGCAGCACCGGTAGCAGCCTTTGTGATCGTCCAAACTATGGCAGTGCTGTCCGATACGATCTTATCTTCAACCTTCTCAACCTCTACAAGACCGCGGGTGTTGCCATTACCATCCGGAACATTTTTCATTGCATAGAGTGCATCCCCGCCTTCAGCAACAAAAATATACTTTCCGTCTGCAATATCATCGAACGAAGTAACCTGTTCGAACTTCTGCAGTTCCGCAGTAGGTGTGGGATCCGCAGTAGGTGTAGGTTCTGCGCTGGGAGTAGGCTCTGCTGTAGGTGTAGGGCCTGCCGTAGGCGTGGGTTCCGCAGTAGGTGTGGGTCCGGGTGTAGGTGTCACCTCAGTCTTAGCCTTTGCCGGTGCAAACGAGAGCTTGTAGATATCAGCGTTTTTCTCATTAAATCCGTACGCGCTGAAATCAGCCTTTTGCTGATAGTACTCGATGTACATGTCCGGTCTTCCGGCGTTAACCACATAGAAAGTACCGTCATCATTCTTAATGACGTTCCATGTATCGTTAACATCGTTCAGTGGAAGGCTTGTACGCGTTCCTGCCGACAGCTTATCACCCTTGGCTGTAGTAATAGTGATCGTACCGTCCTCGTTGTTCTTTACTGTCCAGATAAGGGCTGCGTCAACTTCTTCAACAGATGCTCCCGAAGGAGTAAAGGTAGCCTCTGCTCTGTAGTAAGTAGCAACCGCCTCTGCAGACATCGCCTTGCCCGATGCAGGATTATAGATCACATAATCTCCGTCAGCGATGTCATATGCAGGCGTATTGTCTGCGAGTTTGTAAAGGAACAAGGGCTTAAGGCTTGTATTACCTTCTTTGTATGCTCTGTAGTCCTGTGCAGTTGTTGCATTAGCCGCATAGATACTGATGCATCTCTTCTCATTAGCTTCGTTCTCTATAAGAACCGCTTTTTCTGCCTTATCATTTGCCTTGATGATGAAATATGCATACTTATCAGGCTCGTCAAGGTTTGTATCCTTCGAGTATGCATTATTCTTCGTATTATTGTTCATGGACAGGAACTTGCCGTCCTCATCCTGAATAGTATAGCTTACAGAACCCTCTGTATCTGTTATCTTTGTTATTGTCCAAACGATAGAAGAATCATCAGAAACGATCTTGCCGTCCTTTTCCTCTACTTCTACAATGCCACGTGTATAAGGCGTACTGGTATTCACATACGCACCGGGCTGCTTGTCCATTGCATAGATAACACCGTTGTACTCTGAAACAAAGATATACTTTCCGTCCGCTATATCATCGAACGAAGTAACCAGCTCGAACTCAGTCCCGGCAGGTACAGGGCCCGCTGTAGGTGTAGGCCCTGCAGTAGGTGTCACTTCACCGGTAGGAGTAGGTGTCCCGCCCGCGTGAACATACGTCGAGCCCGGAACGAACTCTACAGTTCCGCTGTAGTTCTGGATATCGCCTGTAACCTTGATAACATCGCCAACCTTCAGCTCAGAGCCCTTAGAAAGTCTGTAGCACTGAATGGTCCTTCCGCTGACTTCAATATTAACAGAAACATTGTCGTACTGTGAGTTATACTTCGTAACAATTGAAGTGATTTTTCCTGTAAGGGTTACATTCTGCCCCAGCTTCTCGCCTGCATCCAGCTCAAAAGCAGCATCAAGGATGCCTGCCTCTGTGGACAGATCCACTTTGTGGCCTTCGCCCTTCTTGACGAGTGTGTAGCTCGAAGATGCACCGACACGGAGCTGTGCAGCCTGGTCACGCTTTGATGCGACGCAAACAATATCCACGATATCCGTTCTTGCAACACCGTTAGGATAAGATGCGGGCTGGAACAGAACAAGCGAAGACTCAGTTCCGTCGATATTCTGAGAAATATTTATAACCTTGTACTTGCTTTCAACAATATCTGAGCGGCCAAGTACAACATTCTTTACCTTAACAAGCTTTGAAACATACTTGTCAGGGTTCGCGTTAAGCTCCGCAAGTGTAACCTCTTCGGGTGCAACAGAAGCTGCATCGTTACCCTTTGAAACAAGCTTGGTGACAATACCGCCGATCTGCTTTACACCATGGTACTCAGAGATACTTCCCTTTACTATGAGCACATCGCCGACACTATACTTAATATTTACATTACCGAAATAAATCTGAACGGTGTCGCCCTTTTCATCACGGATAACAGCTGATGAAAGAGAATCATTCTCACCGAAGATGTATAAGATCTCGCCTTTAGTGGTCACGATGCTGCCTTCAGACGCATTGTTTGCTGCAGCAATAGTGATCAGCTGGCTCTCATCAATCTGGCTCTCCTCTGTCTCATAATGATCGGAGAGGTCGCCGGGATTGTACGTACCGAGTACAGTATTCTCCGAAGAAGGAGAAACCAAGCCCTCTGGAACAGCAAGTCCGAAAACTAGCCAAGCATACTCAGGGTAATCGATGAATACGTTTCTGTTGCCCTGAACGATCTCAGCGAGGTCATTCTGGCTCATCTCCCATGTGTCAACGGGATCGTCATAGTTCCACTTAAGAAGGGTCTCAAGGCTCTCGATAACTTTCTGACCGTCATTCTTGGAATCATCGGGATCCATTGCAGGGAGCCTGTCAGCCGTAACATTTACAAAGAGATTAGGCTGTCCCCAACAAAGATATACATAGAGGAAAATACGAGCTACGTCGCCCTTTACATTCTCAAGGGGCTCGAAGGTATTGTTCTTGAGATAGCCGCCTACAACGTTGTTATAAGTACCAACCGTTGCTGACTTCTCATCGATCTCACCCATTGTATAGCTGCTTCTGAAGCTGTTGATCATGTCAATAGCCGGACGCAGATGATGAAGATCGGCTCCGCCGTACTGCTCGTAGAAGCTTGCATGGCTCTTGGCCCATACATGCTCACGGTTAAGAGTTGCATTTACTTCATTGGTAGATTTGTCTGCATAGAAATAGATAGTTCCTGCTTTTCCGTCTTCCGCATCGGTATATGCCCAATAATCCGGAAGAGATTTGTAAGCAACCTGATTCTTAAGCGTAGACTGCATCTTCGACTTAAGTGCCGTAGCCAGATCAGCTGCGCTAACCGTTACGTTGCCCTTTTCGATATCTGCATAGTCATACGCAAAATTGTCATAATACGCAAGCGCCGCCTCACTGAGCTCATGCGCAGCAGTGTCCCTGTGTCCCGTATTGTAATAGAGCGCAGAAGTCTCCGACGTAGCGGCATACGTCGCCTGAGACGGTACGTTCGTCACAAATGACGAGACGATGAGTGCCAGTGAAAGCAACACTGACATTAACCGTTTTTTCATATTTTCCTCCAATCTTTCTCGCCCTACAAATTATGAGTTTGCTGTAACTTTTATTCTATATCTATGCGTTTGCGGCTTTCCCCAAGGGCGGACTTTTATTGTATCACATGCGCAAAAAATACACAATACAGAATGTTTATTCGTTTTAACACGCGTATTTTTCGCATTATGCGAAATTCTATGCATCAAAAAGAGTTACGGCAATATGTTTCACATCGAGTTTCACATCAATTGCCGTAACCCCCATAAATACCAAAATCCGTGTCGCTTCTGTTCTTATATTTTGTAACTTTTTTATTCGATTACATCAAAAGAATAAGACACAAAAACCCGGGCCACCGCACCTAAGCGCGGCAGCCCGGGAAAACCTACCTATGTTCAGTTAATTTGCATTACATGTCTTCCTCGCGGCGACGGATACCCTTGAGCATTACGCTGCCGAGCATGATGCAAGCTGCACCGATGCCGAAGAATACTGCTGTAGGAGTAGTTCCGGTCTTAGGAAGGTCGCCCTGAGGCGTCTCGATATCGTCGAGATCAACTTCCTCTTCGGGAGCACCCTGAGGTGTCTCGGGCTGAGGAGGAATGATCTCCTCTTCGGGCTCTTCTACAGGTCCCTGAGGTGTATCAGGTGTCTCAGGAATGATCTCCTCCTCTACGGGAGTAGGTGTAGGTGTAGCCGTAGGAGTAGGTGTAGGTGTTCCGGTAGGATCAGGTGTAGGTGTAATGATCGGAGGGAAGTTGTTCGTTGAGCTGAAGCTATATTCAGCAGCAACAACCATATCCTTCGTTACAGCTGCAAGCTCTGCATCCGAAACGCTCCAATTCTTGAAGGTGTATGTCGTGGTGGTAAATCCGCTTACGGTTGTCCATCCGCTGGGATTTGCGGGCTTGTCGCCAAGTGCGGACTGATTGTAACGGTAGTCAGCCTTTTCAGAGATAAGCCTTCCGTCATAGTCAACGAATGTAACCTTGTAAAGACGTGCTGTCTTCTTGTAGCAAGGATACAGATAGTAGGTCTTGTCCTGACGTACATTCTCATTAACATTGATCTGAGTAATGATCTTCGAATCAGTGCCTTCAGGATAGTAGCCAAGATCCGTTGCTCCGGGTGCATCACCCTCATTGGATGCAATTCTGATTCTTCTTGTAGCAGTCTCGTCTTCTGTAATTATAGGAGCATCTCCAAGGAACCATCCAACAAATGTGTAAACAGTATCAACCGAAGCATCCTTTGCAGGTCCGACAGTCTTTGTGATGTAAATGATACCTTCATCATTTACTTCAACGTGATCGGAATCGCCCCACTGCTTGTATCCACCGTTTACTGCATCTTCCTGCATGTAAACGAATGTGCAGGTGTTGTTGGTTCTGGTGTAAGAAGCATATACTGTTGTATCTTCCTTAACGGGACCATTGAGCAGGAAAGCTTCAGCCGAAGGCTTCTCCTCGCCGCCGAAAGTCCAATCGCCCTTAGCATAGGTGAAGATTGCGCTTGCATTGGTCTTCTCTGCTGCCTTGGCGTCAACCTTAGCTCTAGCTGCTGCAAGATCAGCATCGGATACCTTGCTGCCCCAAACTACTGTTGCAACATAAGGAACATTCTCACCGAAGAAAGTACCATCCTCGTCAACGAAGGATACCTTGTACTCTTTCTCGATTGGAGTAAATGCAGCTACATAAACTGCGCTGCTGACTACGATCGCAGCAGGTGATACCGCCTGTCCGGCTTCATTTGTCCAGTATGCGAACTCATATCTGTAATGACCATCAGCGGAATCCTCCTTTGTAGGAAGGTTGCTGATCGTTAATTCTGTGCCGTAATCATACTTGTAATCTTCATCGGTTACTGCAAGAACTTCGTTGTTGATGATCGTGCCGTCCTCATGCTTGAAGAGAACTTCGTACTGATTAAGTGTCGCAGGATAATCAACGTACTGGGTATAACTCTTGTTTGCGTTTACATATACGGGGCACTCTACGTCAGTGAATGCAACACTCTCGGGATATGACCACTGGGCATTTGATTCCTTTAAGAATTCCTGACCGATTTCGGGTGCTTCTGCTGTCTGGCCATATTTTACCTTAACCGAGTCAACTGTCGCGTTTCTCGTCTCGTCGCCGGTATATCTGATAACAAAGTTGACAGTATACTCATTAGTTGTTCGGGACTCTGTAGCGGTAAGCGTAGCATTTCCCTTTACGATATAAGTCTCGCCGCTCCAGTCTTCGTCGATATCGTACTTATATGTGAACTCGTCATTATTCTCAGAATAAACGATCTGAGGGATATCGATCTCATCGCCATAGTTGCCGCTTTCTTCGGTCTTGGTTTCTTTGCCTTCGTAATCTGTAAAGATAAATGTTACTGTGTACTCGATCAGCTCACGTGTAATGGTTGCGGTTACGGTAAGAGGACCTGTGATCTTGCTGTAATCATTATCCCAACCGGATACCGTGTAATCCCACTTCTTGCAGCCTTCATCAACACCGTCTTTCTGGTCTGCTGCTGCCTCAAGCGCTGTATCAGCAGGTAACTGAGGTGCGGTTGCAGCGCTGCCGTAAGGAACAGTCCGATCAGTGGAATCTTCTGTGTTGTTTACTTCATCCTTAATGATGAATGTAACTGTGTAGCTCTTTCTAACAGCCTTCTGGATTACAGTGATCTCTGTAGCTCCGGCAGGTACAACGATTGTATCTGTAGCAGTTCCGGTTACTTCGTACGAGAACTCAGCATCTTCAGTCTTCCAGAGGTCATTCTGTGTGCAGTCGTAAGGTACCGATGCGCCGTACTCATAGCTCTTTTCAATGATCGCAACTCTTTCAATTTCCTTGCCAAACTCATCCTGGCTTACCAGAACAACCTTAACAGGATAAGAGTTTATCGAGCTGGAGATATATGTGGTAAGATCGATATTCTGGCCATCGGAACCTAATGTAAACTCGGCGCCCTCATTCCAGCCTCTGGTATAGTTATATGTATAACCTTCCTGTTTAATATTGTTCTCTTCAACATAAGCATCAACCGAAGGAGCAGTGATTGGAGTACCGTATTCTACATTGCTATCGCTTGCAAGAACAATTGGTGCTCCATTATCCACTACCAGTTTGAAAGTGTAACTGTAAGTCTTCTTAACTCTTGTCTCGGAAGCCTCATAGGTTCTCGCCTCGGTAACGGGCACAAAAGTTTCAAATGCGTTGAATGTATAATCCCACTCATTATCGTCAGGAGTTGCAGCAATACCGCTCATCGAATCAGGGAGAGTAGGAGTAACGTCGTACTTATAAGACTCTGTTTCTGTTGTAACTTCGCCTTCAGCATCTGTAAACTTAAACGTAATATCAAACGATCTGATTGTTGAAACTCTGTTCGCCGTAATGGTCTTAGGTCCGGTTACTTCCGCAAGATCTGCCTGATTCCATGCAGGCTGGGTGTAAGTGTACTTAGCAGTATTATCTGTACTCTCTGAATAATTGGTAAGATCAGGTACCTGGCTTGCAAGTTCATCTGCATTTGCAGCCCAAACTACATTATAAGTTGTACCCTTTGCGTTTTCATCATCGCCGCTGTTGGTAACCTTAAAGGTTATGGCATAAGTCTCATCGTGTGTGAAGTACTTTTTGAGCGTTACGTCGCCTTTGATCTGTGTAAGCTTACCGTTTGCGATAACCGCATTGGCTGCAGTGTCTTCCGTGATAGTCCATGCACCCTCGGTATAGGTCTTCGAGATACCGTTCGCAACTCCATCTACGGCACCTACCGTTGCAGGATCAACAGTCGGAAGGTCAACCGAGCCATTGTATTTAGCTGTTACATCTGCTACACCGTCATTATCAACCTTCGCACCGTCAACATATACCTCATAGAGAATGTTGTAAATCTCATCATCATAAAGTGCGTTGACAGTCTTGTTTTCAGTGATCTCAACACCGTTAAGGTTCGCAGACCAGTGTCCGTTCTTCTTGCCGGCATGTGTGGGTACTGCGGGGATCTCGGCTGCAGTAACCTTCTCACCGTACTTCTTGGTGAAGGTCTTTATAGTCTGGTTGGTGCTTAACTCATCCTTATAAGTTACAGTGAATACATTCTTGTAATAATCAACACGGATGTTAGTGTTGCCGGTTACAGTGAATGTCTTCGCGCTGACTTCATTACCGTTAACCTTGTATGTGGTTTTGGTCTTGTCATACTTAACTGAATCGCCAGCATAAGCCGCAAGGTCTGCGATTTCTGCCGTCTCGTTTGCAAACTTATAGCCCGTGAACTTGCTGTTCGCAATCTCTTTGCCGTCCTCGTAATAGCTTATGGTGTACTTGAACGCTTCAACCTGATCCTGAGGAACAGGGATTGTGGTCTGTCCGCCGATGATCTCCGGGTCATGCGGGTTGTTGTCCTTATCGGTATAATGGAATTTAACAGTGTCATTGAGATCAAACCAGATCTCCTCACCTTCAGAAATAGCCTTAAGGACTGCTTTAGCATCAGCATATCCGGCATGCTTCTCAGCATATGCTTCAGCCATATCATAGAAATCAACCTTTGTGCTGAAGGTCATGCTCTTTGTGCCTTCATAACCAAGATCCGAAAGATCCCATGTAAGCGTCTGGCCGTTTACAGTAACCTTAGTTTCATTCTCTGAAATATCGGTCATGTATCCGGGAAGTGTATCTACAAGCTGCGCTCCTGTAGCCGCAGCGATATCTTTCTCGACCTCGTGAGATACAGCAGTAATTACCGAGCCGATCAGAGCAGATGTATCTGTCGACTGACCCGAGCTGGCCTGATAGAAAGTATCAAGCGAAGAAGCTACATTCTTCATAACGAAGGTAACTTTATTGTCTCTTGTAGAATCATATGCGATGGTATAGATCTTTGTATTCGCATTTTTTGCAAGATAAGCCTCGGAAATGGTTTCAAGGCGTAATGTATCATCTGCATTATTCGGAGAACCGTCGCCGCGCGTATCCTTCTTGAATGCGGTATAAAGCATCCTTTTGTCTCCGGTATTCAGAGTGGTATAGTCATTAGCAGTTTTAGAATGCTTATAGCTGTATGTAGGCTCACCATCACTCAGAACTACCATGATCTTGGCTGCGTCTTCTCTTCCGCCCGCAAGCATCTCCTGCGCTTTCCTGATACCGTCCTGAAGGAATGTGCCGCCCTTAAGAGTCTGGGCACCGGACTTGGCTTCATTGGGCTTATATCCGTTAATCGTAGATGTGATCAGGGAAAGATCAGTCGTCAGATTGCGGTCCTTCGCAGCCTTATCACCAAAGGAAACCACGCCAACCTTTACTTTTCCGTCAGTATTGTTCTCAAGAACCTTACCAGCAAATGCGATTGCTGCATCCTTAGCAGGTGTGAGGCGGTCAATGATATTGGCCCAATAATATCTTGTCTTTAGCTGCCAACCAGACCAATAATTCTCCGATTTCAAATCAGCATCATACATACTGTTTGATAAGTCCATAACGAACACTATGTCTACAGCACCCATCGCTGTATTGGTGATCTGATCTTTCTCACCCTTGGCAGTAAATGTAACATTTACCGTACCAGTACTCGGATTGTCCTTATCCACAGTGAGCTTAGCTGTTTTTGTGACAGTAGCCACTGTTTTATTGCCGTTTTTGATCACGGCTGTGGATGTCGAACGATCCTGGTTTCCACTGTCGGCCGCGCCGGCCGCTCTCTTGTTCCATGTCAGCGTGCCCACTACGAGCGTCAGAACCAGAACAAGACTTAAGATTCTCTTCCAGTTAAATCTTTTCACGTTTTACCTCCCTAAAAAAGTAACAAATTATACTCACAAAATGAGTAACAGTCGTCATCATTCTCTCATAAAAAAGTTACATGTTAGATACATTTTTATACATTTCAGATACTTTTTCGATAAAACATAGCTCGAATAGAACGGTTTCCATAAAAAATACGCGAAATGCGGCTTTTATCGTGTTTTATGGAAACTTTGAAACCTTTCTTGTAACCTTGGTTTCAAAAATGGTTACAAATTGGTTACATATAAAATGTGTATAAGAGGTTACAAAACGAATCAAAACATCAGCTCTTTTCTTCACGGAAAGCGAACAAAAAAGCCCGCCCCGATCCCGGGGCGGGCACTAACTCACGCGATTCACTTTTCCTTATGATTCCTGATAAACGCCACTCTCTTCATCATGTAGCCTTCGATGTCCTTGAGCTTCTTGACCTTGGCCTGCTTGAAGACCTCGCCGTAGCACTTCTTCAGAACCTCCTTAGAGGCCAGGCGGCGCTTGCGGGCCGTCTTCGGGCCGCAGAGCCTGAAATGCTCGGCTTCGAGCAGCTCTTCGAGGGCGGAGGTGCCGTACCACTCGAACATCTCGGTGATAAATGCAAGGATCGCCTTTTTCTCGTCGGTCAGCGACGATACGCGCGGTCCGGGCCCGGTGTAGAGGCCGTCGGGCACGATACAGCCCATCGTCTGCATGCGCTCGGCTACAGCCCGATAGGGCATCCCGCCGCGACCGGGGGCATAATCGTCCTCGAAAATGACTTCATTGTACAGGCACAGCGATGCGACCTGCGACCAGAAAAGGATCGTCTGCAGGCGCACCAGCGACATCGACTCAGCGCCGAACTCGGACGCGAGCTTGCGGTGCACGCCGATGACATACTCTGCGGCGTCGAATATCGGCGATGTGGGGAACAGCTGGCGCACTGCGTCTATGCTCCTGCGCTTTGCCACGGAGCTGATGCGGTTCTGGCCGCTGTTCAGCAGGGAAAGAAAGCCCGTCGTGTGCGTGTAGAGGTTCTTCAGACGCCTCGTGTACTCATTGTCCGGCAGCTCCTCCTCGTCCTCGCGCAGATACAGCAGGATCGTCGTCTCGCCCCAGCCGAGGAGCTTCGAGAGAGGCTTTTTGCCGATATTGTATTTCTGGAGCATGTCCTTGAGCTCTTCCCTGGTTATGCCGGAATCGGCTTGTCTGTCGCTGTCTTTGTTCATATGTATTCTCCCGAAAATGTCATCTTCCTAGAACAGGTTCTTAACCGCCCAGGGAATAAAATATGTGATCGTGCACATGATAACAGTGGCCAAAAGCAGTCCCAGCAGGATCGCGGGGAATGCCTTTTTCAGCTTGATATTCAGCAGTGAAGCTATGAGAGCGCCGGTCCACGCACCCGTACCGGGCAGCGGGATCCCGACGAACAGCACCAGCCCCCAGAACTCGTACTTCTGGATCTTTTCGGATTTGCCCATCGACTTTGATTCGAGTTTTTCGACGATGGGCCTGAAAAGTCTGGTTTTCTTAAGCCACGCGAATATCGGCGTGATAAACCAGAGAATGAATGGTATCGGCAGGATGTTGCCTGCCAGGCAGATAGGGATCGCCTTGAGCATGGGGATGTCGAGTATCGGTGCCAGGATCAGCCCGCCTCTCAGCTCAATGAGCGGCAGCATCGACACCAAAAATATGATAAGCTCCTTCGGAAGCGCCGACATCGCGTCCGCGAGCGTTTTAGCCAGTTCTTCGGCCATAACCGTTTACTTTCCTTTGTTGTAATGATATGTGGGCACGATCTGTGAGACTGCCTCGCGGATGTCCTTGGGCTCCGTGAGGACCTCCTTGTACAGCTGGTCGAGCTGCGCGAGGAACTTCTCGTCGTCCATCTCGATAGGCTTACCGATGTGGATCAGACGGTTCTCGGTCTCCTGCATGCCCTCTTCCTTCATGAGCATTTCCTCATAAAGCTTCTCGCCGGGCCTCAGTCCGGTGAAGGTAATGTCGATATCGCGGTACGGCACAAATCCCGAGAGCCTGATCATATTCTCGGCCAGGTCCAGGATCTTAACCGGCTCGCCCATGTCCAGCACGAATATCTCGCCGCCCTTTGCGTATGCGCCGGCCTGCAGCACGAGCGACACCGCCTCGGGGATCGTCATGAAATATCTGATGATGTCGGGGTGCGTGACCGTAACAGGCCCACCCTCAGCGATCTGGCGCTTAAACAGAGGGATAACGCTGCCGTTGCTGCCGAGCACATTGCCGAAACGAACGGCCACGAACTCGGTCTTCGAGCGCTTATTGTAGGTCTGGACGATCATCTCGCACATACGCTTCGACGCGCCCATGATATTGGTCGGGTTAACCGCCTTGTCCGTGGAAATGAGCACAAATCGCTCAGTCCCGCATGCATCGGCCGCCATAACTGTCTTCAGCGTGCCGAAAACGTTGTTCTTGATCGCCTCATCCGGCGAATCCTCCATCAGCGGCACATGCTTGTGCGCAGCCGCGTGGTAAACGATCTGCGGCCTGTATTCCTCGAAGATCTTGCGCATGCGCAGCGTATTGCGCACGGATGCTATCAGCACGACCAGATCCAGTTCGGGATGTGAGATCTTCAGTTCCTGCTGGATGTCGTACGCATTGTTCTCGTAAATATCGACGATGATGAGCCTGCCGACTCCGTGGTCCGCCAGCTGCCTGCACAGCTCACTGCCTATCGAACCGCCGCCGCCCGTAACGAGCACGACCTTGCCCGTGACATAGCCCATGATCGAATTAAGGTCGACCTTGACCGGCTCGCGCCCGAGCAGATCCTCGACATTAACGTCACGCAGCTTTTCCAAGGCACCGTCGCTGCCGCTCACCAGCTCGGAAATGCCGGGCAGCACCTTGAGCGCGCATCCCATGCCCTTACAGATATCGATCACGCGCCTGGTATCGGCCTTGGACGCCGAAGGGATCGCGATAATGATCTCACTGATAGAGTATTTCTCAACGAAATGCGGTACAGACTGGGTATCTCCCACGATCTTAACGCCGTGGATATAGTTGCCGATCTTCGCCGGATCGTCATCGATGATGCAGCAGATAGATTTGTTCAGGTGCTCGCTCGCCTTCATCTCGCGAACGATCATGTTGCCCGCGTCGCCTGCACCGATGATCATGACATTGCTGCCGCTCTTGCGCTGCATGTACCTGCGCCTGAAATGCCTGAGCGCCCTGTACCCGAAACGCGAAGCGCTCACCAGGCACATCAACACCAGGAAATAGATGATCGAGCAGCTGCGCGGCAGTTTCCACGGTGTGATGTAGAAGCACGCGAAACACAGCGATGCCGAGAAAAAGCACCCGATCACGATGTATTCGAGTTCGTTGGTGCTCACGAATTTCCACAGTGAATTATACAGCCTCAAAATAAAGAAAAGCACGACTGTAAATACAACAAGGATAGGCAGCATGTGGATGGCATTGTCGATGTACTGCTCCTCAACCGACGCGAATGTCAGGTTAAATCTCAGCAGCAGCGAGATCATCAGCGCCGCGCCTATCGAAAGAATGTCAAGCAGCACCAGAAAGATCTGCCTGACGAATTTATTCCGGTCATGTAAATTTTTACTCATAGTCACAAGTGTCCTCTGCAATAAAAGCCGCTCCCCCGCGGCCGCGCGCATATCCGCATGGGTATACGCAATCCCCTATAATATATAATAATCATGTTTTTACAGCAAGTCAATAACACTTATTGAGTGGTTTTGTTCGCCGATGTTCGGGTTGAACTGGTGTTTGGGTGGTGGTATAATTATGCCGAAAGGAGGGAGACGCAATGGGGCGACTGATATTTCACGTGGATGTTAACAGCGCTTTCTTAAGCTGGGAGGCCGTGTTCCGCCTGCGTTACCTCCACGAGGAGCTGGACATCCGCACCGTGCCGTCCGCGATCGGCGGTGACAGGGAGTCACGGCGCGGCATCATCCTGGCCAGCTCCATCCCCGCGAAGAAGCTCGGCGTGCGCACGCCCGAGCCCATAGTCGACGCACTGAGGAAATGCCCCGAGCTCCTGCTCTTCGAGCCCCGCGGTGATTTCTACCATGAGTGCTCGCACGCATTTATGGACATATTGCGCGAGTACACCGACCTCGTAGAGCCATTCTCATCGGATGAGACGGCCGTTGACCTGAGCGAGTGCAGAGAGGCCCTGGATAACCCTGTGGGCTTTGCAGACATGCTGCGCACGCGCATATATAACGAGCTCGGATTCACTGTCAATATCGGTGTCTCCGTCAACATACTGCTGGCTAAGATGGCCTCTGATTTTACCAAGCCCGACCGGACGCACACCCTGTTCCCTGACGAGATCCCGGCTAAGATGTGGCCATTGCCGGTCCGCGACCTCATGTATATCGGCCGCGCTACCGCCACACGCCTCAACGATCTCGGCATCCACACCATCGGCCAGCTCGCCCACATGGACATAGACCTGCTTACGCCCTATTTCGGCAAATCCTCGGCCGGCATGGTCGCCTCGGCGAACGGCATAGACGACACCCCCGTGACTGTGGAGCGCTCGGAGCTGAAGGGTTACGGCAACAGCACCACCCTCCCCGAGAATATCACCGACCGCGACGAAGCCCTGCGCGTCATCCTCGGCCTCTGTGAGTCCGTAGGCAGCCGCATGCGCCGCGACAATGCCCGCGTGCGCGTGATCTCTGTCGCCATCCGCGACGGCAATTTTGACAAGCTCAGCCACCAGATGACCATGGATAACGCCACCAGCATCACAAACGAACTCTACGGCTATGCTGTGCGGATTTTTACGGAGCTGTGGGACGGCAGGCCGATACGCGCCTTAGGAGTGCACACGAGCGGCATCAGTAAGGACGATACCAGACAGATATCGCTGTTCGATACCGTGGATTACGGGAAGCTGGAAAAGGCTGACAGAGTGATGGATGAGCTGAGACGGAAGTTCGGAAAAGGAATGGTGAAAAGAGCGAGTCTGCTGGATAAGAGTAATGATGAGGAAGAGGAATAAAGCGCGCTGCTTTTTCTATTATACAGTGGATATACAAAAAACCTCTTTCAGATGAAAGAGGTTTTTTGTATATCCACTGTGTGCGACAAGATTCGAACTCGCGACCTTCTGGTCCGTAGCCAGACGCTCTATCCAGCTGAGCTACGCACACATTCCTCCGCTTTTAGCGGCCAACGATTATAATATCACCCAAAGTGGATAATGTCAAGGAGAAAATTATTTGACGTACGTCAAATCTCTCGTTCCTCTTCCTCGCCACTTGCAGCCACCTCTCCCGCCGTCTTTGCACTCGCTTCGATCATCTGCGTAACAACGTGATTCAGCTGTGCCGCATTTTGCTTCGTAATAACCGGCTCCCCTGTCTCCTTCTCCAGGGCTTTTCTGGCAATTGCCGCTACATTTCCTCCGCGCTTCGCCACCGCCACACTCTGTTCAAACCCATCAGGCCTCTCTTTATGAGAAATATCTTTGGTCGACGTTTCCGCGAGCATATTCAAAACAAGCTCGGTCGTACTCATATTGTCCCTGAGACTTTCCTTCTTTAGCCCCTTAAGATTCTTGTATTGCCTCGTATTCATGCCCGCCCAGGCCTTTGTAAGCTCATCGGTAAGGATCGCATACTCCTTCCGTGATTCCACTCCGCAATCCTTCCATTCATCAGTGAGTTCCTTCCGCGCACTGATAGCCATAAGACGCTGGTTGATCCATTCGCGGGTATATCCCTTCCGCTCATACGTGGCCACAAGGCGTTCGGCAATGAGCTCCGGATCCAATGTCTCCTCTATCCTCTCTCTGCCAACTTCCGCAAGCCATAGTTTGAAAGGCTCCGCCTTCTTCGAAGGGATGGATTGTATAATGCGAAGAAGCTGCTCGGTAGTTGCGACATCGGTGAGGCGCCTTTTACCATCACGAGCTTTTAATTTCAAACCGTGACAATTTGTCACGGTTTCATTTCCCTCTTCCTTAAGACGCTGTTTCATTTTTCGCCAGTAAGCCAAAGGATCAGCACTTTCCGTCAGCGCCCCGACTACATCAACGATCGAAAAGTACCACTCTTCAGCCTCTTCATCCCATGCTGTCCTAATAGGCTGATCTTCAAATAACTGTAATTTCTCGTTATTCCCCATGCTTTATACCTCCCACATCTTGAAAAATGGCACTATCTCTGCTATACTATTAATGCAATAGGGAAGAGCCGCGAGAGCGGCTACGCCCAATAAGTTCTGGTTTTGCTACTTATCAGTAGCAGAGCCGTCACTATTGGTGGTAGTGGCGGCTCGCTTTTTAATTTCATAATTTCCATAAGCATCGCCCTCCTTTCTCACTGAGAATCGAGGGCATTTGTTTTCACAAATGTCCATGATCCCCTGGCACTTGACGCGCGTCAAATATCATGTTACAATTATTTTGCAATTATTTGACGCACGTCAAATACAGAAAGGAGTTCTTCCGTGTTCGAATCAAGAATTATAAAAGAAAAACGGGACCTGACCTACCTGAAATGGTCGCATGTCCGCTCTTCAAGCGGCACCGCCGGCACTTTTCTGAAATCAGAGTCCATTATCGATGGAAAAAAGATATACTACAAGCTGTCAAATTTCGATCCGGTAAACGGCGTCATCGGCCACGAGTGCGTTAACGAGCTGATCGTTGACCGTCTTCTGACGCTTCTCGGCGTCGAGCATCTGAGCTATGAGCTTATACATGCTGATATAGACATCGAAGGTCGGATATACAACACCTGGCTCTGCGCATCCGAAGACTTCAAAAAGCCCGGTGAGAGCAAAACAGCTCTCGACAACTACTACAGGACCAATGCGCTGAAAGGCGAAAGCCGGCTCGACTTCTGCCGGCGAATGGGATGGACTGATTACGTGGATACCATGCTCGCCGTGGACTACATTATTTTAAACAGGGACCGCCACGGCGCCAATATCGAAGTTCTCCGCAACACGCGGGCGCACACGTTCCGTATCGCGCCGCTTTTTGACCACGGCCTGTCGCTGCTCTATTCCTGCCTCAATGAGAAGGATATTAAAGCTTTTGACGTAATGGCGGACCGCCCCTGCCAAAACTTCCTCGGAAGCCATTCCTGTCTTGACAACCTTGATCTCATCAGCCGGAAAGGCGACGTTTTCCCGACCAGACTCAAGGAATCTGATAAAAGCATTCTGCTTAATGATCTGGATGGCATCATTCCGAGCATCCTGGCGGAGAAAATCTGGGAAATGATCTATCGGAGGTATCTGACCTATGAAAGCATACGCAATAGTTGATACTGCCCTCAACAGGACTCTCGGAACGCTCCTGTATTTCGAAAAGGAAAAAACCTTCATCGCAGAACTCGAGAGCGACTTGGACGAGTGGACCGCCCCCCTCCTCTTTGCCGGCCTCGTCAAAAAAGGCATTTTCACCATGCCCAGGGACATCGCTCTGGCCTGGGTCCGCGAGCGCGTGATCCCGCCCGGAAGGCAGAACATTGACGCTATCCTCTCGCACCACCACCTGAAAGAGTATGACGAAATGAAGCTGCTGGAGTTATCCGGCGGGAAATGCTGTCAGGACGCGATCTGCATCAAAGAGCTGGACGCCCTGCCCGCTTATGTTGAGCGCAGAATGCAGGAGAATCTTGCAGAGGCCGTCATGTGCGAGAACGGACGCATACTCTGCATTTTCCGTGACAATACGGTCAGGCTGTTTGACCTTAAAGAACACAAAGAATCGATTGCAGACAGTGAAAAGATCCTCTCCAATCCGTCCCTGTACGAATCGGGCAAAGTCGGGACCGGCGGCTTTTTCCTCACGTTCAATGACAGCATCGATATACCTGCCGGGACATTGTACAGAAACTCGGTGCAGCTGCCTCTCAAGCAGTCGGATCTTATCGCTTTTATTCAGAAAAACGTTGCCGACACTTCAGCCACCTGCCGCATGCTGGGCTGCACCCGCCAGAACCTGACTTACATGCAGGAAAAGGGGCTGCTCGCGCCCGTGAAAAATGATGTGAAGGGCAACCTGTTCCTAAAGGGAGATGTGATAAAAAATACGTGGTAAATGACGATACGCACAGGAGCCGAAGCGCCTGTGCGTATTTCGAATCACCGTGTATTCAATTGTTTACCGAGTCTTCACCCGTTCACCGTATTCCAGGATCGTATCACTGGGCAGGTCGACACTTTCGCTCCATGACACAACGGTTCTGCTTTCATCCAGCCGGAAATTCTCAAACAGCCCCGTCTCCGTCCTCAGAACAGAAAAGTCAGGAATAGTCGCAATATCGTCCTTAACGTCATAAACTACCTCTTCTCCACCGTCGAATACGGCTCTAAGCCGATAATCAGGCATTGCATTGAGTTGCTTGATTCGAGGGATCATGTGAGCACCTCCTATAGTGGCGGCAACTTCTCGATAATCTGCGAATCCCACATCTTTTGAAGCTCCTGCCAATACTTTTCCAGCCATTCTTCTACCAGTTCCTGTGCTTTAGCGGGCAGATCTCCATCAGTCATCTTTCTTGACAGAAGATCAAATACTCCGACATGTTCACCGTAAAGTGCATGAATATGTGACGGTTCATGCTCTTTCGGTTTGAAAAACATCTTGATTACAATCCCATAAAACCTTGATATCTCGGGCATAAATCATTATCCTCCGTTATTATCGTAATAATCGGAAAATAATATATCACACTGCAGATTTATGATATCAAAGTTGCCGCGAATTGTAAATACTATTCAAAATATTTACACAATTATAAAACAGTTCTTTTTACCACCATACGCACAGGGGCCGAAGCCTCTGTGCGTATTTGTTTAGATTATATTCTGTTACTGCTTAATCCAGTGTGAACATACCTCTTCGCATGAATACTACGCCTCTGGTGCCGACAAGCGGCTTGTTCTTGTCCGGATTACGTCCATAACGCATTACAACCTGAATCTCTACTTCGAAACTGTTCTTTTTGTCCAGTCCGAAATCACCGGTAGCAATACTCAACGTTGCTGTAGGATTGTCCCCAACCTGATACGAATACGAAATCGTCTCGGTTCCGGTCTTGCCCTTAGAGGTCCAGATCAGGTTCTTATAATAGCTTTCTGAAATAGGTATATCTACATAATACTCATATGTCGAGAATACCATACCTCTTCCGGCGGATACCGGAATACCCGTTTTTTTGTTGATAGTGGTTGCCTTCTGCGTTACACCATCCGGAACACTGTAGGTAAACGCCGACTCAACCGTCTTCATCGTCTTGATCTCTTTATCCGGCTGTCCCACTTCCGTGTTGATCCAATAAGTCTTTAACTCCATAGGATAATCGTAAAGCGTAACCCGAACATTGCCCACCTGTATGCAAGGATAGTAATGAACCGTCATCTGCTTGTTAAGAACAATACTGTCATTACGAAGCGTATACTTTACTCTCTTTGCATAGTATGAAACCGGTGTATCTGAACCAGCCGGAATAATATTGCCAGATGCATCATAAGGAACAACATCGGTCCTGTCGCCAATCGGATTTGGATCATCCTTAAGAGTTGCATCATAATCAACATACAGATAATCCTTGTTGTTCTCGGATGACTTATCGCTGTTAAGGATAACGGGCCTTGAAGCATCAACTCCTGAACGGTAAGCAGCTATCATAGTATTTACAAAGAGTTTGTACTCATCCTCTTCGAGTGTACCGAAGTTAAATCCAAAACCGGTGTAAGTAATGTTCCCCTTTGAGTAAATATAATAGTTGTTTGTACCGTCATTGATCGTACTTCCACTGACATCACCGTCAGTTACGCCCTGCTTGTACAATGAGAACCATACCACGATATCATCATCTTCCATGTTCAACTGCATATATTGAGCACGCGTCAATGCAGTGTCGATAATGGTGGTTTTCCCATCTCCAGCCAACTTTCCTATAGAATAAGGATAGGAAACTATCTGGCCTTCATTTGTTTTAGTCGCCTCATAAACAGGAGTAAATGCACCGGTTTTTAATGCATTCTTAGACAAGCCTTGAACTAAAACACGCTGATCGTCAGAGGTTTCATGCTTAAACTCCTTTGCACTTGCCGTACTATAGACAGGATCTCCCCACCAATCGTATCCACTTACATAGGTGTAATTGAAGTTCTGAGTTCCTGTAATTCTTTCCTTATAGATATTAGCCAGATGAGAAATATCAGTTAAATCCATATTATCCCCGGTTATAAAAGGAATATCATATTTTAACTTATATCCACTTGCATTACCTATCTTTATTCCATTTAATGTTGTCTGCAAATTATCCTGAGATACACCCAAATCATCAGCTACTTGTTTCCTGATAGATTTTACAGAAGAACCGCTAAGGGAGTCTCCATTTACCTCGTTCTTAATTTTAGCAGAATCATTAAA
>JAEEXY010000101.1 GCA_016288005.1 Lachnospiraceae bacterium
CTGCTTCTGTCTGATCTTACGTACGGCTTCCTCAATGATGCGGTCTTCCTCGTCATTGTCATCGTCATCTTCGGAATCGGCGTTCTTACCCTTGAACAGTCTCTTGAAGAACAGCTTCAGGCCGACTCTCCTGCGGGCCTGCTGCTCTCTCTCCGCTTCGCGCTCCTCCTGCTTCTTCAACTGAACCGCAAGATAGCCCGAGCGCGAATACCATGACCAGATCTTCTTTCCGTACAGGATGTCGGGATCCTCGTTCTCCTCGCCGCCCTCGCTCATCCTGAAGAGCGCATCGACATGCAGGAAATCGTCGCTGTCAAGGAAATACACGTACTCGCCCTGCGCATGCGCAATGCCGGCGTTACGCGCAGCGGACACGCCTGTGCCCTTAAACTCATCGACCACGGTAATGGGGAAACGGCCCTCAAACTCCTGTATCAGGGACCTTACGTCGTCGAGCGGCTGATCGAGCACGATAACGGCCTCAAAATCGCGGTAAGGCTGCGTCTCGTAGCGGCGCTCCACTCCGTCATTGTCCACGACTGCGGGCTCGCCGCGGCCGGGCGTTCCGTCCAGGTATTTATATGATATCTGCTCGGAAAGGCTCTCGAGACAGTCTCGCAAGTACTCTTTGCCGCGCTTAAAAGGAATGATTATACTGTATTTCATCGGTCCCTCCGGATCTGTTGATAGCGGGCGTCACACCCTCATTATCGCCCACTTTATCAGTATATCACAAGTGCACAACTGCAACAATGCAATACATATCAAAAAAAATATTGACAACCGAAAAACCCTGTTATATAATAACTTTCGCTGTGAACAAACAGCGGAATTAAATATGTTTTTCGCGGGTGTAGTTCAATGGTAGAACACCAGCCTTCCAAGCTGGACACGTGGGTTCGATTCCCATCACCCGCTTTTCTCTTCGTTTCGGCGCGAGAGAAGTGTGTGAGTGTTATTTGTGCCAGTAGCTCAGTTGGATAGAGCAACGGCCTTCTAAGCCGTGTGTCGGGGGTTCGAATCCCTTCTGGCACGTACCGGTACACTTACCGGATGTTTATGGTGGGTATGGCGCAGTTGGTTAGCGCGCCAGATTGTGGCTCTGGAGGCCCTGGGTTCGAGTCCCAGTACCCACCCTGTAGGGCTATCGCCAAGCGGTAAGGCAACGGCCTTTGACGCCGTCATTCCGCTGGTTCGAATCCAGCTAGCCCTGTTGGGCAGGCTGATACGGCTCTATTGGCAGCAGCGTCTGCCTGTGATGGGCTACTAGCTCAGGCGGTAGAGCACTTGACTTTTAATCAAGTTGTCTCGGGTTCGAGTCCCGAGTGGCTCACGGATTTATAAAGCCTTGAAAACTTCGGTTTTCAGGGCTTTTTCCATTTTATTCGGGACAGGGACTATTCAAATGGCAGATCAGTTATGTTATACTTATAACGTATGGGCGGTTTTGGAGAAAGCCCGTTATATGCAGATCCGGAGGGACCGATGAAATACAGCATAATCATTCCTTTTAAGCGCGGCAAAGAGTACCTGAGGGACTGTCTTGACAGTCTGGCCGAGCAGATTTCATATAAATACATGGACGGTGCGCCCGGACGCGGCGAGCCGGTAGTTGTGGACAATGAGGGCGTTGAGCGCCGTTTTGAGACGGAGCCGTACCGTGATTTTGAGGCCGTTATCGTGCTCGATCAGCCGCTCGACGATGTGCGTTCGCTGATCAGAGAGTATGAGGACCGCATAGCGATCACGGTGGTCGATGAATTTAAGGGCACCGGTGTGTCCGCGGCCCGTAACGCGGGTATCGCGCATGCCCGGGGCGAGTACGTTTATTTCCTCGACAGCGACGATTTCCTGCATGTAGACGCGCTCTTCAGGATGAGCGAGGGCGGTGAGGAGAGCGAGGACCCCGATATCCTCTACGGTAAAAAAATCTGGTCCTGGTATTCCCGCTCGGGATATCTCGCGGTTCAGCTGAAAAAGCAGGAAGAAAAAACGGCCGAGCGAGAGAAGCAGGCCCGCAGGAGAGCCGGACTGAAGCTGTTCTTCAACAGGCTGTTCAAGGGCAAAGCAGCGGATTCCGACGACGATGATGACAACGACGAGGATTCCGAGGACAGGATCATAGCTGAGACGGTCCGCAAGCTCAGACAGAAGCAGCTCGCGGAGCGGGCCGACTATAAGACCGGCAAGCGCGCTGAGGACGAGAGACTGCGCCTGAAGCTCGAACTCGACGAATATGAGGATCTGCGCCGCAAGAACGCGACGAGGATACTGGTCTATAACCGCAACGGCATCGGCAATATTTCCGTGCTCCACGTGGCCGTAAAGCGCAGCGTGGTGCAGGAACACAATATCACATTCCCGGAGGATATCCGGTATTACGCCGACGCGAGATTTGTCTGCGAGGCACTGCATTACGCAAAGAGCTTCCGCAAATGCTACCGCTCGCGCTATGTGAAGCGCCGTCACAACGACCCGATCAATTTCCCCTCGATCGCGCAGGAGAACTCGGAGACCAGGTTCGATGAGCTGGCAAAGGCATACGAGGATACGATGGACCGCCTGTCCGACGGCAGTACCGTGCGGTTCATGTTCGATCTGAAGTTCATTTTTTACTATACGGGATTTTTTGTTAAGCAGATCCGCCGCAGCGGCTCGGATGTCTGGAGGACCGCGCGTTTTGAGACCGTAAGGCGCATCATGGGCAAGATCCCCGTTTCCACGCGCAAACAGGTGGATCTCTACAAGCGCCGCCACATTAAGGCGCTGCTCGCGGGCGATGCCGACAGGGCATATAAGCTCGTAACGCGCAGGCTTGCCGTTCAAAAGGCCTGGAAGTGCGTTATTTCGCGTTCTACGAGGCGCAAGGCTATATATGAGCACATTTTCCTTAAAAAGCCCGTAGAGGCCAAATGGATACTGTTTGAGTGCTTCTTCGGCAAGAGCTACGGCGACAACCCGAAGGGCATCTATGAGTACATCGCGAAGAATCTCGGACCCGAGTACAGGCTGATCTGGAGCATGGAAAAGCCCGGCAAGAGCAGCATTCCGTTCGAGCACAGCACGGTCCGCAGGGGGAGCCTCAGATACGCGTACTATGTGGCCCGCTGCAAGTTCTTTGTTTTCAATACAAAGCAGCCCGGCTGGATGAAAAAGCGCGACGAGCAGGTATTTTTGGAGACCTGGCACGGCACGCCGCTTAAGCGCCTCGCGTTCGACATGGAGGACAATTTCTCCGCGGCGCCCGGCTACAAAAAGCAGATCTACGGTCTTACGCGCAAATGGGACTACCTTGTTTCGGCGAACGCGTTCTCAACCGAGAGATTCAGGAGCTGCTTCATGTACAACGGCAAGATGCTCGAGTACGGCTATCCCCGCAATGACATTCTGCACAGACCCGACAGGGATGAGCTCGCCGCATCGATCCGCAAAAAGCTGGGCATCCCCGCCGACAAAAAGACCATCCTCTACGCCCCTACGTGGCGCGATGACGAGTTCTACGAGGCGGGTCAGTATAAGTTTACCCTGAAGCTCGATCTGCCGAAAATGAAGGCTGCTCTGGGCGACGAATACGTTATCCTGCTCCGCACGCATTATTACATCGCGGACAGGCTCGACGTGACCGGCATGGAGGGCTTTGCGTACAACCTGAGCAAATACGACGATATCGCGGATATCTACCTGATCTCGGATATCTGCATCACGGATTACTCGTCGGTATTCTTCGATTACGCGAACCTTAAGCGTCCGATGCTTTTCTACACCTACGACATCGACAAGTACCGCGATATGCTGCGCGGCTTCTACTTCGACATGGAGTCCACGGTGCCCGGTCCGCTGCTCTATACGACCGGAGAGGTCATCGACGCGATAAAGGATATCGATGCGGTATCCGCACGCTTCGCAAAGCGCTATGACGAGTTCTACGACCGCTTCTGCGGCTGGGAGAACGGACACGCGTCGGAGAATATCGTGAAGGAAGTAATTCTCGGGCAAAAGAATTGACAGCAGGCACGAAAGCTTTTAGTATGTAGCTTGGGTCCGGCGGAAGCGTCGGACCCAAATAAGCGTAAAAATAGTTTTGCGGATATGGTGGAATTCATGGCAATAGAGCTTGCTCTATTGCAGGCAGCCAGATTTAGGTTCTGGTGCGAGAGCGGGTTCGAGCCCTCCCTGCGCAAAAGCGTCGTTGAAGCGTCGACAGCTTTTGCTTGGGCTTACGCGCCTCCGGCGCGTTGGGGTTATCCGCAGTTGCGGAAAGAATAATAGTTTTGCGGATATGGTGGAATTGGCAGACACGCCAGATTTAGGTTCTGGTGCGAAAGCGTGCAGGTTCGAGCCCTGTTATCCGCAGTACAAATAGATAGCCGTGTTGGGCTCGAACCTGCGCAGGTTTGAGCCCTCCCTGCGCAAAAGCGTCGTTGAAGCATCGACAGCTTTTGCTTGGGCTTACGCACCTTCGGTGCGTTGGGGTTATCCGCAGTATGGTGATTATATGATTGATAATATCCTTAGCGTCGCAACGCAGGTCCTGATCCTGTTTATCTTAATCTCCGTCGGGGTTGTCTGCCGTAAGATCAAGCTCCTCGATGACCGGTCGGTTTCGGGGATGGCGAATCTGGTGCTGTATGTTGTGACACCCGCAAATATAATAGTTGCGTTTCACCGCGAGTTCCGGGTGGAGCTCCTTAAGGGGCTGCTGCTCAGTTTTCTTGCGGCTTTTTTGACTTTCGGGGCGGCCGCGATCATAGCGAAGTTCCTGATCAGGGAAAAGGATGAGGATAAACGCGCGGTGCTGCGTTTTGCGGGTTCACTGCCGAACGCGGGCTATATGGGCATACCGCTGCAGACCGCGCTGCTCGGCGATATCGGCGTGTTTTACTGCGCGGCGTATATCGGCATGTTCCACATGTACACCTGGAGCTACGGTGTGCAGCTGCTCGATAAGGAAAAGAGCGGCATACACATCAGAAAGATCCTGCTCAGTCCCTGTATCATCGCGATATTTATCGGACTGCTGCTGTTCTTTCTGCCGTTTGAGCTGCCGTCCATAGTGCTCTCGCCGATCAAATCGCTCGCGGCGCTGGCCACGCCCGTTCCGATGATCATCATCGGATATTATCTGGCGGGCAGCAGCTTAAAGTCGATATTCGGCAATCCCGGCATTTATGTCGCCGCTTCGATCAAAATGATCATTTCGCCGATCATAGCGCTCGTTATCTGCTATGTTCTCGGCTTTGACAGGACCATGGCGGTTTCGTGCCTGATCGCGACCTCGGCATCGAGCGCGGCCATGACTACCATGCTCGCGACCAAGTTCGGTCGCGACGCTGAGCTGTCCGCGGGGATGGTATCGTTCACGACCATTGCCGCGATAGTCACCATGCCTGTTTTCATAGCGATTGCGGGCATGCTCGGATGAACTTATAACACCGTTTCTCAATTCAGAAGGAGGCATTTAATTGACCAGGAATCTGACCGAAGGCAGGATCATGCCTCTTCTGATAAAATTCGCCATTCCGCTGGTTCTCGGAAATATCTTCCAGTTGACCTATAATGCGGTCGACAGCATAATCGTCGGCCGGTTCGTGGGGCCCGGTGCGCTCGCCGCGGTCGGCAGCTGCAACCCGCTCACGACTCTGGTCATCCTTATCCTCAACGGCCTGTGCATAGGCGCGGGCGTTCTCATGGGCAATGAATACGGTGCCGGCAGGATCGAACGCCTCGAGCGCCAGATCAGCACGACAGCCATCGCCGGCACGGCCTTTTCCGCGGTGCTTACCGCGGCATTCATCATCTTTGCGCGGCAGATACTCGGTATCATGCAGGTTGATGACGCCATCATGGACATGGCCGTCAGGTACATGCGCATCATATTTGTCGGGCTTATCTTCACATTCCTCTACAATTTCCTCTCGAGCACGTTAAGAGCCCTCGGCGACAGCATGACGCCGCTCTTTTTCCTGATCGGGAGCGCTGTCCTTAATATTCTCGGGGATATCCTTTTCGTTGTGGTTTTCGACATGGGCAGTGAGGGCTGCGCGATATCAACGGTGATCAGCGAGGCTTTATGCTGTCTGGGCTGCGTCATCTACATCAAAATGCGCATACCGATACTGGTCCTCGGCCGGAAATGGCTCGTGTTTGACCGGAGCCTGATCGGACCCACGGTCAGCTACGGCTGGGCCTCCGCAATGCAGCAGGGCACGGTGCAGCTCGGAAAGATAGGCATACAGGCCATAGTCAATTCGATCGGCGTTTTCGTTGCCGCGGCGTTTACCGCGGTAAACAGACTGGATGATTTTACTTATATGCCGCAGCAGAACATCGCGCACGCGATAACGGCTTTCATGGCGCAGAATCACGGCGCGGAGCGTGAGGACAGGGTACTCGAGGGCTTTAAAAAAGGCATGATCCTCGAGGTGATATACGCGGGGATAGTCTGTTTCGTGAGCTTTGTTTTCGCGCGGCCCCTGATGCGCCTGTTCGGCGACGATCCCGAGGTCATAGCGCACGGCGTAAGGTATCTGAGGCTGATCGCGTTCATGTATATCATGCCGGCTTTCACGAACGGCATACAGGGTTATTTCCGCGGCGTGGGCAGGTTAAAGCTGACACTCGTAGCGAGCATGATCAACATGGGCACGAGAGTCGGGACCGCAGCTGTACTGGTCATCGGGCTGGGGCTCGGTATAGAGGCTTTGCCGTGGTCGTATTTTGCGGGATGGGTCGGAATGCTCTGCCTTCAGGTGCCGGTCCTCGCGCGGGAATTAAAAAAGCGTTCAAGTGCGCGCAGTTCTTGACTTTGCCGCGATATTGGAGCAAAATTAAGATGACATAGTTTTCGGATCAAAGAGGAGACTTGTACGCGATGACAGACATTTTATACGCTCTGATCGCGATCATATGCGCGATCATGCTGGAGATCCTGCTTAACAGAACTTTCAGGCTGAAAAGCGAGGATGAATCTGACAAAGCATTTGCGGCACTGCTGATAGTGGCGTTTGTTTTTTGTATTGTCGACGCTTTCTGGGGGCTGTCCGACTCGCACGCGATCGAGCTGTCGGATACCGCCATGACGGTGCTTACGGCAGTCACCTTTATACTGGGCGGAGCGGTGGCTCTGGCCTGGCTGGTATATGTGGATGTTTACGTGGGCGGACGGCTGCCCGTTACCATAGCGATCGGCGGCGTGCTGTTCCTCGCGCAGGTGATACTGCTGGTCGTTAACCTTAAAAACGGCATGATCTATACCGTGGATGAAGGGGCTTATGTCGAAAGCTATGCGCGCCCGTTTATTTTCGTCGTATGGATACTGTTCTATGTGTTCGCCGCGGTCAAGATGACCGTGCGCTATGTGGGCCTGAGGGGCGATTACCGCAGAAAGCGCTGCGCCGCTGTCATTTTCTGCTCACTGATCCCCGTGGTCATGAACGTTTTCAAGATATTCTATTCGCGGGCACCCTTCTGCGCGATAGGCGCGATGATGTCGGCTGTTATCATTTTCATCTTTAACATCAGCAGCGAGTACGAGCATCTGATCACGCTGGAGAATCAGCTCACCAAGATGGCTTCGCGCCAGAACCGTGAGACGATCAACGCCGTGGCCCAGCTGTTCAAGCTCATGATGGTCATCAATATCAAGCTCGGCAGGATCAGGACATTGAAGAGCTCACCCGACGAAAAGCGTGACGAGACCAATGATGAGCCCGCAGAGGCGTATCTGTCGGGGCTGATCTTTGAGCGCATAGATCAGGGCTATACTGCCGACATGCAGGAGTTCGTGAGACTCGATACCCTGGCCGAGAGGCTTAAGACCAAGACGACGGTTTCCCATGAGTACATGGTCAAGGACGGCGGCTGGTGCCGTGCCTATTTCATCAAGATAAACGAGGATGAGGAGCGCAATCCTTACGAGGTTATCTTCGCTGTCGAGAACATCGACGACGAGAAGCTCGCCGAGCTCGAGCACAACAAGAGCGTTGAGGGCGAGAACGCGATCTACCACGAGATGTTGCTGGCACAGAGCGACGGCATGCTGGTCACCGACATGGACGACAATGTCATGCTGATGAATGACGCGGCCGGCAGGATGTTCGGCGTTCCGGATCCGAGAAATACGAAGATCACGATCGAAGAACTGATAGAAAGATGCGAGGCCGAGGACAAAGAGAAACTGCTCGACATGCTGATCGCGCTGAAAGCGATCGGCGGAAGGCGCTCCTACGAATTCGCGATAAGGCATGAGGATTCGGTGATCTCGGTCATGGCGACGACTTACGTCACCGAGCTCAAAGAGAGCAATGTGACCGTGGTCATTACATCGCTCACCGATATTTCCGCGAAGAAGTCGCTTGAGAAGGCGCTTACCGCGATGTCCGAGACAGATGCGCTGACCGGGATCAGTAACCGCGGCGGCGGAGAAGCGAAGATCATGAAGCTGCTCGAGGACGGCACGCCCGGCATGTTTGCGCTGATGGACGTGGACAAATTCAAGAGCGTCAACGATACCTTCGGACACGGCGTGGGCGACAAGGTTCTTATAGAGGTTGCGGGATGCCTTGTAAGGTCGTTCCGTGACGCCGATATCGTAATGCGACTCGGCGGCGATGAGTTTGCCGTATACGCGACCGGCATGACGAAGCCCGAGGCGGCGAACGCTTGTCTGAACCGTCTGTACAGCGAGGTTGAGAAGATCGACGTCGAAGAGATGCGCGGCACCGGACATAAAGTTTCGATCAGTCTGGGCGCGGTATTCTGCACGAAGCATCAGGTTCAGTCCTTTGACGAACTCTACCAGCAGGCGGACGCAGTCATGTATGTTTCGAAGCGCGGCGGCGGAAATCATTTCCAGATCGCATAATACCTTGACTTTTGGGCGGATTTGTATTATTATTTCGTATCAAATGAATAATAGTTTTTGAAAATGGTGTTGAAGGAGACAGTACTCTGTATCGAAGCCTCACAGTGAGTCCGCGACAGTGCGAAGCGGATACCAGTACATGCAGACGAATATCCCTCCGGAGCCGCATGGCAGAAGCACACGCCGAGCACGTGCCAGTAAGTCATGACGTATTCCCCGCGTTAAGGGGAGTGGTATGAACCCGGATTTCTTAAGAAGGACGGGGAGTACTTTCAATGAGGTGGTATAAAATGCAGAGCCCGCATTCCTTATTG
>JAEEXY010000029.1 GCA_016288005.1 Lachnospiraceae bacterium
ATTTTTATATGTGAACCATTTTTTTAAGTTTTTTTGAAAATTTATTTTATGACCCTAAAACCCTTGATTTTACTGCATTTGTTGGTTGACTCAGAGAGAGAATTTTGTCTATTGTATATACAACTCCGCGCTCCTGCCATAGTTGCTTATATAGCTCGGAATTTTCGGTTTATTCTGACACTGTATCTTCTCCCGTTTTCAGCCGGATCACCTCCGTGAACCCGTCCTCAACGGCAGTATACTCGGCATCCGCTCCCGAAGGAATGACCAGCGCTATAGTGCCGCCGAGTCTCGACCTGAACTTCTCTTTGCCGTTCTTTCTGTAGATGACGCAGGAATCTCCTCCGGTGAGTATCAGCTCACCGTTCTCGACATTCATGGTATCGTATACGAGCCCGGTCTCCACCGAAGCCGTCTCGCCGCCGTTGTTATTATATACGGTAATATTGCAGATACCGTCGTTAAGCTTCTTCGCGATGGCGAAATATCCGCCGCGCCCGGTGACGGATGCTGTAACTCCGTCGCCCCCGTATCGCTTGATCTCTTCGGGAACCTCCCTGAACTTATAGAGAACGCTCTGCTTATCATCCGAGATCAGCACCCTGTCATTGCCGAGGAACCTCACATCGGGGATCAGACTGTCCTCAAAAGAATAACTGCCGACTATCTTGTCCGCATAGCTCTGTCCGACATCGCCGAAATTGTAGAAAGTGATCCATGCAGCCTGGGTCTGTCCCGCCTGCAGATAAGATGTGACCAGTTTTCTGCCGTCGTTCGACAGGGCCATGGTCACGGGAAATCCCGACTTGCGTACCTCGGTCTTGATATCCAGCAGCATATTGCCGGAATAATCATATATATAAATATGATCGTAGTCCCCGCCGTCCGTCCTTATCGCCGTGACTCCCTGCGAAGCGACGCAGAGCCCCGCGATCTTTTCCGACACGTTGATCACATTGTTCGAGCCGCTCCCGTCGGTAACATGCACGGTATTCGCTCCCCTGTCGGCGAATGCGGCATAGTCACCGCCCGCCGCGGCGATCGGAGATGTCAGGTCATAGCTGATCTTCCAGATTACATGACCGCCCGCATCATGACCTTCGGCGCCGTCATTATTATAAAGAATGTATCCCTTATCGGTTTCCATGCAGACGGCATTCGGGATATTTTCGTTCCTGCCGAGCGACTCCCATGAGGTATAGGTCGACTTCCTCATGATCACCGTCCAGATAATAAGCGCGATTATTCCGATCGCAAGTACCGCCATCACAACGATAGCGCCCCTGCTTCGGGGGCGCCTCGTCGTCTCATATTCACTTTCGTAGTTCTCGTCTGTTTCTCTCATACTGTTCCGGTCAGATTATTCTTATAATAGGTTATTGCTTCGGCAACATTCTTTGCGTTGCCCTTGTCGATGATATCCGTGAGGCTGTCGAGCATCGGAACGCTTAAGTTCTCCTTGCCCAGATATGTCTCATACTTTGATGAAATGTCAACGGAGAGTGATTTGATCTTTGACTCGGCCTCCGCCTGCTGCTTATAAGCGGCCGCGTTTTCACTCTTCATGCGCTCCAGCTCCTCTGAGAAGCGGGCCTTGATCTCTTCGGTTATATCCTTCTTCGCGGTGTTCTCAAACTCCGAGAGCGCCTGCTTTTTGCGGTTGATGACATCATCGAGCTCATGCTCGAGTCCGCTCAGCTCCTCATCGTACTCCTCGAGTCCATACTGGCTCTCGTCCTTATCCTTGCGGATGCTCTTTTCCATCTTGCGGATGCGCTTCTTCAGACGCTCGATCTTGTCGCGGAGGAGCTTCGCCTGCTTGAGGGCCTCGGCGTGCTTTTCCTTAACAAACTTGAAGATAAGCGTGAAGATAAGGAGCGCGAGAACGATCACGCCAGCATAGATCGCAACCAGCACGATAGGCTTCTTGGCCGCCTCGGGCAGGAATCTGTAAACTCCGAACGGGAGCGCCAGCAGGATCACAACCGACAGAAGGATGATGAGGAAATCACCCAGACCGTCCGGCATGTACATCGTAAAGAAATAATTATTATTGAAGATCCTCGAGATATGCTCGCGTGAGAATATCCCGCGCACATCCTGCTTCAGGCCGCGTATCTGCTCGTTAAGCTCGGCAGTCTCGGCCGAAACTCTCTCGTCAACTTTTGTGCCTTTGAACTTGTCACGCTTTGCCTTGACGTTTTTAAGGCGTCCGCGGGTCTGCTCGATGGTCTCGTCAAAGCTCTTTTCAACCTCGGCACGGCGCTTTGTAACTACCGATGAGATTTCGGAATCCATGGCCTTCTGCTTTGCGCCGATCTCCTTATCCAGCTGCTGCTGTTTTTCGGACAGATCCCCGACCCTGACCTTCAGTTCGTCAAGCTCGAGCACTCTGGCCTTGATCTCGCGAAGCACCTCGGCACCCGCGTTCAGGATATTGCCTGTCTCAACGGGAGCGGACGGGAACTCCGGAACGACCGGAGCCTCATATGCAGGAGCCTCATAAGCGGGCGCCGCCGCGGTCTCCTCCGTAAAAGGCTGTGCCGGCATATCCGCGGGAACCCCATAATTCCCAGTCACTTCAACAACCTCATCGGCCGCAGTGGCTGCAGCCTCCGTGATCTCTGTAATCTCTGCCGCATTCTGATCAAATAATTCGTCACCCATATACATTATCTCCTTACGTACCAGTCTGCTTTTCAGGGCCGGCCCTCAGCCGGTCCCGATCCTGCCGGACAAATGACTTACGTCCGGTGCACCTCCGTTAAAGTTCCACTCTGCCGTCCAGAGCCCGCAGCAATGTTACCTCGTCAATATTCTCCAGATCGCCGCCGACCGGAATGCCGGTCGCTATCCTGCTGATCTTGATCCCGGTGGGCTTGATGAGCTTTGAGATGTACATGGCCGTTGCCTCGCCTTCGAGGCTCGAGTTCGTGGAAATGATGACCTCATCCACGTCCTTCTGCAGCCTGACCATCAGCTCCTTCAGCCTGATGTCAGCAGGCCCGATCCCGAGCATCGGAGAGATCGCTCCGTGCAGTACATGATATACTCCGTCGTATTTGCCGGTCTTTTCATATGCCGCCAGGTCACGGGAATTCTCAACGACCATTATCACCCGCTTGTTTCTGCCGGGGCTCGCGCATATCGGACAGATATCGCTGTCCGTCAGCGTGCAGCACTCCTTGCAGTAACGGATATTCTCCTTTGCCTCAGTGATCGCCCCCGTCAGCGCCTGCACCTGCTCCTTAGGCATGTTCAGTATATGAAATGCCAGCCGCTGTGCCGATTTGCGCCCGACGCCGGGAAGCCTCCCGAGTTCTTCGATCAGTTTGTTTATCTTATCGCTGTAATACTCCATGTTCGCTTAGAAAGGGAATCCTCCGCCAAGTCCTCCGAGTCCGCCGAGTCCGCCCGCAAGTGAACCGTACGCCTCGGACTGCTCATCCTCCATCTTGCGGAAAGCCTCATTGGCCGCCGCCATGATCAGATCCTGCAGCATCTCGATATCGTCGGGATCGACAACCTCGGGCGCAAGCTTGATCGCCGTGATCTCCTTTTTGCCCGAAACCTTAACGGTAACGGCTCCGCCGCCCGCTGCGGCCTCCCATTCCTTTGTCTCCAGTTCCTTTTGCTTTTCTTCCATCTGTCTCTGCATGCGCTGAGCCTGTTTCATCAGGTTAGTCATGCTTCCGGGCATTCCGCCTCCGGGGAATCCGCCTTTTTTACCCATTTTAAACCTCCTGTGTTTATTCTTCCGAATCTGTATATTCTACGGACATGTTTTTGATAAGCTGCGTAATGTCGACCACCTTGCCGGCCTTTTTCTTATCCGAGAGCTCCAGCTCGATCTCGACATCCTTGCCGGTGAGGCTCGCAATACTGCGTTTGAGCTCAGCAAAACGCTCCTCTTTTGCCACCGCGCCCATGTCGTAATCGTTCGTGAACACGATCTTTAATTTGTCGCCCTCGCCAACGGTAGGCTTTGCCGTGATGAGAGAGTTCCTGATGAGCGGCGGCTGCTTATTTATCACGCTGTTCCAGTTCTCCGCGATCTTACGGATGTCGTCGGTCAGCGGCTTTGCCAGTATCTGCGGTTCCGGCTCTTCATCCTGCCCCGCCTCATCATCAGCCGCCTCTTCCGCGGTCTTAAATACACCGTGCTCGAGCTTCTCCTCGAGGACCCTGATCCTGTCGGAAAGCGTATCGTCCCTGGTCTCGGTGTCGGGCCTGCACATCTTGATGAGCTCCACCTCAACCATCAGCCTCTTTTGCGAAGCGTATCTGATGCGGTTCGAAAGCTCCGAGAGAATGCGGATATACCTGATGATCGTCGCCTCGTCCATGGCCTCCGCCTCACTCAGCAGCAGCTGCATATTGTCGGCCGAGAACTCAAGTACCTCAGCCGGGTCCTCAGCTGTTTTGGCCACGAGCAGGTTCCTCAGGTACCATGCGAAATCATTGACGAACTGGGTCAGCTCCCTGCCCTGCATGACGATGTCGTCGAGCAGCGAAAGACAGGTATCCACGCTGCCCTTAAGTATATATCTGAGAAGCACCGAGAAAACATCGATGTCTACGGCGCCGAGCACCTCAAGGACCTTTTCGTAGGTAAGTTTCTGTCCCAGGTAAAACGCGATGCACTGATCCAGCAGGCTCTGCGCGTCACGCATCGATCCGTCGGCCGCCTTCGCGATGTAGCGGAGCGCCTTTTCCTCGGTCTCGATCCCCTCCTGCCGCATCAGATCCGCCAGACACGCGCTGATCGTATCTACCGTGATCCGCTTGAAATCGTAGCGCTGGCAGCGCGAGAGAATGGTAACGGGGATCTTGTGGACTTCGGTTGTAGCCAGTATGAAAATGACATATGACGGGGGCTCCTCGAGCGTCTTGAGCAGAGCGTTAAAAGCTCCCGACGACAGCATATGCACCTCGTCAATGATATAGACCTTATATTTGCCTTCGGTCGGGGAATACCTCACCTCATCGATGATGTCGCGGATATTGTCGACGCCGTTGTTCGAAGCGGCATCGATCTCGATGACATTCATCGAGGTCCTCGCGTCTATCGCCCGGCAGACCGCGCATTCGCCGCAGGGACTGCCGTCTGTCGGATGCTCGCAGTTAACGGCCTTTGCGAAAAGCTTGGCAACAGAAGTCTTACCCGTACCTCTGGTTCCGCAGAAAAGATAGGCATGACCGATACGTCCGGCGTTCATCTGGTTTTTGAGCGTCGTAACGATATGGTCCTGTCCCTTGACCTTGTCAAAGGACGAAGGCCTGTATTTCCTGTATAAAGCCAGATAAGACATCCGCCCGCCTCCGTATGCCGAATAATACAGATATTATAAAATATCACGGGCAGGAATGCAATCGTGGTTTCCGCTTTTCTATCCCGAAAACTTGTGATAGAATCTATAAGAAGCCGCCGTCATGACCGGGCGGCAAAACACTTTCGAGGAGGAGTACCGTGAGAATATGGTTCAGGCTTTCCCGTGACAGTCGTACGGTAAAAGAAACGGTCGTCGAGAATAACGAAAACATCTCCCGCACCGCAAAGGTATTCGCGTCTCTCGAAAAGGCCTGTCACGACTGGGATCTGGCAGTCCCCGTCTGGCTCGAGCCCACTATAGAGGAGTTCAAATACCGCGCCCGGGCACGTTTCCCGCGCGACAGCTTCCACGAGGAGGTTGATTTCGATTACATGGAAATAAGGGTCCTGGAAGAATAAAAACGCCGGAGCAGCCGCCCCGGCGTTAATTTATCCCAATATCGGAACCGTATCATTCAAACCTGAAGAACTGGTCGAAGCTCCTGAGCAGCTTAAAGTCGCCCTTGCAGGTCAGCTGGCTCGACATGAACGCGCCCTGGAAGGTCACGCGTCCGCTCACGATCTTATTGACAATGTCTCGAGTGGTCTTGGCCAGAACGTTGGGGGACTGCACGGTCCCGTAGTAAACCTTGAGCTTTCCGTTCTCGACCTCAAGCACCAGATCCCTGTCAACATCCGTCATCATGATCTGGTAAACCGCGGCAAAATCAGGCTCGGGCGTGACGAAAGCCTTTTTGAACTCCGCTATGAACTCCTGCTTGTCCTCGTCTCCGGTCTGATCGAGCTTATCCAGATAGAACTTCGTAAGCTGCGCCACGTCTTCTTTTTGTTTCTTGACAAAGGTCTCATCCGAAACATAGATCGAGAGCTGCTCGCTCTCCTGCGGAGTAAGATCGATCGGCGATCCGCTCACCGCCGCCGTGGCCCCGGCAGCCGTACTCGAAGGATATGCGACAACCTTATGGTTGACGGTCCTGTACATATTCTCGGCGGCCTGCTCGATCATCTTGCCGTAAGCCGCATTGGTCTCAAACTCAACATGGTCCTCCGCGTATGCGCAGATCCCCGGGAAAGCGACGCCTCCGAGGAGCTCCCATGAGCGGATCAGGTGATACTCCGCTTCCCGCTCTCCGAGAGATGTGGAGATAACAACGGGGAACATATAAAGCTTCTTGAGCTTATTCTTATCGGCGTAAAGCCAGCATGCGTCCAGAAACTGCTGCATGAGTCCGCCTATCCCGTACCACTCAACGCTGACTGCCAGAACGGCCGCGTCCGCGTCCTTTAAGGTGTTCGGAAGCATGGCGATGCCGCCTTTCTGCTCGTAGAGATTGAACCTGTTTACATCGACACGGATCTCCTTTAAGACCTCAGTGATCTTATTGAGCACATAGAGGGTCGGATCTTCGATGAGTCCGCGTCCGCCGTAATAGATGTTGATCTTCATGCAAAACCTCCGCGCCTGTCATATAAAATCATCGCACTCAGAATACCGAAAGCCGCGCCCGCGATATGTGCGGTATTATCTATGCCCGTACTCGTAACTCCCGCATATATCGACAGAAACATGAACAAAACGATCTGCCTTAAGCTGATGCCCGCGACTCTTCCGCGGTTGACCAGAACTATCCAGAGCAGCACACCGGTTATGCCGAATACGGCACCCGACGCTCCGAGGCTGTAGGTGTAAAACCCGCCCGCTTCGGATGCGTTGGCGAAGCACCATCTGTTGTACACCGCCGATGCAAGTCCCGCGACCAGTCCGCTGCCGATATAGGCCGCCGCGTATTTAAAACTCCCGAGCATGCGCTCCGCCGTGCTCCCGACAAACCCGAGGACCAGCATATTGTTGAAGATATGTCCGAGGCTCGCGTGCAGGAACATATACGTAAACAGCCTGTAATACTGATGCTCCTCGAATATCAGCCACCACGCCAGGGAAAAGGAATAGGTCCCCGCCTCTTCTCCGACGGCATTGTCCGCTATGATCTGCACGATGAAGCAGACGATCGTGATCACCATGATCGCCGTGTTCACCGGCGTAAGGTATTTCTTTATCTCTCTCAAAAACTCTCTCATCTCAAAGCTCCCAGACTTCGCGCTTTGTGGTCGAAACCGCGACCGCTCCCGCATCCAGTGCCGAGATGACGTCTTCCTTGTCCGAGATCAGGCCTCCGGCGATAACGGGAATATTGATCATCCCGGTGATCCGGGAAATGATCTTCGGCATAACTCCGGGCAGGATCTCTATCAGATCCGTATTGTGAACATCCGTCTGCTTTGAAATATTCTCAAGCGCCAGCGAATCAAGCACGAAAAAGCGCTGTATCGTAAACAACCCAAGCTCCTTCGCGCGCTTAATCAGCATCGGTTTGGTTGAGATGATGCCGTCCGCGCTGGTCATCCGCTTTATATAATCAACCGCTATCTCCTTTGAGCCGAGACCGGTGATCAGATCGATATGGACCATGGCCGTCTTCCCATGCTCCTTCAGAGTGTTCACAATGTCCGAAATGCTGCATATATCGCCAAACAGTACAAAAACGATGCCTATATCCGTATCGAGACAATTCTCGAGCCCCGCCTCGTCTTTGATCGCCGCTATGACCGGACATTCTTCAACCATGTTTCTGAGTGAGTAGTTCATGCGCGCCTCCTTGGACGATATTCCAAGGATTAATTATACACTAACGCAGATTTAATTACAATAAAATGTACAGGCCGCGATGCGTATCTCATCGCCTCTTCTGACCGCCTGAGGCTTGTAAGGGTCGAGTTTTCTGCCGTTTATATAGGTACCGTTCGTGGAGCCGAGATCGGAGATGACATACGCGTCCCCGTTCTTGTCGATCTTTACGTGATACCTGCTGACTCCGGCCTTGTTAAGGACATAATCCGCGGTGTTGGGGTCCTTGCCGACAAAAAACGGCGTTTTTGCGACAGCTATCGCCGGGTACTCGTCGGAGACAAGCGAAAACGGATATCTGGCCATCCCGTCGCTGCACAGCAGCAGTGTCGCCTCGTCCTCCGCTGCGGCCGCGCTCCGGCAGCTCTCCCTGACAGCCGCGGCAAAACGGCTCCACAAGAGTCTCTCCGCGGCAACGCACAGTATAACCCCGATTCCTGCGCAGAGCAGCGTCTTTGCCACATCCGGCCTGCCCGTAACCCGGTTCATGATCGCTCCGGTTTTTATCAGTACAGCCGGGATCAGGATCATCACCGCGGGGATGAGCAGCGAAGTAATGATCAGGCCTTTCGGCGCCGCCCTGAAGATATCCGCCGGCGAAACCCGCACATCTCCGTCATCCGGCTTTATCTCTCTGAATGCCGCGTTTTCGGCCATAGCCGCCGCGCGTTCCTCACCTGACCGGTGCCGCGGCTCCTCTCTGAGAACAACAGGGGGCTGCATTTCAGCCGTTTTATTCTGTGTTTCCCTGCTTCCCCGGTCCTCACGGCTTTCATGCCGTTCCTCTCTGTCACGCGGAGTGCCGTTAACTATACCCATCAGGTCCTCGATCGAGCAGCTCTCCTCCTTCGTTTTCATGTAGAACGTGTAGATCATCAGTACCGCGTCGTCGTCTTTGTAGTCGATATTGTCCATCATATATTCCGACAGCGCGCGCAGCTGCCCCCGCAGCGGCTTCCCATAACCGGAATAATAGGCGACCTCGGTCTTGCCCGCCGCGTCCGTATATACAGTCTCCGGAGTAACGACATAATCGTCTTCGAGCAGCATGAATTCATGGCCGTGATATACGCTTTTCAGCAGCTCGCCGAAAACTGTCTTCAGTTCTTCCGCGCGCAGCTTTTTCCGGGCACAGAGGCTCTTTAAGGTCTCCATTCCCATGACCGAGTATTCGTATATGCGCTGCCCGTTCTCGCTGATGATCTCAAACGGCAGAATACCCTCGACCCGGTTATGTATCAGCATCTGTTCCCTGAAATCGCTGTGTTCTCCCGAATACTCCGTCTCACTTATCCGCATGCTCTGCCGTCCCAGACTCCTGCACTGTTCAATCTGCATCATTCCACCATCCTTCGATAACTTCCCTGCCCGCTCTTATCAGGCGCATTTTTCTTTCCCTGTCCTCAACTACCGTATATGACACGACCTTTGATATCCCCGGTGCCCTTAATCCGGCGATGCCTGCAGGGCTTCTCATCAGTATCACCGCAAAAACCGTTATCTTTTCTCCCTCGACCGTTACCCGCGCGTCTGTCACATCACACAGCAGATACCCGGAAGTCAGCTTTTCCGAGAGCAAGCTTTCAAGCTCATCAGCATCAACCCTTTTCCCCGCACCGGCCTGTGCCCTCCCGTATTCCAGTACGCTCGCGATGTCACCGTGCAGCTTCATCCGGTCATACAGCATAAGGATCAGGACTATCAGCGCAAGCGTGACAAAAAAGACGAACGGCACGATATAAGCGGCCTCAACCGTCGCCGAAGCATTTAATCTTTTCATGTGCGTCACACACCTCCGACCCGCATGAACTGCGTCAGCACATACCCCGCGAAAAGGAACGGCAGAAATGGTACCCTGCTCTTTTTGTTAAGCCGCCCCTTGGCGAGCATGGTGACCGAGTAAGCAAGGAGCAGGAACAGCGACACGGCCGTCATTACCGCCGTCATCCCGAGCCCTGCTGCCGTCCCCGTGATGCAGAATACCGCCGCGTCCCCGTATCCGATCATCTCTTTGCTGAGCTTTGCCGCCAGCAGCAATATCAACCCCACGGACAGCCCGAGCAGCCTGTCTGCCGGCGTCGGCCGCGTTCCGCAAAAAAACGACAGTACCGTCGGTATCATGCCTGCCGCCAGCAGCGCGAGCGGAACGCTCTTTTTAAACATGTCGTCTGCCGCGAGCACCAGCAGATATATCCCCATTATCACCGAAAAACTCAATCTCCCTTTTCTCCGCATCTCTTGCACGGCCTGAGTCCGTCCGCCTCCGACAGTTTTATCTCGGTTATCGTACGTTTCAGTCCGCTGCAGTCTATCCTGTAGTGATATCTGTCTCCGTCCGTCGTGATGTATATTGTGTCCGGCGCCGTCCCCGATGCGCATTTTTCGCACGGATAATACTTTGCCCCGTACTCATTCCTTTTCCCGGACACCTCGGCTGCCGTAGTCATCATGATATTGAGCTTCAGCGCCGGACAGGTCAGCCTGACGTGATATACGGTTCCCGTTTCGGTCTTGTATACCGTTTTTTCCTCTGCCCCGGGTTCGCTCTCCGGCCCGCTCTCTTCAAGCAGGCTTTCCGCCGCCGTTCCCGTAAAATACCTGTATCTGAGCTCACGGCTGCCCTTTATTCCCGGGAGTGCAAAACCGGCGACCGGAGATCTGAACTCGTAAGAGCACACCAGACGGATGCATCCGTCATCGGTGCAAAAGTCCGACCCTTCAAGCGAAATCCCCGAAAGCCCTCCGGCGATCGTTCCCGCAGCCACGGGATGCGCTTTCAGGTGCCGGTGCAGTATCGCGGCGACTGCTGCGCCTTCAAGGATATCTTCCGCAGTCTCCGCCAAAATACCTTCTTCCCCGAGCTTTTCCTCCGCTTCCGCGACAATATCGCCGTAAACGCTCAGCCCTCTGGCCGTTTCCAGCATGGCTTCCCCTATCACCGTTTCCGCTTCCATATACAAAAACAGGCAGCAGAGCGCCATAACGGCAAAAAAGAATACGGGAAACGCAAGCGCGGCCTCAGCTGTAAGTGAGGCCATTAAGTTCTTTCTGTGTCTCAATGTTCTCCCCGTGAGGATAATGACCCATAACTGTCTTGATTTGCAGTACCCCACCGGAGAGAGATGATTTAAGTAGAATTGGGAGACTTGCCTGCAGATCAAGGACAGATATCGATCATTATCCCGTCAATATGATCCGTGAACACTTACCGTGACCGAGTAACCGCCGGGTGCACGGTCTTTGCCGCGTCCCGGAAAATTCGTCAGATATACCGCATCGGAGGTAAAACCGGCCGAGGCCTCAAATCCGACCACGCAGTTTCCTATAAGAAAAGCATCTCCGTAAGCGTATCTGATGTTTTCCTGTATGAGATCCAGCGCTCTTCCCGCAAGTGTTTCGTTATTTCTGATAAGCAGCAGCGCGTAAATGTATTCCTCGTAGGAAAGCGACGGTCCGCCTTCACGGAATCCTCCCGCTTTCCGGCTGACCAGCTCTTTTGAGAACGAGAGCAGTTCGTTCAGTTCCACGCAGAACGATTCCCTGTTCGTGATCACCGGAACCTTTTTCCCGCGGGCGATCGCGGCCGTTTCGACCACCGCCTGCTCAAAGGCCCAGACCGTCAGGATCAGGTATTTCAGGGCCGCAGTCAAAAAAGGCAGTCCTGCAAACCCGACGGCGGCGTTTGCCGCAGTGCCGGCCTTCGCGCTTATTTCCGCATCCGTAAAAACAAAAATGCCCGTCGATACCATTCTCAGCAGCAGTATCTGCGCCATCGCTCCGGCCAGATTCACCCTGTCGTTCGTATTTCCGCAGAGCAGATACTCCTGCTCGTATTTCAGTACGGTTGCCCGCTTCCGGTCCTGCTTTGCGAAGCTGTTGAAGTGATCATGCATATACATGCAAAAAACCGCCTTGTCATATATTTGTGCGATCCCTTCACGCAACACGCCGGAAAGCGCCGCAAGAGCCGATCCGCCGTCATATCCGCTGTCTGATCCGGGCTCGTCCTTACCTTCGATCTGCGGCAGGAGGAAGGTCTTCAGTTCCGCGTCGGACAGCCCCCCGGGATCCTCTGTGATAAACCCGAGCCATATATCCGAGAGCGGTTCGAGCACAAAAGCGTTGAGCCCGTCGAGTGCCATATCCCCGGCATCATATGCTTCAAACGAAGAATAGTCGAACAGCATCCCCTCGTACGAAAAAGCTGTCATGCGCTCCGCAAGGACTTTAAGCTCCCGGCTCCATTTGCTTACCGCTTCGGAAGTCCTTTCGGGGATCTCGAGCCTTTCGACCGCCAGATTGCCGTCAAGGAGCTGCCTGTCCGCGAGCGCCGTTTCCCCGATGGTTTTGAAGTCAACGGCAGGGTCACTGTCAAGCCCGACATATTCCTTCATCGTTAAGACCGATTCTCCGAGCTGCGCCAGCAACTCTTCGTCGATCACTCCCTGCATCGATGAAAGCAATGCCTCGAAGCTCTCTACCTTTGAGCGCAGCCCCTCGGACAGTTCCGCACCCGCGCGGGCCGTCTCCTCGGTCTGCCTCAGGCATGAGACCGTCTCCAGATACAGTGTTTTCAAATCCTCCGCCAGTTCTTCGCATTTACGCCCCGATGCGGATGCTTTCGCCCGAACCTCCGAAATCTCCGTTTCCAGCACCCCTGTCTGTGCGGACAGTTCCGCAGCAGCCGCCTTCAGTGACTTAAGTTCTTCGCTTTCGTCGGAGTTCTCCGCGCTGAATGCCTCCGCGACCGCGATCTGCCCGAGCAGCTCATCGAGAGCCTCTTTAAGCGGCAGCAGCTCTGCCTCCTTCGCCTCGGCTTCGGACAGCAGCTCCGCGTATTCTTCGGCAAGCGCGCCAAGCTCTGCGGTCTTCCCTACCGGATCGTCATAGCGCTCCTTAAGCTTTGCGTACAGCTTCGGACTGTTGATCCCCGTGAAAATGCTGTCCGTCCCGGCCACCATAAAGCGTTTTACGAATGTGTTTCTGATGCGGTACGTGCCCTTTCCTTCAAGGATCAGTCCGGTATCGATCTCCACCCCATCGATCAGGCCCATAAGCTGCGCCGTACAGATATCCACCCCGGCCAGCTCTTCTTCCAGCTCCGCCTTTCTCGTAAGCACGGTGTTCACATCCTCCTGCTCCGCGAGCAGACCGAGCTTTTCGCCGATGCTTTCGATCAGGCCTTCGACCATTGCCGCTTCCTCTGCTTCAACTGCCTGCTGCCTGAAATACCTGCCGCCGGCAGACGCGATCGGATATGTTTCGCCTACCCGGCACGAGGTCACGGCACAGCGCCCCGAATTGATATCCGCGTAACGGGATATCCTGTTTTCAAGTTCCCGCTTATTTGCCCTTTTTTCTCCGTAACCCAGATCGAGCGCGAATAACCCGTATTCGTCAAAAAGAGGCCTGTAATAATCCGCGAGCGCGCTCTCGATCCCCGACGCAAGCGCCGCCCCGGCTTTGCTCCTCAGCGTCGCAGCAGCCGCCGCTTCAAGGCTTACCGCGACCAGCGACAGTATCAGCACAAATACCAGTGCCAGATACACGGTTATGCTGCCGGAGAGCCTCCTGCCCGCCCCGTCAGTCAATGATCGCATCAGTGTTCGCGGTAATGCTTTGGAATGCCTTTTCCACGATCGCGGCGATCTGGTCCTTGAATATCACCACAAGCGCTATGATGACCACGAGAATTAACACGATCTCGATCGATGTTATGCCTCTGCTGTCCGCCCAAAAACCTTTTTTCTCTTTCATGTCTTCTCCCTTTCTGTCTGAATATCGAGCTGTTTATCCTCCGAATGCCGAAAATGCCGGCACCATGATGATCGCGAAGACCAGGCACAGCATCCCGAACATCGGCAAAAGAAGTTTTGTTCCGGCTTCCGCAGCCTGCCTGCGCACATCGGCAGTCCTGCTTTCCAGGGCTTCGACCGCCTCCTGCTCCAGCACCGCCGTCAGATCCCTGCTGCCTCTTTTAAGATTGTTCGCCAGCAGTACGCCGAATTTTCTGTACGCAGGTATGCCGCAGCGTTTGCCGAAATCCTCATACACCTTTGCCTCACTCGCGCCGAATCGCAATTCGTGCGCGCTCCTCAGCATTTCCTCATAGGCGTAACGCATCTTCCCGCCTGCTTTCGAGTAGTCCCCGCATATCTTTTCCCATGCGGCCCGGCAGGTCATCCCTGCGGTAACGAGCAGGACAAATTTGGTTATGATGTCCGGATAGTCCCGGAGCATTTCCTGCTCCCGCTTTTTCTCTCTTGCCGAAAGCTCTGACCTCACGGCAGGCACCACCGCCGCGATCGCGCCGAGCCCGAGCAGCAGTATCCAAATATGCCTATTCCCGGCCTTTTCGCCCCAGTCTATGTTCTCTCCTTCTACAGCTGTAGGAAGAATGAACCACGGACTGCCGGCACTGCTCTTATCCTCTTCGGTCAGCAGCTCGTTCAGCTTTTTCGTAAAGGACGTACCCGCATCCTCTTTCTCGGGAACAAGCCGTACGGGAAACGAATATATCCGCACTTCATCGTAATATTCGAGCCTGGCCGTCAGATACACGATGACCGGTTCGGTGACCGCTTCTCTGACGACCGCTCCGGAGGAATAAAAATATGTGCTGTCGATATCGGGCCATGTCACTTTTATCCGGGTCCCCTCGATCGTTTCGACAAAGTTCAGCTTCCCGCTGACTTCCTCCGCCGAGCGGCTGCCGGCCAGAACAACCTCCTCCAGTTTTGCATATGCGGTTTCAAAGAACTGCTCAAGTGCCGCTCCCTCATACCTCTGCTCACTGACATTCACCGTGATCTGTGCCGGATCCTGCCCTTCCCTCGCATACTCCAGCTCATAGCCGCTGCTGCCTTCTCCTGCTTTGTTCCTGGCCAGCCGGCCCCTGTCGATGACAGCGCTCCGCCCGGCCAGCACTCCTGCCGCGATCACGACCGCCGCAAACGCGATGACAAGCATATACGCTATGCATCTGCAGGCCTGCTCCTCCTGCTCCCCGTCAGCGTCCCCGCCGGCGCACAGCCGCTCAAAGACCTCTCTTTTTTCGGGGAAATCGCGAACACCCAGCCTTTTGAACAGCTTCAGTATCCGCCTGCACAGCGGCAAAAGGAACGGCAGCGGAAAACCCTTTTTCTTCAATGCTCTATCTTCACCAGCCTTTCCGAAAGCTCCGAGAGGAATACATACAGCACAAGTATGACAGTCATGAATACGGCTCCCGAAACACTGCCGTACAGCGGGGCTGTCATCCCCGGAGAAAATATCCGCAGATAGAGCAGCACTCCGAACGGAACGAGCTTCATGATGTCGGATTCGTATTTCGCGGCAGACATCGCCGTCCTGATATCCCTCTTGAGCTCGATCCCTTTCCTGATCATGTCGGTCGTGGAGCGTATGATCGCGATGATATTTCCTCCGGTACGCTTCGCAGTGGCAAACACGTCGGCAAAACCCGCGATATCGTCCACCCCGCTCCTTGCCGCAAACCCGGCCAGGGCATCCTCTACCGGCACGTTGTTCCTTATCTCACCCATAAGCGCCCGCAGCTCCGTCATTATCAGATCGTCTTTGTCATAGGTGACCGACAGATCCCTGTATGCCTCGGCCAGTCCGTTTTCCACCGAATACCCCGCTTCGAGCGCCGCGCTGAGGCTCCTGATCGCATCCGCAAACTGCAGATCGAGCTGCCATTTCCGGGCCTCTTTTTTCCCGGCGGTCTTCTTTTTGAGATAGAACAGCATGTAGGGAGAAAGCAGGATCATCGCGAAGAGGCTGTTATAGCACAGAACCGCCGCCGCTGCCAGGATCAGTGCGCAGATCGCGGCCGAAAATATGGTCTCACGCGTGCTCATGCGATAGTTTTCATAATCCGGCAGCCCTGAATTTACCGGGTCTTGCGAGCGGATTTCCGGTCGGAACAAGCCTGCCTTCGACGCGTCCTTCTTTTTCGCCCGTTTCTTCAAATCTGTAAAGCGTATTAAGAATGATCTCGTCATGCTCAAATCCGGCCACCTCCGTAATCTCCGCAACCTTTCTCGTTTTATCTCTGAACCTGCCCAGATGGATCATGAGGTCAACGGCCGAGGCGATCTGTCTCCTGACCGCCATGATCGGTATATCCGCCCCGAGCAGACACATCGTCTCCATCCTCGAGAGCATATCCGCCGTCGAATTCGCGTGTCCCGTAGACATCCCCGAATGGCCTGTATTCAGCGCCTGCAGCATGTCTATGCACGCCCCGTCGCGGACCTCCCCGACCACGATCCTGTCCGGCCTCATCCTCAGCGAAGTTTTGATCAGGTCCCTGATGGAAACCTCGTTTTTCCCGTCCACATTGGAATTGCGCGCTTCAAGCGTTACGAGATTCGCTATCCCGTTCAGCTGCAGTTCCGCCGAATCCTCGATCGTTATGACTCTCTCATCCGGCGGAATACAGCCCGAGAGCGCATTAAGGAATGTCGTCTTGCCTGTGCCGGTGCCGCCGGAGATCATGATATTCATTTTGGCCGCGATCGCTTTTCTCAAAAAGTCCGCAGCCTCCGCGTCTAAGGAGCCCAGCTCGATCAGGCGGTCCAAGGTCATGATCTCCTGCGGGAACTTCCTGATCGTGACGATCGGTCCGTTAAGCGCGACCGGCGGTATAACCAGGCTGACGCGTGACCCGTCGCCAAGCCTCGCATCGGCGATAGGGCTCGCCTCGTTTATCACTCTGTTCGCTCCCGCCGCTATTTTCTGCGTAATATCGTTCAGCTGTCCGATGTCCTCGAATTCGCCGTCAAAGCGGCTTATCCTGCCGTCTTTTTCATAAAATATATTCTCCGGCCCGTTTATCATGATCTCCGTAATGTCGCGGTCCTCGAGCAGCTCCTGTATCGTTCCGAAACCGCGGATCGAGGCATAGACCTGCTTTCGGGCCCTGATCCTCTGCGTGAGCGTCAGATGGGCGGTCCTTGCGTATTCGCATATCACCTCATCTATGAGCGCGCAAAGGCGGTCATCATCACCGCTCCCCGCCGCGCGCAGGTCGCTCCGCTCCATCACACGTCTGCGCAGTTCGGCATACAGCTCTTTATCCGAAATATCCAAAGTCAACCACTTCCTTCACAAAACCGCCCAGGCTCCCAGTAAGCAGCATGCCGCGTTCGGGCACTCCGTCGGCAAACAGCCTGTCGGTCGGCACCGTCCGCTCGATCATCCGCTCCGCAATTTCCGCCATGCCCGAAGCCTTAAGCTGCCTCTTCCACTCGGCGATCACAGCCTCGTCATGCTTTGTTTTCCCCCGGGTCACATAAATGTCCGTGCAGATTCGGAGCAGCTCCGTCGCGGCAGTCTGGGGTCTTCCGAGGTCGAACACCGCGCACTCATAGCCTGCGTTCCCGATCAGACGTGCGAGTCTGCAGAGGGCGTCCCTGTCCAGGTTCTCCAGATCGAGCCAGTGCGACGGGCCTTTGATGTAATCCGCGCCTCCGTCCGCGCGGACATAGTCCGCCAGTTCCGGAGCGCCCTCTGCCCCATGGGTCTCTAAAAAGTAGATCAGCTCTGACAGGTCACGCGCTTCGGGTTCTCTGCTCCCATTCAATGAAAAAAACGGGTCCATACTCACGAACAGCGTCGCACCTTTCCCGGCCAGATGATCCGCGAGCGCGAGCGAAAGAGTCGAGCACCTGCTGCCCCCGATCGGCGAGCACACCCCGATCAGCCTGAAACGGCTGGCAGGCTCTGCCGCCGGAACCGCAAAGCCGAGGCACTCCGCTGGGTCCGAAAGCTTCGGACGCCTAGGTATCTGCCTTGCCTTATCCTCCGTACCCAGGCATGAAAGAATGTCCTGCATCAGTCTCTCGCTCGACTGATACTTAAAGATGCTGCCGCGCCCGCCCTCATCCTCGCCGACGGTGCTGTATTCGCTCAGGATACAGATCTTTTTCGGTGCTTCCGGCCGCTCGCCGGGTTCCATCCCCCGGTCGCAAAGCAGCAGATCGACGCTGTTTTCCCGCTCAAATCTCAGATATGCCTGAACATCCGTAAACGTTACGGGCTTATACAAAAACTCCTCCTTAGAAGACAGGAAAGCGGCCAGCTCGCGGGCATACGCGGCCTCCCCCGTCAGAATTGCCATAATTTTTTCCAAACACATCCTCCTATTCAGGTTATTCGATAAAGGAATCAAAAATGAAATAAAAGAATACGGCAGAACCGATGAATTGATTTAAGAACAAAAAAAGAATACGACGGATCCGATAAATTGTCAATACAATTAAGTGCAATTCAATCAAATTCGTCGTATTGTATATAATATTTAAAAATAATGTACAAGTTGCACAAAATCAGTTCCGGCAACCGTGCCGCCGCACGGGACGGCTATTTTCAGCAGATTTCGCTGCCGCCCGCAAAAGGCTTCTCGGGAACCATGATCGCGAGGTCGCCTTCTTCGTTCTCTGCGCAGAGGATCATGCCTTCGGAAATCAGGCCGGCCAGAGTCGCAGGCTTAAGGTTAACGACAACCATTACACGCTTTCCGACCATCTGCTCGGGTGTGTAATGCGACTTGATGCCCGAAACGATCTGCTTAATGTCGCTGCCGATCTTAACCTGGCTGCAGAGAAGCTTTTTCGACTTCGGAACCTCCTCGCATTTGATGATCTCGCCCACGCGGAACTCGAGCTTCGCGAAGTCATCGTAAGTGATCTCGGGCTTGGTGGGAACATGCAGTTCCTTTTCTTCTACTGCTGTAGAAGAATTGTCCGCTGCAGGCTTTTCTTCTTCCTTCGGAGCATCCTTTAACAGGATCGCGTTGAGCTCCTCGATCTCCTTATCCACATCGATGCGGGGGAACAGGATCTCACCCTTATGAACGGTCACATCAAGAGGCAGCACATTGAATTTCTGCGCGTTCTCATAGGTCGTATCCGCAGCGGTCGCACCAATCTGCTCCCATACCTTGGGCATGGTCGTGGGCATAAATGACGAGAGCAGCGTCGATGTGATGCGGATGGTTTCGAGCAGGTTGTACAGTACGGTCGCGAGACGTGCCTTTTTGCTCTCGTCTTTGCCGAGTACCCACGGCGTTGTCTCATCGATGTATTTGTTTGCCCTGTCAACAAGCGTGAAAATGGTCTCGAGTGCCTGCTTTATTTGGGTATTGTCGATAAACTCATCCACCTTCGGGCAGATTGAGAGCGCAAGATCGATCAGTTCCTTATCGACCGGAGCCTCTTCTCTCTCCTTCGGCAGAGTGCCGCCAAAGTACTTATCCGCCATCGCAACGGTACGTGAAACCAGATTGCCGAAACCGTTTGCGAGGTCGGAATTGATGCGGTTGATCAGGATCTCGTTCGAGAAATCCGAATCCGCGCCGAGCGCCATCTCTCTGAGGATATGATAGCGGATGGCATCGCAGCCGTAGCGCTCACCGAGGATGAACGGATCTACGACATTGCCCTTCGACTTGGACATCTTGTCACCGTTAAAGGTGATCCAGCCGTGCACCGCGAGATGCTGCGGCAGCGGCTCTTCGAGCGCCATCAGCATAGCGGGCCAGATGAGAGCATGGAATCTCATGATATCCTTTGCGACCATGTGCACATCCGCGGGCCAGAAGGTTTTGTAATCGTCATACCTCTCATTGTCGAATCCGAGCGCGGTGATATAGTTGGAGAGCGCGTCTATCCATACATACACAACATGTTTGGTATCAAATGAAACAGGAACTCCCCATGTAAATGAAGTACGCGAAACGCACAGATCCTCAAGTCCCGGTTTGATAAAGTTATTTACAAGCTCGATCGCTCTGGTCTTGGGTCTTAAATAATCGGTATTTAAGAGAAGATCTTCAAGGCGGTCAGCAAACAGGGACATTTTGAAGAAATATGCCTCCTCCTCGGCATCGATAACGGGTCTGCCGCAGTCAGGGCATTTGCCGTTCTTAAGCTGCGAAGGGGTCCAGAAGCTCTCGCAGGGAGTGCAGTATTTTCCGACATATTTGCCCTTGTAGATATAGCCCTTGTCGTAAAGTGTCTTAAATATCTTCTGAACGCTCTCTACGTGATAATCGTCTGTTGTGCGGATATATCTGTCGTAGCTGATGTTCATGTAGCTCCAGAGCTTTTTGAATATCTCAACGATATTGTCAACATACTGCTTGGGCGTAATGCCTGCTTCCTTCGCCTTCTGCTCGATCTTGAGGCCGTGCTCGTCGGTACCGGTCAGGAACATTACATTATGTCCCTGCATTCTCTTATAACGCGCGATCGAATCGCATGCCACCGTCGTATAACAGTGTCCGATGTGCGGATTCCCCGAAGGATAGTATATCGGGGTAGTGATGTAAAAGGGTTTCTTCTCCATTTTCTGCTCCTCCTGAAAAAAATAGCTCCCGTCTTATTAAAGACGAGAGCATAAACTCACGTGGTTCCACTTTAATTCAGCCGTACCTCACGATACGACCCTTTGCGGCTGTCAATCAACAGTCTGTCCTGTAACGGGGACACCCGTCGGATACTAAGGCTGCGCGTTCGTACCCGCGGCTCCGGGACCATCTTCAAACGTTTCGGCTCCGCCCGCTCTCAGCAAAATACGGGCTCTCTGTGGGAGTTTCCGCGATCTACTCTTCCCTTCATCGCTTTTAACTGCGGTAAAGTATATCATGCGGAGCGCTTATTTGTCAAATGATATTCTGATGCCGCCGCTGGTGGTGCTTACGTCGAGGGTCTTTTCGCCGTCCCTGCTCGCCGCCAGATTGCACGAACCTGAGGTGGTTGAGGTGATGACCGAGTAATCCGACTCTTTTCCGTTGATATTGCCGTTGATGCTGCCGCTGCGGCTCATGAACTTAAGCGCGTCGCCCGCAACATCGTCGAGTCTGATGCCGCCCGAAGTGTTCTCCGCCTCAATGCTCTTTGAGGATACGTTTGTGAGCTTGATCGAACCCGAAGTGTTCCTTGCAAAAAGCTCATCGCAGGCGATCTTCGTTAAGCCCATCCCGCCCGAACTGTTCTGCGCGCTGATATTGCCGCAGCTCACATCCGTAGCCCTGATATATCCGGAAGTGTTCTTTAAGAAAACCTCTCCGCCGGCCGCCAGCCGCTCAACCGTGATATAGCCGGAAGTATTCTCTATTTCTGCCCTGCCCGCGCACTCCGTGTCGTTGAGCTTGATCGAGCCGGACGTAGCCTTCATGGTAAGATTGTCCGCCTTGAGATTCTCAGCAACCACATAGCCCGAGTTTGCCTTGAGGGTCATATCCTTACCGGTTGTGACTCCGGTCGCCATTACCCTGCCGCTGGTAGCTGTTGCCGTGATCGGTCCGTTATAATCTTCGGGCAGTGTAACGACAGTGGAAGTGTCCTCAAAATTCATGCTGAAGAATACGACCTTCACCGAGTGCTTGTCTTCTCTCTTAAAGGTCAGCTTACCGTCCTTTTCGGTAATGACGATCTCATCCTTCTCGCCCTCTCTGTACCAGTACTCGATAACGGGCTTGTCCACGCTTCCGATCCTGATCTCGATGTTTTCGGAACGCTCTCCGATCTCGATCTCATCGATCTTTCCGCTGCATCTGTATTCATCCTTTTCATATCTGGACGCGGCATTTCTGCCGTTGAATTTGGTAAAATCACCTCTGACAAGCAGGAATCCGAGGCCGATCAGCAGCAGTCCCGCTATTAATCCGAGAATCGCAACAATTATACTTTTATTCATGATGTCCCCCTTTTATACGAACTTACGCTTGATAGATCTGACAATGTCGGCAAAGAACCTGCCGGCGGCCTTGCTGAAGCTGATCATGGGTCTCCACAGGAGTACGACTATACTGGTGAGCGCCAAAGCCCCGCCGAGCGCGACTAAGAGCGACGGACCGCTTATCCACCCGAAGGGGAATGTGATCGCTGCCGCAAGGCACGCAGCCGCCGAAAGCGCAAGACTGGCCATAACGATGAAAACGGTTCCGACCAGGATCCAGAAAACCAGGAACAGTACAAACCCGATTATCGCAACGGAGAGCAGCACCGGGAACCATACCGGGAATCCCAGTACCACAAGCGTGATCCAGAGAGCTCCGTGACCCTTCTTTTCCGCCTTGTCCTTACTCTTTTTAACCCGATCCCTTACTATGGTGGACATGGGCCTGTCGACCAGTGCCTCACGAACGATATCCTCTATGCTTCCCAGCGAAGCAACGGCCTCTTCCTCGCTCATGCCGTCTTCCATGCGGTCGCAGATCATCTCGTCATAATACTCGGTCATATTATCCGCGCCGCTGATATACTGTCTTTCAAGCTCCGCTCTCAGTGCCGAAAGAAATTCCGCTTTGTTCATGACTTTCTCCTCTCTCCGTAACGATAAACTGATAAACCTTAACTATCTCTTCCCACTCATTAAGTAATTCCGTAATGCGGTCACGTCCCGCAGGAGTGATCCTGTAATATTTCCGGAGCCTTCCGTTATGTTCCTGCGTGAAGACTTCCAGCATGGCAGTCTGTTCAAGCCTCTTCAGTATCGGATAAAGCGTGGACTCGGTTATCGTGATAAACTGACTGATATCCTTGACCAGTTGGTATCCGTAGGATTCGCCCTTCTCGAGAACTGCCAGCACACATGCGTCAAGTATGCCGCGTCTGAATTGAGAATCCATTCGATTCCTCCTTTTGTATATTTTAAAACAACTTAATCCTGTTTAGGGTACATACTTCGCGACGTGTAATACCCCTCAACACGTCATACTATACAACGCATAGTATAATGTGTCAAGGGGTATTTTTAAAAATTTTCTTTTTTCGATCAGACTGACTCCTGCCCGATCTGAATAGTCATCTCACGCGAAAACCCGCCGCCGATCACTTAAGACCGGCGGCGGGTCTTGCATCAATGCAGTCTCAAATCAGCCCGAAATGACGCATCGCGTTCATTAACCCGTCATCATGTATATCCGTTGTTATCCAGTCCGCGGCCTGTTTCGCTGGCTCGGTCGCATTGCCCATCGCGATCGCCGTACCCGCCGCCTCGAACATCTCGAGATCGTTGACGCTGTCTCCGACCGCGATCGTATCCTCGGGAGCGATCCCGAGTCTTTCGCAGATCTTCTTCAGCCCGACGCCTTTTGAAAGTCCCTTCGGCACCGCCTCTATGACTCCGATTATCTCGAGCGGCTTGCCCTTGTGCGCGGCCTCCTGCAGCACATCGGGCGTCACGCCGTGTTCGATGAAATTATAATAGTCGCCAAGCTCCGCCCTGATGCTGCGGTAATCGGTCTGCCCGAGTATGTCCGCCGAGAATTTGTTGATCTCGATCCCGTCGTCGTAGCCCTTAAAGACTATCGCGTCGTCCTTTAACAGTTCGAAAAGGTTCGCGACATAGTCGTCCCTGTCGAACCCCCAGTCCGATACCCAGTGCTTTACGGGTCCCTCGAGTACGAAGGGCATCCTGCATCTGTCGAGGACTTCGACGGTTTTCTTAACCTGCTCATGCTCGATGAGACGGTTGTATATTATCTCGCCCTCATGCTCGATATAGGCTCCGCAGGCCGCGATCATCCCGTCAAAACCGATGTCGAGAAGCCACGGCGCCCTGATGTTTCCCTTTGCCCTGCCGCTGCAGATATACGCCATGTGTCCATTTTCACGCATACGGCGTATCGCTTCGCGCGCGGAATCGGGGACAACTCTCTGCCAGTCCCATATCGTGCCGTCTATATCAAAGAATACCAGTTTCTTTTCCATAAGATCCTTATCATTCCATAAATACGCGTATCAGTTTTTCCAGCTCGTCCTGATCGGCCGCTCCCATAAGCTCCCTCGCGGAATGCATCGCGAGGATCGGAACTCCGATATCTACCGTATACATCGGCAGCCACGACGAGATGATCGGGCCGAGTGTCCCGCCTCCGGGCATATCCGAATGGTTGACGAACTTTTTATATTTTATCTTGTTTTTGTCGCAAAGCTGCTGCAGCGAAGCCACGGCTACGGCGTCGTAGGAATAGCGCTGGTTCGCGCTGAGCTTAAAGGTGACGCCTTCTCCCATCAGCATGCAGTTATGCCTGTCGAACTTCTCGGTCTTGGCGGGATGGAGCGCATGAGCCACATCGACCGAGAGCAGGAAGCCCTTCTGTATATCGTTCTCGAGCTCTGTTTCGCTCTTTCCGAACGCAGTGTAGATGCGCTTCAGTATGCCGTTGAGCAGCGCCGAGTCCGCGCCCTGCTTGGTACCCGAACCGATCTCCTCGTTGTCAAAGAGAGCAATGAGGTTAACGCCTGCCGCCTTCGTTTCGTTTCCGATCCCCTCGACCAGGGCAAAGCACGAAGTGATGTTGTCCAGTCTCGGGCACGAGAGCATATCCGCGTTCATTCCGACAAAAACGGGCGCCTCGGGATTATATACGATCAGGTCGAAATCAAGGATATCCGATGCCTTCTCGCCGATCTCCTTTGCCAGCATTTCGACAAAGTAATTGTCCTTATCGAGGTCTTCGCTCATCATCCCGAGCAGGGGGAGCATATCATTCTGCTTTGTGAGCTCCACGCCCTTATTGACCTCACGGTTGTAGTGGATCGCCAGATTCGGGATCGTGACTACCGGTCTTTCGAAATCAACCAGCACCTCGCGGGGCTCGTAGACCTTTTTGCTCTTTAATAGCACGCGGCCGGCCAGCGAGAGCGGACGGTCCATCCACGTATTCAGTATCGGGCCGCCGTAAACCTCGGTGTTCAGGCGCATGTAGCCCGCGCTTTCCTGCTCAGCCTTAGGCTTTAAATGCAGGCAGGGAAAATCCGTGTGCGCTGCCGCGATGTGCAGTCCGCGTGATGTCCTGCCCGCAGGCAGCGTAAACGCGAATATGGCTGTCTTAAACGGGATAACGTAGTATTTGCCGCCTTTTGCGAGCTTCCAGTCTTCTCCGGCCTCCAGCCTCTTAAAGCCCTTTTTCTCAAGTATCTTTCGCGACTCCTCGACCGTATGATATGGGGAAACCGCCTTTTTAATGAATTCCGCCAGTTTTTTTGCCGACATATATCCTCCATCTCTTCCCTGCGCTAACGTCCCTGCCTTTTAGCCGGACGATCGCCGCACGGGCATTTTTATCGTTGGCCGCCGCGACGCAAAGCCGTAAGCCTTCCGACCATATCCTCAAAGCTTTGTACCGCCTCGCGGTTATACTGCTCGTAATCTACCTTCAGCGTCCTTGTGACTTTGCCTGCCAGACAGTCCCTGATGCCTCCCTCGATGCCTTCTGTCGAATCGTCTACCAGCATGCCGCCGTACTTTTCCATAAAAAGCGTCGGTCCGACGATGCGCGGCGAAAAGCACGGAATACCGAGAATGTCCGCCTCGCAGAGCACCAGTCCGAAGCCCTCGTAGATCGACGAGAGTACGAAGTAATCGCATCTTTTCAGCAGCGGGAACGGGTTCGACATGAATTTGATCACGGTGATCCGGTCTCCGATCGGCGATGCCTTTACGCGCTCGCAGATATTCGGGTATTCGGGGCCGTATGAGCCGAGGATTATCAGCCTCGCGTCACTGTCATCGGCCGCCGCGCGCTCGAACGCCTCGATCAGCCGCATCTGTCCCTTCTCATAGGAAAATCTGCCGATATTTATGAAAACCTTATAGCGTCCGTCGGTCAGGTCTTTGAGCCTCTCAAGCGTAATACCGGTCTCGGTGGTCTCGTCAAAACGCAGCTCTTTTCCGGCTTTTTCGAGCACCGACTTATAGTCTATGATATTCGGGACAACGGTAAAATCGTGTCGCTCCCACCCGGCGGACTTAATAAAATGCTCCATCCGGGGCTTCAGCTCATCGGTAACAGGCACCACCTCATCATACGCGCAGTAGGCGTCAGCGAGGAGTTTCTTGGGGACCGCGAAGCTCTTGCGGTTCTCACCGTTCATGTCATTGTGGACAAATATCGCGCGCCCGCAGTCCATGAGCTTGAACATCTCGATAATGTCCGGGAAATACCCGTTGAACTGCACCGCGGCATCGATCCTTGCCATACCGAAGGTCTTTATGACTTCGCGCCTCGCGATGCGCTCGTACGCGCGTTTTGAAAGCTTAAACGGCAGGTTCGGGAATATCCTCTGCAGGCGCTTCCAGCCCTTTGACCAGATCAGCTCCCACCAGGTCCCGCAATGGGGATTCGTGATGCCGAGAGTCGCTATGCCCTCAGGGATATCGTCGAGCGCCGGCTCATGATATCCGGGCGTGTTGTTCGTCTTCGGGCTCAGCTTGTACAGCACCAGATAATTGTATTTTCCGGGGTCAACGTTCTGCATCAGACTGCCGAGCGCTGTCGCGATACCGTTCCTGATAAAGTCGCCTCCGTAGACGGCCACGTTTTTCTTTCCGTTTGACGGCATCTGCGGGTATTTTTCGAGCTTTCCGCCGATAAAATCGCGCATCAGCTCTTTGGTCACGCCCACTCCCTCGTACGGGCAGAATCGCGTGATAAAGGCGCTGTCATCGTATGCTGAGGGGTGCGTCAGCTCCCTCGCCAGTCCCGCGATATCGGCCACGCGCGGGAACGGCAGCTCATCGAGGGAAAACGTCAGACCGCGGTCCCTAACATATTCCGCCTCATCGTATGTATACAGGATTATAGGCCTGTGAGTGACCGCATAGTCGAACATTATGCTGGAATAATCCGTGATGAGTCCGTCGGTCGCCTGCAGGAAATCATAGGAAAACACATCCTCCGGGAAGGTCCTGATATGCTTAAAGCCGTCCGTAGGCATGCTCCCGCGAAGCATCGGGTGGAGCTTGATATATACCAGGATGTCATCGGGCAGGCGCCCGTCGAGGTCCTTAAGGGACGCGGCCAGATCGTGTTTCTGGCTCTCTTTGTCCACCTTTCCGACTATGCCTCTCCAGGTCGGCAGATACGCGTAAACGCGCTTATCCGCCATGCCGAAGCGCCCGCGCACCGCTCTGCGGGTCTCATCGGAGAAAAATACCTCATTGCGCGGATAACCGGTCATCGCCATCCTGCCGGTGCCGAAATTTTCTATCATGTAATCGCGCATCAGCACATCGCGCGTGTGCTCATTCGGGAACAGCATCAGGTCCGCCGTGAGGAAATTACGCTGCGCGTTGCCGATCGCGAAACGCTCGCCCTTGATGCCCTTTCCGAGAGTCTTGAGAGGCGTCCCGTGCCAGGTATTGAGATAGAGCTGTCCGGGTTTTTTCATGAACATCGGCATGAATGTATTGTCGTTGATCAGCCTGCCCGCGCTCGCGAGCACGCGGAAATACGCGCGTGAATCGAACCTGACCGTTTTTACCCGCTCCGATGCTCCGGGAAATCCCGCCCACTGGGCCTTTAGCTTCTCCTCGGTATCCTTGCGGACCGTAACGTATATCTTAAGGTTTGAAAACTCGTCTTCCTCGCAGAGCGTCTTTAAGATCGCCGCGATATTGCCGCCGAGAGCGGTGCCGTGCTGCGATTCGAGCAGCACCGTATCCTGCTGCACCGGAAGCCTGTCGTACATGCCTATATAAGCCCTGTGCGAATAAAAGTCTGCAGAAAACAGACGCTTTATAAATGTTAATCTCCTGTCCAATCTCCTGCCCATCTCAAGGCTCCCTCCCATGACAAACTCACTGCGCCGCCGGCTGCGACTCCCATTATAACACAAGAAGAAGGAGGGCGAAACACCCTCCTTCTTCTATTTCGCAAACGACAGGGGAGACACGGGGACGGTTCTTCCGTCTCTGTATCCGACTACTACCGGCACGGGCGGCAACGAGTAAAACTTCCGGAGACACGCTCCCGCGTCTGCAGCATCTCAGCTCGCGAGATCCCTGCGGTCGTAATACCAGAAAGCGAAGAATACGGCACACAGGGTTACCGCCGCGGCCACGATGAACGCGGGCGCGGATGCGGTCCTGCCCGAGAATATCTCTGACGCGTTGACATACGAGTAAGGTCCTATGAACAGGTAATCCTTCATGTCGGGGACCGCCCTGCCGATGAGGTCGTATGCGTAAAACAGCAGCGCCATGCCGAGTCCCGCGCCCATCCTGTTTTTCCCGGAGATCGACGAGATCGCGAAGCACACCGCCGCAACCTCGATATTCATCAGGAACTGCCCGCACATGAATTTCATGAACTCACCGCCCGGCAGCGACTCACCCATCGAAGCAAACCCGAGCGCGTACAGACATCCGCAGATGACCGTAAATGCCGCGAGCATGCAGATCACGCAGAGCCCCTTTGCCGCCACGACCTTTTTCCGTGACACCGGCATCGAGAGCAGGAATTCTCCGCTGTGCCGCTCCTCTTCCTTCGAGATTATCCCGATAGCGGTAAGCGCCGCGAACATGCCTCCGCCCAGGCCGTGCACCGTTCCGACCTCCACAGCGAAATACCCGGCAAGCGTTGCCATGCTGAGCGTGCTCATGCCGAACGCGTCCGAGAAAAATCCCATATCGGAAAATGCGTCCCCAAGTTCGGCGATCTCGCCCTGCATGCTCCGATACAGCAGTATGCACGCAAGTCCCACTCCGCCTACTGCCAGGCTCCAGATCAGCAGGTTTTTGAAATTAAGCTTTATCTCTTTCAGAAATATCGTTTTCATCCGTCAGCCCTCCTCATCCTCGTAAAAGCTCAGGAACGTATCGTCGTCGATCCTGGGCGAATCGAGCATCATAAGCCGGCCCTCCCTCATGATCGCAGCGTTCCTGCAGTACTTGTTCACCTCGGAGAGTACATGCGTCGAGAGCAGGCAGGTGGCTCCCTTGTCCACGTATTCGTTTATCAGCTCAAAGAAATGCTTCTGCATCAGCGGGTCGAGTCCGCCCGTGGGCTCATCGAAAATGAACAGCTTCGGCTTATGCTGCATCGCGCACACAATACTGACCTTTTTGCGGTTTCCCAGAGAGAGCTCCCTGATCCGTTTTTCGGTATCGACTTTGAGCCTGGCGCATATCTTTGCCGCCTCCTCAGAGCAGTCGAGGCCTCTGACATCGGCCGCGTATCTTATCACGTCCGAAACCTTCATCGCATCGTAAAACCAGGCCTCCGAAGGCATATAGCCCACGTTTTTCATTATTTCCACATGATCCTTTACGCTGTCCATACCGAGCAGCTTTATGCTGCCCTCCCTGAATTTCAGAAAGCCCAGCATCGATCTGATCGTTGTCGATTTGCCGGCGCCGTTCGGTCCGATAAATCCGAATATGTCGCCTTCCTTAACCTTGAGCGAGACATCGATCACGCCGCGGTTCTTTCCGTAGCTTTTCGTCAGATGCTCTATCTCTATCGCATTAGCCATTGAGTACCTCCCTGCAGTCTGCTTTTTCCGTGATATGGGTGTTCCCACCCTTTTCTGCCTCAATATTACGCGCAGGCCGGTTCGCCTGCCCTTGCCCTATTCATAACAGAAAAAACAAACGGGAGCAATATCCGCTCCCGTAAGATGCACAAAAACACCCTTATCATTCACTTTTCCGGTGCTCGGTCTGGAACATACGCAGCTCCTCGTTGAGTTTTTTATCATCGATCCTGCGCTTCGATCTGTAGATCAGGAAGACACACAGATACGTGATCAGGATGTACCCCGCAAGTATCAGCGTGACCGCGATCCTCTTTTCAAACCAGCCCCCGAAATACGAGACCAGGCAGTAGAGCACCGTGCAGACCACTATCCCGGTGCATTCCCTGAGCCCGAGCGAATCGGACTCGTCGAAATTGCCGAACAGGTAAACCTGCAGATAACCGATGATATAGCAGGTAAAGATCATCTCCGCCATATGAGATATCTCTGCGGAAAACGAGCCCTGCAGCATCCTGTAGACGCAGTAGAAGAACAGGATCGCGAAGAAATACAGGCAGGCCTTGAACTCGATCCCGATCTCTTTTGTCAGATATCTTTCCCAAAGGGATAGCTTGTTATCATTCTTCATTTATCTGTCCCCCTTCAAAAATCTCCGAAACTCCGAGGCGTATCTCCTGGAGATGATTATGTGCTCGCCGCCTTCCATCGTGGCGTCGATCCGGTTCGACGCGAGACTTTTCAGCGACATCACGCGGTTCACGTTTATCACGATCGATTTGCTGCATCTGAAAAAAATGTCTTCGCCGTTCTCCGACATAAATGAATTCAGCGTCCCGTCGATCCTGACGACCTTATCAGCGGTGTACGCAAACAGCCTGTCGTCCACCGACTCCAGATACAGCACGTCTTCAAGACCGATACAGACATTGCCTTCATCGGTCCTTCCCCAGAGTTTGTCGCCTTCGCCGCGCAGTATCCCGATGATCCTGCCGACCGTCGGGTTGGGCTCCCGGTAGCGGATATTTATGCTCTCCTCGCCCTCGGTGATCTGTTTTATGTCAATCTTCATATGCCTGTGCCGTCCGTTTACGTTTTATCGTTACCTGAGCGTCTTTAAATATTCCTTGTGTTCATCCGAAACACGGAAGCTCTCGATCGCCTTCTGTATCGCCTTTTTATGGGTCCAGGGCTCGAGCCTGCGCTCCTCGATGAACTTTACGCTCGCGTCGTACTGCTTTGCGAGCGCGGTCGCGAAATACCAGGCGACCATCATTTTGATATAATAGTCCTCTCCGTTTACACCTGCTGCCCATTCGAGGTATTCAGGCTTAAAATCCGCTCCGAGATATTCGTTCATCAGCATCCTGAGACCGAATCTGGCCGTGTAGACATACGCCGACTCCATCCATTTTTTGATGAACGGGAGCAGCTTTTCATGGTTTTTCGAGAAAACCTTGGGGCTGGCCTGATCGCTAACCGGCCAGCAGTCGACATACGGAAGGAAAGTCTCCACCGCTTTTACGCACTCGTCGAAGTCCTTTATCATCGCGATCAGGAAGAAATGCACGAGATTCTCCTCGTAGTACCTGTGAGGCAGTTCGCGCAAAAATTCCTCCGCCTCCTTCGTGCCCTTTATTTCCTTTGCGATATTACGCATGTCGGGAGTCTTGACCCCCAGGATCGTATCCGCCGGAATATTGGGTACGAGCTTACTCTGAAAATCCCTGTATTTTTCGCTGCCGCACGCGGCCAGCCTTTCGTAAACAGCCATTATACTACCCTCCTCTTTGCGCAAAGCGCGGTGTTTTATCCGTATATCATCATGTTTCAAAGCCTGATCCGCAGCCGTATTTCCCGAGATCTACCCGTCCGTCCTTAACCTCTATGCCCTCGGCCTCGAGCAGCTTTGCCTGCGCTCCGGGCCCGCCGAACGCGAATTCTCCGGCCAGCTCACCCTTTGCGTTTACCACACGAAAACACGGGATATGCTCCGGGTCGGGATTCTTATGCAGAGCGTTGCCGACCGCCCGGGCCATATTGCGGTCAACGGCGGCCTCCGCGACCTGTGCGTAGGTCGCGACGTGTCCGTACGGAATACGCTTAACGGCCTCGTAGATCCGCTTTGACGGGCTGTCGCTGATCAGGTCGTAGCTCTCGGCTATCATCTGCCTGACATCCTTATCCGGTATCGTCCCGTCCAGGATCACGGTATTCCAGTGCTCCTTGTTCTGATGATAGCCGGGTACGACGGACTTATATATCTCCCTCCAGAAAAAAGCCTTTTCGGGATCTACCTTAACGTTCAGGTTGACAAAGCCGTCCTTCTCGTAGGTCCAGAGGAATGCCTTTTTATTGCCCGCAAACCTCACGAGCTGCCAGTTTTCATCATGAAACGGCGCGTCCCGGTATGTGTCCGGAAATGTCAGTCCGTATTCCAGTGCCTCTTCTCTGGTCTTCATTTTTTTACTCCCACATGTTTCGCTTATTGCTCTTTTTGTAAGCTTTCGCCCATTTGGATATCTCTTTTTTCATGGCATGGTTATTGGTATTCTCCCTGCCAAGCCTTTTATACAGTTCATAACGCTCAGCGGACAGCTCCCCGCTTGCCAGGGCAGCCTTTACCGCGCAGCCCGGCTCCGTTTCGTGCCTGCAGTTGCCGAATCTGCATCTCGCCTCGAGTTCCACGATATCCGAGAAAGTCTCATCGATCCCATCCTGCACATTCGCCATGCCGACCTCACGCATGCCGGGAGTATCGATGATCGTAACCCCGCCGGGCAGCTCGATCAGTTTTCTGTACGTGGTGGTATGCCTGCCCTTGTCGTCGTCTTCCCTGATCGCGGATGTCTTCATGGTCTCTTCGCCGGTTATTGAATTGATCAGTGTCGATTTCCCCGCGCCCGAAGAACCCATCAGGCAGATGGTGGTTCCGGGAGTCATGTATTCCTTAAGCTCATCCAGTCCGATCCCGCAGAGCGCCGATATGGCATGGACGCGTACATTGTCGGAAATCTGCTCCGCTTCCCTCACATACCTTCCCACATTCGCGCAAAGGTCCGATTTCGTGAGGATCACGACAGGCACTGCCCCGCCCTGCACGGCGATGCTCGCGTACCTTGCTATACGATTATAATTGTAATCCTCATTGAGGGATGTAACAATAAAAAGATAATCCACATTGGCCGCCATATACTGCATGACCCCTGTTTTGGCCTGATCTGGCCGCTGCAGAAAGCTCTTCCTCTCGCAGACCGACAGGATCACGGAATCTCCGTGACGGTTATACAGAAATGTCACATAGTCACCCACGACAGGCAGCTTTTCGGCATCCTCTTCGTAAAAATGCCCCTTCAGCTTCGCCGGCAGCTCCTGCTCCCAGAACCTGATCTTATAACCGTTTTTGTTTACTTCACAAATCCTGCCCAGTTTTTCGACATGAAGCCACTGGCAGGAAAGCTTTAACGGCTTGTAATAGGGAAAGCCCTTCGTAAACTCTTCCGTTTCCTTTTCATCCTCGCATGTCTCAAAGACAGGCGCTTCATAAAAATATCCGTGGATCTCTTCAAACCCCTCATTCAGCGGAAGTGCCATAAAAGCATCGGCATTCCCAAAGGCCGGATGATGAATATCAAAGTGATCACAGGTCACAAAACCGTGTTTCGGATAATACTCCGGCTCACCGCAGATCACGATCCCCTTATATCCGGCTTTTTTTGCCAAAGGCAGCGTTTCTTTCAGAAGAAGCGAGCCTATTCCCATACTGAAGCATGTCGGCTCCACCGCAAGCGGCCCGAATGTTAATACTTCATACTTTTTATCGCCGTCAACCACCGCGGCCTTTGAATAGAAAATAGCCCCTGCTATCTTTCCGTCAAGCTCTGCCACGCGGCTCAGTTCCGGCAAATACTCCCCGGCGCCGCGAAGCTTATGCACGAGCAGATGCTCATTGCATCCGGGATCGTGTATGTTCCAGAAAGCCCGCATCGTCATAAGTTCAGTGGCATAGTAGTCTTCTTCTGTTTCTTTTCTGATGATTATATTATTCAATTTTGCAGTCTCCTTTTGATTCTTTCTTTGTTCAACACGCGATTACTCTTATAGTATGGAGACCCGGTGTAACGGAAAACTGCCCGAAAAGGGCAAAAGAAAACCGTGACAGCCAAGCCACGGTCATAAAGCCATATTAATATATCCCTATAGGATCAAAGGGCAGAAACCGAGGTCATCATACTATATTCACTTACAATCTCAAATCTTGCGACACGCATTATGATTACCTCACTTTCCTCAAAAATTTAATGAACATGTATTTTATACCACAGTTAGGGCATTACGTCAAGCGGCCGGATTACTGTTCGTGCTCTTCAATGATCTGCCTTTTTCTATTCCCTTATTACCGCGCGTCCTGCCTTGCGGACCCGGACCACTCTGTAGCCGCCTTCTTCATATATTCTTTTGGGCGTCTCACCGTCCGGCCATATATAGACATTATCAATACCGTTTTGCCTGCACCATTCCACATAGTAATAAAACAGAGCACGACCGACACCTGCTTTTCTGTGTTTCTTGGAAACAAGAAGATAATCCACCCGGCAGGCTCTTTCTGAAATATGTCCGTACAATAATCCGACTGTCTTACCGTTCATACTTGCTGCAAACATCCATGCTTCCGGGCAGTCCAGCGTTTTCTTCGCAACCTTGATCTCCCATGGTTCTTCCGCTTCAATAAATACATTCTCTATCCCATCGCTCCATTCCGAAACTATTCTGACTGTAATATCAGGGTTGGGAATGATCCTGTTCTTGTCCGCTTGGAGCATATACTCCTGATCTTCGATCCAGCTCCTGAATCCGGCCGCCGTGAGTTCTTCCTGTATTTCGTCGAACCAGTTATCATCCAGCATGGATTGATATATGATCGGTCTGCTTCCCTTTTCCTGATAAAAAGCGATAATATCTGATAGCACCTGCTGAAGATCATGAATCTTATCCTTATAGATCACCGCATGGTTAGAATCATAAGAATCTTTATTATCTGTATTAAAGAAAAGGATTCCGTATTCCCTCTCTTCATGATCGGTAAAGATTTTGGGAAAAAGATCCTCTTCAACGTAGCAATCCTGTAGGTTCATAAATCTGTTACTCCTGTTTTTGTTTCTTTTTCACTTCATCCATTTCCGCAATGAGTTCCTCTATCGGGTGGTATTCACCGCCCCACCATTCAAATACGTGCATCGATGCCATTGATTTACTTTGACTGTATTGAACAAATCCTCATCTTATTGTTTATCGTCAGAACGCCCCACGCCTTCCTGTTTGCGGGAGATGCCGGCGGAATGAATACACCCTCTCTTATAGTGTTGCTCTCTGCTCTTCCAAGGTTCGTGATACAATGGCCGTCGCGCTTTTCATAACCGAACATCTTGCTGCCGACAAATCTGCCGGCCTTGCTCTCAAAACTTCCAAGAGTCGATATAGCTATGGCATCGAGGAGTTCCGGATCCATATTGAAATAACACGAGAGAACGAGCATCTCCCTATCCGGCTTACTTATTATGCTCCTGACTTCATGATCTACAGCCCTGGCGAGTTCCATGATCTCAGAGGTTTTCTTCTTAACCACCACGCTGAATGCTGTAGCATAGTTTCCAAGCGAGCCTTCCTTATAGTTTTTAATCTTATTCCTTATGTCAGAAGCTATGACCACCTTATTTGTTTTCTCATCGATCATCATCTTAGCAACAAGATAGTCATTGAGCGATACCCCGTTTTCTCTGCATAAACCCAGGAGCGTATCAAGCTCTTCTCCGTCAACTCTCTTTATCTCACGCTTTATATCCTGTTTGCGATCATGATCACGCTCAAACTCAAGATACTCGTCGTAGCTGACCCTATGCCCTTCTTTACGCCACTTCTTATTGGCATCTCTGATCAGCGCCCTGCTGATAAACCTAAGGTCGCTGCCATTCGGAAGATCATCAAGGCTTTCCATCAGCTTCTCATCAACCAGGTGCGGCCTGGCACCGCTAGTATAATGATCCGCAAACTCCTGCACCAACTGTAGAAGCCCTCTCCCGTCGCAAAGAAGATGATGCGTTATAAAAAGGACTCTCGTTCCGCTCTCGGATGGATAAGCATAGACCTTGAGCAGCGCTTCCTTCTGAACATTCCATCCAGCTGAAGATACCGCCTCATAATCAGTCTGCCAGTTATCGTCTGCCTCTTTTATCGTTATCGGAATCTCAAGTTCAGGATGCTCCTCATAATATATCATTGAACTTCCCTCCTCCTCGGCTATCAGACTTCTCATAAGCGGATGAGCCGATCTAAGAACACCAATGCTCTCGATGATACCGTCCGCATCGAACTCCGATCCGATTTCCGCCATGATACCGAAGTGCATGTTCGGGGACATATAGTGCGCCCTTTCCGTATATAAGTATTTCCTACCCGGCATAAATCTCTCTTTCCTCTGATTTACTTTATTTATGTGTTTCAGTATGTCGCAGCAGGTTCCGAATCCTGTCAAAACATGCATTCAGCATATCGTAATCCACTTCACCGGTTTCCCTGCAAATAGCAGTCGCTTCCACCGTGAAGTCACCTGCATAGTCATATTGTGCAAGCTTATCAAAAAAGCCTGTAAAATCAATCTTTCCCGCTCCGACGGGAAGTGTTTTCAGATTGCTCCAGTCCATGTACCCGCCATTATAGTCATTAATGTGCATGTGCGATACCAGACACTCGCGAAGCAGCCAGTCCCACTCAGAGGAAAACAGTTCCATGGTCTGATTGTGAAACTCAGACATCTTGGTGTCATAGACAAAAGTGGCGCATCGGTATGCTTCGTGTACTCTTCTTATGTTTTCGAGAGGATTCTTGTGGTTACATACCACATTTTCAATCATCAGTTCTACCCGGGAAGCTCTCGCCAGTTCATTTAACACGCCAAAGCGTTCGATGTTTTTGGAAAGATTCTTATCAGATACAATACCGTTCCAGAGGTGGAGCACCATTTTGTCAGCACCGAAGGCACCTGCAATCTCCAAATTCACTCGAAAGCGTTCTATCCCGTTTTGGAAGGCTGTCCGATCCTCCTCATCCGTCATTCTGTATTCATGATATCCTGTCCCGTCAAACCAAGCTTTCATACCACATAAAGATTCCCCCAGCGATTTCTGACAGTGCACCACCGGAATCCATAACTTCAGTGGCTTAACGATTTGAATTAGCTTGTGCACATTTTCATACATCGTACTGTCCACCATGAACTCAAATCCATCACAGTTCAGTTTATCCGCCATATCACCAAGCGCCGCATATTTTTCGGGGGTTGTCCGCGGAAACAATGCCCCTGTTGAACATAGTATTTTTCTCACAAGATGCTCCTATATTTCATCTCATCCATATCCAGCTTCACACTCACATAATGCTTTGCTTCACGAAGTTTGGACAAAAGACATACCGTCTCGTGCGTTGGAAACTTTTCCAAGGGCAAATCAGCACTGCTTGCGAATATTCTTAACCTGTGCTCTGCACGTGCAACAGATAAAAATCATCCGCATATATGCGCTCTCCCTGCACATACGGTTCCAGGTTTTCCTTATGCCACCGTACCATTCTGGGCACAAACCATTCCTGCTTACCCCACTGTTCATAATGAATTCCGATACAATCTAACAACGAAAGTATAAAACAAGCATCTAGCACGTCATAACGGATTGTTCCGCCTGCATTCCGATAGCCTTCTGCCATTTGTTGTCTGCGTACCAATCCGCTGATATTCCCAAACAGAACTGCAAGATCATACATCGGATGTCCCATTCCGAAAAACGAAAAATCAATAGGCACCAGCCCTCCAGGTGTTTGCAGGATATTTGACACAGACAGATCACCATGGATCATATGAAATTCATCCCGCGCTTTTTCCAATACTGTCCCGGCATGGTCACAGCACTTTTGCATGATCGCCGAATACTCAGTACTCAACTCCAGATTTTCCAACGCCTGTATTCTTTTTTTCGTACATTCACAATGTTCCTTACCGTATGATTTTACCGGAGATGCCCGGAAACCCTTTGCATTCTGATGCAAACATGCGAGCA
>JAEEXY010000102.1 GCA_016288005.1 Lachnospiraceae bacterium
CTCTTCCCTGGGGATCAGGCCGCATCCCCCCGCCGCGGGGATAAGGCAGACTGCCGTGAGCAGCGCCGCCGAGCGGTGTAAGACGGTTTTAAATCGATTAAAGAAACAGTTCATTATGAATCAGCCCTCCGACGAAAAATAATACACTATCCGTGGAGTGTTGACAATGCAACAAATTAGCGCAGGTTGTCGGATATTGCTATTTTTTCTACCGTACCGGGGACGCACGTAGTATAATGGTCTTACACAAGGAGGTCATATCATGAGTGATAACATCAGAGACATATCTCTCGAGACACAGGTCGTTGAGAAACTCATCGCGCGCGGCTGGCACATTTCCTTTGCCGAATCCTGCACCGGCGGCATGCTGCCCGCACGTATCGTGAACGTTGCCGACGCGTCGAAGGTCATCGGCGAATCGGTAGTCACATACTCAAACGAGGCCAAAATAAAATATGCGGGAGTATCTCCCGCAACAATAGAAAATTATAATGTCGTAAGCGAAGAAGTCGCCGCCGAGATGGCCAGAGGCCGGGCTCTCGCCGCCGGCACCGAGGTCGCCGCCTCTACCACCGGATACGCCGGCCCTTCTGGCGGCGCGACCCAGACCCTGCCCGACGGCCGCACGATCGAGATCCCGATGGGCACCGTCTGCTTCGGTTTTTACATCAACGGCACGCTCACGACCTGCACCAAGCACTACAAGGACCTCAGCCGCAACGAGGTCCGCGCCGCCGCGACCGAGTTCGTGCTGGAGACGCTGAACCGGCTGATGTGATTCTCACTCTCCGCCGGCCATCTTCAGCTGCGCCTCCACGAGGCCGTAGTAAATGCCCTTTTTCCCGAGCAGTTCGTTGTGCGTGCCCATCTCGGCTATGCCGTGGCGGTCGACAACGATGATCCTGTCGGCGTTGCGCAGGGTCGAGAGCCTGTGCGCTATCGCGAAAGTCGTGCGTCCGCTGATAAGGCGCGAGAGAGCCTGCTGTATCAGGAACTCGCTCTCGGTATCGAGCGCGGATGTAGCCTCATCGAGTATCAGCAGTCTCGGGTCGTTCAGCACCGCGCGCGCGATCGATATCCTCTGGCGTTCTCCGCCCGAGAGGCTGTATCCGTGCTCGCCGACGTAGGTGTTGTAGCCGTCGGGCGTTTTGCATATGAAATCATGCGCGTTCGCCGCTTTGCAGGCCTTTATGACCTCCTCGAAGGTCGCGTCGGGCTTTGCGTATCTGATATTGTCTATGATGGTGCCCGAGAACAGGAATGTCTCCTGCAGCACCACGCCTATCTGCGAATGCAGGCTCTCCATCGACAGATCGCGGATATCCGTTCCGTCGATCGTTATCCTTCCCCTGTCCACATCGTACAGGCGCATCAGCAGGTTGATGATCGTCGACTTGCCCGCGCCGGACTCACCCACAAGTCCGATCATCTCTCCGGCCTTCACGCCGAAGCTGACGTTCTCGAGCACCGGATCGTAGGACTGGTAGCCGAAAGTGATGTTCTCGAACTCCACGTCTCCCTTTATCTGCTTTTCGACTGGCTGCTCAGAATCCGTGATCAGCGGCTCCTCGCCGAGTACGTCATATATCCTGTTTACCGAAGTAATCATGTTCATGACCGCACGGGGCAGATGCGTCATCCAGTTGAGCGGCCCGAACAGGTATCCGCAGTAGATGATGTACTGGTACAGATCGCCGACCGACAGGTCTCCCGCCAGCACGCTCCGGCCTCCGAAGAATACCGCGATATACGTGCCGCCTCCGAGTATAAATGTGAGTATCGGGAAAAATGTCGCCCAGAACGACTCGTTCTTTGCCTGGAGCTTCGCGTAGTCCTCGGATTTCGAGGTGAAACGCTTCGATTCCCGCTTTTCCTGACCGAAGCTCTTTACTATCCTCATGCCGGAGATAACGTCCTGCAGCGAGGAGTTGAGCTCGTCGTCCTTTTTCCACTGCTTATGGAAAATGACATGCGTCCTGTGCCTGAATATCCTGAGTATGATGAATACGCTGCCCGCCAGTGCGAACGTCATCAGCGTCATCTTAACGCTGATCGTAAACATGTAGATCAGCGCGACGATCATCGTGAGCAGCGTCGAGAACATATTGCTGAACACGTCGTCCATGAACTGCCTGATCCTGGCCGTATCGCCGGAAACGCGGTTCATCAGCACGCCGGGCTTTCTCGTATCGACGAACGACAGCGAGAGCGTCTGTATCTTTACGTAAAGCTTGGCCCTAAGCGACATGCTCAGCTCCGTGCCCAGCTTTGCGAGCTGCCAGTATCTCCATGTGCCCAGTGCGAGCGAGATCACGGTCAGCACGAGCGTCAGCGCGAGGAAGATGACCAGGTCGCCCATGGTGCCCTTTGCGTCTTTTAAGGAATTGTTGATGAAATACTTCTGTATGGCGGGGATCGCAACGCTGATGCCCGAAGCGATCAGCATCACGAACGAGATAAACAGGAGCCTGCCGATATAGTCATGGACCATATCGAAGAACTTGCGGAAGTTTGCCCTCTTGTCCGAGCAGTAGGGACATACCGTGGTCCCGGGCAGAGCCCTGCCGCATTTGAGGCAGTATTTCTCGGGCTCACGGCTCACTACCCTGTCCTTTTCGGAGAGGGCGCGTCCGTCACGTATCGCGTCGATGATGTTCTGCGCGCCCCTGCATACATAGCCTGCCCTGATGATGTGCTTCATCGAAAAGCGGGCCGCGCACACGGGGTCTTTCCCCCGTTCCGTAACGGTCACGATACCGCTGTGCACCTGCGTCTCGCATTTGATCTTTTCGCAGTCGGAAAGCCTCACGGAATAGCTTAGCTTTCCGTCCGTGAGCACGCACAGCCTCTGATCCGTAACGATCAGATACGTGTCCGGAGAAAAAGCGTCGCGGCTTTGCAGCTTCGCGTTGTCGTACGTCAGATCGGCCGGTACGCAGTAATATATCCTTTCGTCTGCCGAAAGGTCCAGCCCCTTCATTTCTGCGGGGCTCAGTTCAAATAACAGTTTCATAAGATATATCCGTTCTCAGATGAAGATATCGAGCTTTTTCTTTTCCGCAGGGGTCATGGCGTTGAAATCCCTGATCTCATAGCGGTTGCCGTCGATATCGGTGATCAGTATCCTCGCGTCCGAAAGCGAAACCACGGAATCGCCGCCCATACCCGTCGTGAACCTGCAGGCTCCGAAGGATGTGATCACGTTCCAGTAAGCATAGCCGTATTCGTCCTTTACGTCGATGACCTTAGTGATCTCGGGCATAAAATAGCGCAGTTTGATCTGCTCCCTGATCAGCTCCGCCTGGTCGGGAGCGATGTCGGAGAGCTTTTTGATGACGCCTATCTCCTTTGCCTTTTCGTCCGCCTCCCTGATGGAAATGAACGACTCGGGGTCGGACAGCGGAAATGTCAGATACACGCCTATCCTCTTGTGGGTTTTGCCGTCAAATTCGAGCGAGACAAACCCGCCCTCGGTCGCGGCGAACTTAGCGTTGCTGCCGTCGATGAAGCGCAGTGTCAGCAGCTCGTCGCCCTCTTTTTTCAGCTCTTCCTCGTCAAAATCGTTCAGATCGAGCAGATCCTCATATTCTTCATTGTCTTTCATGTCATACCTCTCATGGCCAGAGCCTTGGTCTGCAGCTGCATCAGCTTCCAGAACACGCCCTTTTTCTCTATCAGTTCCTTATGAGTGCCTTCCTCTACTATCTTGCCGTCCTCCACGACTATCAGATGCTGCGCGTTTCTTAGAGTCGAGAGCCTGTGCGCGATGGAGAGCACCGTCCTGCCTCTCGAGAGCTCCTCGATAGAGCGCTGGATGGCGAGCTCCGTCTCGGTGTCGACCGCTGATGTGGCCTCGTCGAGTATCAGTATCTGCGGGTCGGCAAGTATCGCCCTCGCGATCGATATCCTCTGCTTTTCACCGCCCGAGAGCTTTCTTCCCGAGGCGCCGAGCAGCGTATCATACCCTTCGGGCATCCTGCATATGAAATCGTGCGCGCTCGCACGCACCGCCGCGTTTATTATCTCCTCGCGGGTGGCGTCCGGCTTCGCGTACGCGATGTTCTCCGCCACGGTGCCCATGAAAATATAGGTCTCCTGCGAAACCATCGCCACATTTTTCCGTATGGTGTCAAACGCGTATTCCTTAACGTTGACGCCGTCCACATATATCTCGCCCTCATCGGGGTCGTAAAGCCTCGAAATGAGGTTGACTATCGTTGATTTGCCCGCGCCGGATTTGCCTACTATGCCGAGCGTCTCGCCCGCGCCGACCTTAAACGACACGTCTTTGAGCACCGGTTTGTTGGGTTCGTAGCCGAAGGTGACATTCTTCAGCTCCAGCTCGCCTTTGAGCGTATCGCAGGTCCTGGGCTCCTTAGCCTCGCGGACCTCGGGCACGGCGTCGATTATCTCGAACATTCTCTGCGCCGAGTTCATGCTGTCCGTGTACCAGCGCACGAAGAAAGACATGAAATCCATCGGGCCTTTCATCTGTCCGACATACGCGGAAAATGTGATGAGCAGGCCGTATTCGAGCCCGGTCCTGCTGAGCACCAGCGCGCCGCCCACAGCCCATACGAGGAACGAGATGATCTCCTCGGTGGATGAGTAGAGCACGTAGAATCTGTTGTCGTAGCGCACCAGGTCGAGTTCCGCGTCGCGCAGTCTCGAACTGCTCTTTGAAAAACGCTTCAGCTCCTGGTTTTCCTGTCCGAACGCCTTGACTACCCTCGCTCCGGTGAAATTCTCGTTCATCTGGGCGTTAAGCCTTCTCCTGCTGCGGTGCCTTTTTCCGTAGAAATGCCACAGATGCGGCAGCATCCTGTAGCTGACTATGAACAGCACGGGCAGGAATATCACGGAAACCGCGGCCAGAGGCGCGTTCAGGCAGAACATGATGACCGTCGTTACGGCCATCGTAGCGACATTTATCAGGAAATAAGGCAGTCCGTCGATAAAGAATCCGGAGATCTGGTCCGCGTCGCCCATAACACGCGTCATGAGCGAACCGGTCTGCCTCTTCGAGAAAAAGCTGATCGAGAGTTTTCCCATCGAGTCAAATACCTGGGTTTTGAGGCGGCTGACCACGTCGGGAGCTATATGCGCGGTGATAACGCCCTGCAGGATGCCGAGCAGCTGGATGAGCGCTTTCGTCACGATCATCGCGACGGTGAGCACTGCGAGCGCCGTAACAAAACGTCCTGCGGGGATACCGAAAAGCGCTAAGAACTCCTCATCGCCGCCCAGGACTTTATCGTATACCACTGTTCCGCTCAAGTACGGCCACACCAGGTTCAGCGCGGCAGTGCCCGCGAAGCAGAACATCATTACCGCGATCCTCAGCCTGTATTTCTTAAAATACGAGAGCATGCGGAGCATGATGGACTTTCTGTCCATGCATTTGGGGCAGACCTTGCGCTCCTGGTCGGGATAGATCAGGCCGCACTTCGGGCAGCACTCCTTGCCTCTTTTTACGTCGAGGTCCTCGGGCTTTAATTCCTCGCCTTTTTTCTGCTTTTCAAAAATACGCGAGATCCTAAGGAATGCCTCCATTTTCGTATTGGAGAAACGGCAGATCATCCGTGATTCTTCTTCGGTCTCGAGCAGCAGCACGCCTGTCGCCACCTCACGCAGCACGTCGATCTTTTTGACATCCGCGAGGTCAAATACGGTGAGTTCGGGCTCCGCATCATACCCGTCCGCGCCGGGCCCGTCAAAGGTCCACGCCGGATACCCTCCGAGCCTGCTCTCCTTCATCGTTCCCGCGGGATACGCCGCATACAGCAGCTTATCCTTTGTGAGCGCAACGACAGAAGCGGCGAAGCGATAATCGTCACTCATATCTCCCGCCGCTGCAAAAACTATATCCGAAGGGTCATACCCCTCCTGTTTTATCTTTTTTTCAAAACTGTCCGGAAATTTCATATTATTTCAGACTCCACACCACTGTTACGGTGTCGGTTATATCAATGTCATCCGCTTCGATGTCGATCGCGATGCCGTTATCCATGGCGCCCGAGGCCTTGCACTCCCTTAAAGCCATAGCCCTCATGGGCGGCGATACTATCTCGCTCTCGCCCCAGGAATAATCTATGGTCACGATCTCACCGAGCTTAACGTCTGCCGCAGTGCTTAAGACTTCGGCCTTTGCCTTTGAGTCCTCCACTGCTTTTTTCAGCAGCTCAGTTTTAGCCGCCTCGGGATCCGCGACCGTGTACTGTATCGTGAATTCGGGCTCGCCGGGGCATGATGCGAGCAATGTCAGGACTTTGCCCAGACGCTCGTTATCCGAAGGGAACTCGAGCTTCATCCGGTGCGTATATCTGTAGCCGGCCAGGCGCTGCTTCCAGCTGTGGTCTTTGGCTTCGTAGCCCTCATACTCCGTATTTACATCGAAATGCAGCGTCTTCAGTTCCTTTTTGTCAAAACCGAGCTTTCCGAGCCCCGCAGTGATCCCGGCCTTCTGATCCGCAGATTCGCGCACGGCCTCGTCATATTTCTTCTTTACGGCAGTCTGCGTTATCAGGATGCGGATCGTATCGGGTCTGACCGATATCTTTCCTTTTCCCGTTACCTTTAAAGTTCTGTCCATCTCCCGATCTCCTTTTCTGCGCCGAATCCCGCTATACCGTATATGTCCGCATTCAATGACTTTCGGCCTCCGCGATATGTCCCGTTATCTTCTCACAGCTCCTGAAGTCTGTGATATTTGCCCTCTTTGATGTGCCTGCTGTCGTTTGAAAGCTCCAGGCACGGAAGCGGGCAGAGACCCTTTTTCCGTCCCATCCTGAGTATCGTGATACTCGTGAACTCCATATGCATCATGGCGCACATGTAAGGAAAGGGCAGGTTCATCATATGTCCTATCGCAACCGAGGAAGAACCGCCGTGGCTGAACATGGCGACCGTTTTATGCTCATTTTCCTCAACCGTATGCTCATAGTAGGCTCCGCGCCTCACATACCCGAGTCCCGCGAGCCATTCATCGATGCCGCGTTCCACGCCGTCAGCCACCTGTATAACGCGGTTGTTCGCAAAATAAGAACTCGTCCGCCAGTCCGGCATATTCAGGTCTACGCCGTCAGCGGCCATTTTATCGACGGTGTCCCACGGATGTCCGTCCGCAAAAAGCGGCTGCCCGTCTATGCTCCCCCATGTGATCTCGCGCATGCAGTCGAGAGTGTTTATCGGGAGTCCGAGCACCTCCGACGATATCCTTGCGGTCTGCTGTGCCCTCCCCAGAGGCGAAGCCCAGATTTCGCTGATGCCCTCCTCCTTCAGTCTGACGGCCGCCATCTCCGCCTGTCTGACACCTGTTTCGGTCAGGCAGTCATGCTCGTAATCCGGCTCCCCGTGCCGCACAAAAACTATCCTCATCTTATTTCTCCCTTATTTCCCTTAGTTTACACTTCTGTTGCCCGCGAGCACCTCGCGATAGTCCTCGAGATTCTTCTTGAGAAGATTCGGGATATCGAGGCTGTAAGGACATTTGGACAGACATGCCCCGCATTCGATGCAGTCATTTATCTTTTCCATCTCCTGCTGCCACCTCTCGCTTAACCATCCCTTGCTCGGAGCGCGTCTCAGCATCAGTGACATGCGGTTGCACTGATTGATCTGAATGCCCACCGTACAGGGCATGCAGTAGCCGCAGCCCCTGCAGAACTCGCCCTTTAACTCCTGCTGTTCGGACGCGATAAAGCTCCTGATCTTGTCATCCATCGCAGGTGCCTCGTCCATGAAAGAAAGCCACTCCGCGAGCTCCTTTTCCTTCTGGATGCCCCAGATGGGCACGATCCCGTCGTACTGCGAGATAAATGCCATGGCAGCCACCGAATCCGTGATCAGGCCGCCCGCCAGACCCTTCATCGCGATCATGCCGACATTGTTCTCATTACAGATCCTGATCAGCTCCAGCTCCTTTTCATCGGCCAGATAACTGATCGGGTACTGCAGCGTCTCGTACAGGCCCGATTCCGCGATCTCGCGCGCCACTCCGAGCTTATGCGCGGTGCCTCCGATATGGCGGATCTTGCCCTGCTCTTTGGCCTGCTGCATGCACTCGTACATGCCGGTCCCGTCGCCGGGTCTCCAGCACTGTCCCATCATGTGGAACTGGTAAATGTCTATATAGTCGGTCTTAAGCTTGTCCAGTGAGGTCTCGAGATCCTTCCAAAAATCGTCGGGATTCTTTGCCTGCGTCTTTGTCGCGATAAATATCCTGCTGCGGTCGACATATCCGCCGCCGAAAGCCGCGCCGACCTTTTCCTCGCTGTCGCTGTATGCCCTGGCGGTATCAAAGAATCTCATGCCTCCCGCATAGGCCTGCCTTAAGATATGCACGGCTTCGTCCATCGGTACTCTCTGCAGCGGGAGTACTCCGAAACCGTTCTGCGGCACCGTAATGCCTGTTCTGCCTAATGTGACCTTCTTTATGCCCATATTTGTCTCCCTCCGGGGTCAGACTCTCAGCGAATTAACCTTTTCGTGCTCCATTCTCCAGCGGATGCAGCGCATCAGATATTTCTCGTAATCGGGATTCTTGCACATGCCCTTGCCCTGTACATCCGAGATCTTTGCCACATCCATGCCGTTGCAGGCAGTGGTCTTCATGACGATATTGAGTGCCGGTACATCGGTGTCGTTCGCGATGAACGTGCCGATACCGAACGCGGTCTTTGCCCTGCCCTTAAAATATCTGTAGATGTCGGTGGCCCTCTTGAAATCCAGGCTGTCGCTGAACAGCAGCGTCTTGGTCATCGGATCGATGCCGAGCTCCTTGTAGTGGGCCA
>JAEEXY010000030.1 GCA_016288005.1 Lachnospiraceae bacterium
TACGGCAATGTGGTATGGTCCGGCGATGTACCGAGCACGTTCGAGGCATTTTACGATCAGGTTCAGGCAGGCCTTAACATGGGTCTGGCGGGCATCCCGTGGTGGACGACCGATATCGGCGGTTTCATGACCGACGATGTTGCGGACCCCGATTTCAGACAGCTGCTGATCCGCTGGTATCAGTTCGCGGTATACTCCGCGGTGCTCCGCATGCACGGCGACCGCGGTCCCTACAATATCCCCGCGCTCGACGACAGAGACTGGGGCGGCGGATACCTGCACACCGGCCAGCCCAATGAGCTCTGGAGCTACGGTGAGGACAACTACCGCATCATGAAGAAGTATTACGACATCCGTATCGCGATGCATGACTATATCAAGTCGCTCTACGACGAGGCGAGCACGAACGGATCGCCGCTTATCCGCACGATGTTCTACGAGTTCCCGAACGATGCGAAGTGCTGGGAGCTGCAGGACCAGTACATGTTCGGAGCAAAGTACCTGTGCGCGCCGATATTTAAGCTCAACTGCTTTGAGCGTGAGGTTTATCTGCCGGCAGGCAGCTGGAAGCTGACAAGCACGGGCGAAACCTACGAGGGCGGAAAGACCGTGACGGTCGCCGCGCCGATCGATTACATGCCCGTTTTTGAAAAGATCTGAGTTTATTGAAGTAACAAGAGGCATCCCTGAAAGAGGTAACCTTTTGTTACTTCTTTTTTTGGGGAAATCGTATTAATATGATAAAGAATGAGATTCAGCATTAAAGGATTATTGTGAGGGCTTGTCATGGTTGTTATGATTTTGGGAATACTGATATTGATCGCCGGCATAGTGCTGCTGATCGTGAGGAAAAAGAAGGTGCCGGGAGCGGTGCTGATCGCAGCAGGCCTGTTGGCCGCTGTGATCGGCTTTTTATGGGTCGGTACGGAGGGCGATGAAGATGATAGCGACACCGACACCAAAACAGAGACTGTGACGGACTCCTTTGTCGATGTGCCGGTAATGGACGGGATCAAAGCGGACGAGGATAAGATCACATTTGACGCGCATTATGTCTCGATCAGCATAGAGCCTGACGATGCGGGCAAAGACCTGGCGCCCGGTGAGAGCCCCGCTGCGCTCCACTCCGGTGATACTGTCGAGGGTGTGACCGAGGACGGTATAGCCTGGTCCACCGATAAAGCGGACGGCACCGGCACCATCCATATGAACGTGAACGGTAAGCCCGTGAGCGCGACCGTTAAACCGAAGACCGATGAAAAGAGCGGGTCGAAGGATAAGACTGATGCCGGTCAGGCTGCCGCTGCGGTCGCAGCCCTGGTAAATACCGGCTACAAAAAGGGCGTGGATAACTACAACCACGATTATTCGATCTGGTATTCGGAGCCGGCGCAGTGCCTGGTATATTATCCCGCGCAGCTGAAGCTCTCTGCCGCTTACGAGGACAATTCGGTTGTTTTTTCGGACAGCAGGAGCAAGGCGAAGTTAAAGATATCTCTCGAAGAAAATGATTTTGCCTGCATGGACGATGTCGAATCGTTTATAGCAAACACTGATTATAACAAGGTTCTTGCCACCGGTACCGACTGGTATTCCGCTGAGACCGTCGGCAAGACGATGACCGAGTATTCCGTGACCGGACTCGGACAGAAGCATTCGGTCAATGCGACTCTTACCTATGAGAACCAATACGATTTCGTATTCAGGGAACTCAGGACGCTCATTAAGTGCAGGTTCATCGAGGACGGCAAGTGGGTAAGCAACGAAGTGAGGGATACCGTCGGACAGATATCTCCGCTGTTTGCGCTGCCTTATGAGGACGGTATGACATGGAAGCTGACCTCGTGGTTCTTTGACAACTGGACCTGTTACCTGATCTATCCCGATGTGTTCACGAAAGCATACCGCGGAGAGGATAACGAAGAATATTTTACGGATCCGAAGACAGGCGCCTACATACATGTTTACAGGCGCAGCTTTTCCGGACATCTGCAGGATGTCATCGATTATTACGATCTGAGGGATTACGATATTTCCGGAGAAAACTCGGTCCGCGGTTATTATAATATAACCGGCTACAGGGTTAACCATTTTATAATACTGCGCGACGGGTATGAGTATCATGCGACCATGTACGCTCCCGATGCGTACGCCCATCTTTATGAGCAGGGAGCCTCCGCCATGCAGCTGACTCTTCCCGGTGATGAGATCAGCAGTATTGAAATGCAGGACATCTTTTTCCCGCAGTACCGCTGTTATGTGACCGTTCCCCTTCAGTTTGCGGCGATCGGGCAGTCGGGCACCGAATACAACTTCCGCGACCGCTTCAACGGACTGGATCTGAAGGTTACGTTCACGGATGTTACGGCGGATACCGATACCGGTAATATTTTCGATATGTTTAATGTTGTTGCCGATGATCAGAATCTCAGCATCGGAAATAATGTCGTAAAATGGCACAGCCAGGACGGTCTGTTTATCGCGGCGCTCGGCGATCATCATGCCGGAATGCTGCAGATGGATTATCCGAATGCGCAGACGGCCTATGAGAAGTCCTGGACGCGTTTCAACATGCGTTTTGACGACAGCGCGAAGGCCGAAACGATCGCGGACCGGATCGAGCAGGATATCAAGGTCGCAAAGATCGAGGAAGAGACGGAACAGGCAAAGCAGGATATTGCTGTCGCCTCGGGCAAAGATAAGGACAACGGCAAAGATAAGGATGAAACTCCGACATCCGGGCCTGCGGGTACCGACAGCGACCCCGGACAGAAACCCTCCGATGCGCCTGCGGTTAGTGAAGCACCGGCTGTCACGCCTGCCATCATCGCACAGCCGGTAAACAACACGCTCCCGGCTAACAGCGACTGGATGTATGACGAACAGCAGAATGTCGTGCTCTGGTATAAGGACTATGAGGATTACAGGAATATCAGCCTGACGGCGGATTCATGGTTCAAGTCAGAGGCACTCGGTTTTTCGAGATCGCATTTCTTTAAGTGGGGAACGCTCGAAGTCATCAACAGCGTGCTCAGATATAACGAGTATGAAGTCGATGTGGACAAAGACTGGCTGCAGTACGACGCGGTGGCTAAGCTCAATATCATGCTCGAGGACCGGTTGGACGATCCGCAGGCGGGTTCGCAGCTCGGAGACGGGATAGTCTCGGTATTTGAGGCATATTGCGAGGTACTCGGCATAGAGGTGCCCGACTATGTATCGAATGCGAGAGAGCCTGAGATAGAGCCCGCGGAGCCTACAGCTGCGCCCCGCCCGACACAGGCACCTGCGCCTACCGCGGTGCCCGATGATCCTTCGCAAGGCGAAGGAGAGCCGTATATACCTGATACGGGACTGTCGGATGAAGATAAAGCGCTGCTGGAAAAAATTGGCGGATTCTGGAAATATGAGGATCCCGGGAATGCGCAGGTCTCTTTCCACCTGAGCGAAACGGGCAACTGGATCAGATGGGTCTACGATGATTACGGAGATAATACCGAAACTGCGGGAAGTATACTGATCGCGGATGACGGCAGCATTATACTCTGCGACTTTGATCTGAAAGAAATACTGTATAAACTGGTATATGAAGAGGATATGGATTCCTTCTATGACAGTGAATACGCAGACTTCCTTGTGCGTGATTGCATAAATGATCCGGAAGAATATTATGAGGACCATCCGGCGCCGCTGCCCACCGGGGACGGTTATACGATGCTGCACCCCGAATACCGGGATGCCTTCCTGATCATCTCGAAAAGATACGGACGCGAAACGATCTTTGAGGAACTCGCGGCCGCTATGGGTATCGCGGACTTTGGTACTCCCGCGTACGAATTCTACGGAGGCGTAAACTTTGTGGATATCGGCCGTGCCGATACTTCCGCGTTCCAAAGACGCCTGAAAGAGATGGGGCTGAGGCTCAGCGGAGAGGATGATTCCGAAGGTCATGCGGTCGGATATTACGGGATACTGTCCGGATATGAATATCTGAACGAAATACATGTAACGATATGGGAGCTCAGTGACCATACCGAGATCACATGGATCTTAACGGACGGGTTTACTGAGAATGACAGGATCCCCGGCGGACTGAGCCTGGCCCTGCTGCCGTTCTCGGTAAGTGATTACGGTTACGGAGATGTATACAGAGATGTACGCGGTACGAGCAGATTTGGGCATATCATGAGGGAAATGTATGACGGAGCGAAAAAACTGGCGGCTTCAAGCAACGGATTCGGTACAGGAAAAGGTATCCGCGATTTTATATATGTTTGCGGGTTTGGAACGTCCATGGACGATGATGATGTGTGGAGTAACGCTTACAGCCTGAAGAACCTGGATGAGATCATAGAGAAATACAACATTCCGGGTTATGACAACGCAACCATAGATGACAGCGCGTTGCCGTTCTACAATGCACTTATACATGAAATGATGATAACGCTTGATTCACATGCCCCGTTTACAACCCTCGGGCTGCTCTGGTATATACCCGGAGCCGGCGTCTGCTACGCGCAGGACGGTGAGCTGGTATTTATCAAATAGACGGATCCTGCTCTGTTTTTTACTTCTTTTATGTCAAATCCTTTCGGTTTTTAATAATTGAATGATGATTTACACTGAATACCGTGCCGGGGTTCCGGCGCGGTATTTTGCTTCCTTAGGGGGAGCAGGCAGACTATATGATAAGTCCGGTACGCAAGTGACGTTCGGGACAAGGAATCAGATGTGGGTAAATCCGCATCTAAAGAGGAGGAAAAACATGAAAAAGATCTTCAGGAAACTTTTTGCCGTGGTTCTGGCGGCAGCGTTGGTCCTTTCAGCGGGCAAAGTCGGTGTTAAGGCCGATGCCGTTGATTGTGCCTACATCGATGGGGCAACACCGAGTTACTCTTATACGGTAGCCGGTGCGGTTAATGTTATTACGGCAAATATCACTTTTGCACCTGCTGACGGCGACGCATTCTCGCTGAACGACTGGTGCGGATACGGCGTGGTTGTAAATCACGTGGACGGCAGCAAATCGTACTATCAGTTCGGCGGCGCGCAGGTAAGCTGGGGCTGGGACGCTGACGGCGACGGCACAGAGGATTCTTACGGCGTAAACGGCGGCACATGGCTCGGAAACGCGGACACCGAAGCTCTTACGGCTACTCTCGGTATCCCCGCTGAGCAGGGCGCTGTTGTTGATTTTATCGTGACCAGCTGGGATTCATACGCAGGAAAGCAGTTCAGCGTTGAGATCACCGAAGGCGGCGCTGCAACAGTAAGCGGCGGCGTGGCATACGTTGACGGAAAGACAGCAGGATCGACCTACACCGTAGCGAGCGACTGCAATTCAGTACTTGTTGATGTTGAGTATCTCGCGGCAGACGGCGACGCATTCAGCTACAATGACTGGTGCTCGAACGGTATCGCGGTTACCCATGCCGACGGTAGCAAGTCCTACTATCAGTGGGGCGGCGCGCAGGTAAGCTGGGGCTGGGACGCTGACGGCGACGGCAACGAAGACGTAAGCGACGGCGTAAACGGCAAGAACTGGGCAGGAACCGTTGATTCGACATCCCTTCGCGGAACACTCATGGTTCCCGCAGCCAAGGATGATGTGATCGACATCATCGCGCTCGGCTGGGATTCATACGCAGGAACACAGTTTGTTATCAGACATTACGCAGAGAGCGGCATCGTGGTAGGTGAGGTTTCTGAGGCTACCTTAAGCCTTAACAACGCATCCTGGACCGATACCGGCGCTGTTATCACCACTACTCCCGTTAAGGGCAACGGCTCTTACATGGTTAAGGCAGAGCTCCCCGAGGCTCTCGGCAGCGGACAGTTCGAGTGCCTTACACTTCCCAACGGTGAAGTGATATTCGGTACCACATATACAGTTACGGTTGACAAGATCGTGCTCAACGGCGAGGAGATCGCTCTTCAGGGCACATCCTACACCTGCTCGGCAGACGGCGGCGCTGTAGATACCCGTGTTAACCTGTACAACGAATGGAACAACCCCGATTTTGAGGGCGTAAACGGCAAGGGCTACATCGACAACCGTACAGCGGGCGATGCGGCTACAGCTACCGCAAGACTTCTCACTCCCGAGCAGGTTGCGGCTATCAAGACTATCGAAGTATACTTTACCGTAGCAGGCGCATTTGAGAACATGCAGGGCGGAAACGAGCCCGCAGGCTCCAACGCAGGCCCCGTTGACTTAGACGGAACCTACAATGCGTACCTCTGCTTTCAGACACCCGCTTACTCATTCCGTAACGCATTCGACGAGCCCAGCTACGGCCGCGGCATCGTAGGCGACAACGGCATGGAGTACTTCATGCAGGTAACCGGCTGGGACGCTGACAACAACGCGGTAACCAGAGCCGGTGAGTTTAAGGATGCGGTCATCGCAGGAAACGGAACTTATACCGTATCTGTTGACGGACTTGATCTGACAGGTGATTTCGATTCTCAGGATCACATGAACATGATCTTCCTCTCGACCGATATCCCCAACACCGATGAGATCGTTATCAGCGACGTAAGCCTCAAGGTGGACGGCAAGACGATCGCACTCGGCGAGGATTCGCAGAAGCTCAACAAGGAGAGCGTAAACTACATGCAGATCCAGGTAGAGAGTGTCTACAGCAAGGGCGACAATGCCCAGATCGGCGCGTACAACGTTCCCATGACTTCGATGGAGATCACCTTCACCGTAAGCGGATTTAACTATGACAAGGCAGCCAAGGCTGAGCCCGAGCCCGCAGCAACAGAGGCTCCCGCAGCTACCGAGGCGCCTAAGGCTACCGAAGCTCCCGCAACGACCGATGCTCCTGAGACAGCAGAGACAACGGTAACGGAAGAGCCCGCAAAGAAGAGCAACACCGGACTCATCATCGGCATCATCGCAGGTGTTGTCGTAGTTGCAGGCGTATGCGTATTCTTCGCGACACGCAAAAAGAAATAATAACGGATAAGTTAATTTTTGCCCCGGTCGGAGTATTACAGCTCCGGCCGGGATTTAGGAAGCCTTGTACGCAGGCGGCATGCTGTACGAGGGATCGGATGCGGTTAAAACCGCATCTAAAGAGGAGAGCAAGATGGCTAAGAGAACCGAGGTCAGCAACGGCTGGACGGACAAAGTCTATTATGTGACGCGCATAAGCCTGTTATTTGCGTTCGTTCTGGTATTCTTCAGTGAGTTTAATCCTGCCAGGATATTCACGCAGATGAACAAGAATCTTTCGCTTTTAACTTCCGCGCTGTCGTATAACAGACTCGTTATCAATATCAAATACGAGATAAACCACAACTACTTTTACAAGAGCGACATCCGCAGTCTGATGATCGCCTCGGCACTGATGGTTGTGGGCGTAATAATGCTGTCTGTGGCTGCCTGCGTATCTTTGGGCAATCTCAAGATGAAGCGCATATCAAACTATATCACTCTCGGCGGTTCGGGCGTGATCATAGGCGGATTTTTCCAGATGCTCTCCACCTACAGGCTCTATCAGGCGATAGACGCGGAAATAGCGGAGACGGTAGGCTTCAACATGGCGGTGGATACGCTGCCGACGCCGCTCTTTGTCATGCTGGGATTCGCGGTACTGCAGCTGCTCTGCTCGGTACTCCTGATCATAGCGCAGCCGCGTCCGGCTACGGGTGAGAGATGTGAGATGCTTACGACATATAAGCTCTTTATCATGTTCCTGCCCTTTATCATCCTGGCATTCGTATTCGCGTATCTGCCGCTGTACGGATGGCGCTACGCATTCTTTGACTACAAATCGGGACCCGGAAACCTCAGCATGAACGATTTCGTCGGGTTCAAATGGTTCAAGAGTCTGGTCGACAACCCGATGACCAGGGCCGATATCATGCGTGTTATGAAGAACACGCTGATCATGAGCGGTCTGGGTATCGCTACGAGCTGGCTCGCCATGGCATTCGCGATATTCCTTTCGGAGATCAAGACAGGGTGGTTCAGGAGGATCGTACAGGTATTTACCACGATCCCGAACTTCATCAGCTGGGTTCTGGTCTACGCGATCGCGTTTGCGATATTCTCAAACGAAGGCTTTATCAACAATATACTGACGCAGATCACCGGAGTGGTCCACAGCCATCTGTACCTGCAGGATAAGGACATGCTCTACATAAAGATGCTCCTGTGGGGTATCTGGAAGGGCATAGGCTGGAGCGCGATCATATATATTGCGGGAATATCCGGTATAGACCAGCAGCTCTATGAAGCGGCTACGGTCGACGGAGCGGGACGCTTCCAGAAGATGAGGCATGTGACACTGCCCGGACTCCTGCCGACATATTCGGTTATGCTGCTGATGGCGGTAGCCGGAATCTTAAGCAACGGCATGGATCAGTACCTGGTATTCTCCAACGCGGTAACAAAGAATAACCTGGAAGTGCTCGATCTGTACGTATACAACCTGGGTATCGGCGCGGGCAAGATACCGATCTCAACGGTTATCGGTATGCTGAAAACCTTAGTCAGCGTAACACTACTTTTCTTTGCCAACGGAATATCGAAGATGGTCCGCGGCGAGAGTATCATTTAAGGGAAGGAGGAAGCAACCGATATGGCTATGACAAAGCAGGAAAAACTGGATGCGAAGCTGGAAAAAGCCTATTACCGCAAGCATAAGTCGCATATCAAGCTGACGGGCGGCGATGTGGCGTTTTACATAGTGGATTACATTGTGTTCGGCTTATTCGCGCTGCTGTGCTTTTTCCCCTTTTATTACATCTTCATAAACACCGTTTCAAACAACGAAATGGTGGCCAGAGGCGCGGTAAACTTTTATCCGATCGGATTTACCTTACAGAACTACAAGGATATGCTGGCGCTCGGAGACCTCGGGCAGGCGTTCATCGTTACGATATCGCGTACGCTGATCGGTACGGTCCTGATGGTTGTCGCTTCCGCGTTCTGCGGGTATCTGGTCACTAAGAAGGAGATGTGGAACAGGAAATTCTGGTACAGATTCCTCGTTATCACGATGTACTTCAACGCAGGTCTGATCCCGGGATATACGAATATGCTGATGCTGGGACTGACCGACAACTACCTGGGATACATTATCCCGGCTATCGTACAGCCCTATAACATAATACTTGTAAAAACATATATTGAATCGATCCCTGCCGAGCTCGAGGAGAGCGCATTCATCGACGGCGCCGGATACATGACGATATTCAGGAAACTGATATGGCCGCTCTCAAAGCCGATACTCGCAACGATCGCGATATTCGGCGCGGTGGGACACTGGAATTCGTTTATGGATTCCGTGATCAACATGCAGAATTCCCCGAATCTGCATACCCTGCAGCATAAGCTGTACATCTGGCTGAATCAGTCGAGCAACATCGCTTCCACGATCGGTACCGCGCGTACCGCGTCTGAGATGGAAGCGCTGATCAATAAGCTGAATTCGGGTAAGGTTATCAAATACACGATCTCGATGGTTACGGTCCTTCCGATACTCCTGGTATACCCCTGGATGCAGAAATATTTTGAAAAGGGTATAATGTTGGGAGCAGTCAAGGGCTGATAAGAGAGGAGCACTAAAATGATGAAAAAGATTATTTCTTTCGTACTCGTGCTGGCGATGGTCATGTCACTGGCCGCATGCACTAAAAATGCGGATGTGACCGGGCGCGGCTCGGACAATAATACCGGCACTGTGACCGGTGAAGCAGCGGGCAAGGACGAAACATCGGCCCCCGTAGAGCTGGTCGTTTATTCACAGCTGGCAAACTATTCGGGCGAACAGCAGGGCTGGATCGCAAAGCTGCTGTTGGAAAAGTTCAATGTAAAGCTGACCATCATCCCCGATTCGGACGGTGTGTTCGATACGCGTATGGAGTCCGGAACCCTCGGTGATATCGTGGTATTCGGATCTACGGGCAATGATTACAAGCGTGCGGTAAAGAGCGGCATGCTCCTGGACTGGAACAAGTATAACCTGCTCGATAACTACGGCAAGGATATCAGGGACACGATGGGACAGGCTCTCGCTGCCAATAAGTCATTAACATCGACAATTACCGAAGGCGCGAGCGATGCGCTCTACGGATTCGGACATTCCGTGGCATCATCGAGCGAATCGCACGAGCAGTTCTTCTATACATGGGATATCCGCTGGGATCTGTACAAGGCGCTCGGCTATCCCGTAGTCAAGAATCTCGACGATCTGGTTACCCTGTTCGAGCAGATGAAGCAGATCTGCCCCACAGACGAGAACGGAAACCCTACCTATGCCGTATCGATCTGGCCCGACTGGGACGGAAACATGGTTATGTATATCAAGGCATTCGCTACGGCGTACTGGGGATATGACGAGATGCAGCTGGGCATCTACGATCCCGACACAGGCAAGATGCATGACGCGCTCGAGCCCGACGGACCGTATCTGACCTCGCTGAAGTTTTTTAATACCCTCTACCAGAAGGGACTCTTAGACCCCAACTCGATGACTCAGACATATACCGAGATGATCGAGAAAATGAAGGTCGGTGGTGTATTCTTCTCGATATTCAACTATGCGGGCAGCGGTCCTTTCAACACCGATACGCATATGTCCGAAGGCAAATATATGTACACGATGGTTCCCGAAGAGGCGGTTCCGCTCTGCTACGGCATGAGCCCCTACGGCGGAAACCGTGTATGGACGATCGGCGCGAACACCGAGCATCCCGAGCTGTGCATGCAGATCATCAACTGGCTGTGCACTCCCGACGGATACATGACGGCTCTCTACGGTCCCAAGGATATCACATGGTACTATGATGCCGACGGCCGCGCATGCCTGACCGAGTTCGGCTCGCAGTGCATCAACGATAAGGAAAACACGGTCATGAGCGAGGAGAAGGCGGGCAAGTATGCCGGAGGTACCTTCCATGACGGCGAGCTCCAGATCAACAACACGACCTGGTCCGGTAATGAGATCAACCCCAACACCTCGGGCGATACCTACGACCAGCAGTACTGGAGGAGCATCGCGAACAAGATCGATTATCCGATCCAGCAGGACTGGGTAGACTACAACGGAGCCGAGAACGTGGCCGAGTACATGGAGCATCTGCAGTACAAGGTAGCTCCTGCCACCGAGTACAACGAGGCGGAGATGGACGACGACTTTGAGCTGATCTGGAAGCAGGTTACGACCTGTATCGTGGACTACAGCTGGAAGGCTATCTATGCGGCATCGGACGGCGAGTACAACTACTATGTGAACCAGATGATCAACACCGCGAACGCATACGGCTACGAGCAGTGCAAACAGTGGTCGATCGATGAGGCAGCAAAGCGCCATGCGCTCGAAGAGGCTGTAAGAGGCAAATAAAGCTGCCGGTATGCAGCTCTGAAGATTAAATGATTACGGTGCCACCGGAGGATGCAAGGTTTTCCGGTGGCATTGATAAACTATAGGACAGAATTAAAGTCTGAAAATGAGGATGGATATGAAGAATAACATGACTATGATACAGGGCGGCAGGATGCGTACGACCGGAAAGCACCTGCAGGACGGCAGCAGGATGCTTCTTGCCGGAAAGTACCGGCTCGTGCGTTGCCTGATATGCGTGCTGACGGTACTGGCACTGACGGTCACGGGCTGCAAAAAAACTGCTGATGACGGGAATGATAAGCCCGCGGCGGGCACGGAGAACGTGACCAGTACGGAAAACAATAATGCAGGGAACGGCGCGGGTACAGACAACGGCAGTGAGGGAGCGGGCAGTGTGACTCCCGGAACCGATGCGGGACAGGCTGCAGGCGATCAGGGTACGGATACAAATACGTCCGATGCGGGAGCAGCCGGCGTACCGGATATGACGGCATATAAGACTAAGCCCTCGGGCACAAACTATATCGAGCTGGCGCTCAACGTGTATTATAACGACGCGGATCACTCATACTACAGCAACGAGTCCGGAAAACAGTCGATATTCGTGACCGAAGCCGGGCAGTATGCGGTCGAGTTCGACTGCGGGGCGGACCTCTCGGCCGAGGCGGTCGCAGCGGGCGTGAGTGCGCTGAAGAACCTCACCGCGATCTATATCACGGATATGGAACACATCAGAGGCGACGGACAGTCACCGATCACCGCCTGCAATATCATCTACGACAAGGTGATAGTGGACGGCACGGAGCTCACCGTGACCATGGACGCTCCCAAATCCGCTCTGAAGTCGAACGGCGTATTTGACACGAACGATCCCGTAAACTCGTGGGACGGCTCATGCGTCGCAGAGGTGGAGATGGGCGAGCATGTGGCCAATTTTACAACTGTGGACAGCCCCAAAAAGGCAGTGGTGGTATTTACGCTCTCAGACCTCAAATGGGGCGGGGACGAGCCCGCGCAGCAGGGGACGAACACACAGCCTGTTGCGGACGGCACGAATAATGCCAAGTTCAGCGATATGGATCTGACAAATATGAACTCGATCGAGCTGTCCTATTACATGGGCAACGGTATCAATCTGGGAAATACATTTGAGGCGACCTCGAGCGGCAGGAACGCGTCGGTTACGACCTATGAGTGCGCATGGGGCCAGCCGATCACCTCGGAGGCCATGATAAAGGGCTACAAGGCAGCAGGCTTCGATACGCTGCGCATACCTGTATCGTGGTGCAATACGATGGACTTTGCCAAGGATGACTATGAGATCAACGCGGATTATCTCGAGCGTGTGGCTGAGGTCGTAAACTGGGCGCTTGATGCCGAAATGTTCGTGGTACTCAACGATCACTGGGACTCCGGCTGGTGGGCAATGTTCGGCTCCGCCGATCCCACGACAGTCGATAAGGCATGGAAGATCTACACCGAGATGTGGACGCAGGTGTCGACGTATTTCAAGGATTACCCGGATATGCTGATATTCGAGTCGGCCAACGAAGAGCTCGGAAACGGCCTCAACAATAACGGAAGCTGGGCCGATTCAGGGTCTCTGTCCGCTGACGGACAGTACAGCATGACCCACGATATCAACCAGAAATTCGTCGATATCGTGAGATCGACCGGCGGCAACAACGATGACCGTTTCCTGTTGATCGCCGGCTACAATACCGACATCACGGATACATGTGACGCGAGATTCGTGATGCCGACGGATACCGCGAAGGGCAAGCTGTTCCTTTCCGTACACTACTATACGCCCTGGAACTACTGCGGCGCGGGTGAAGGCGGAACATGGTCGAGATGGGGCATCAAAGCCGACTACGACATGATGGATCAGTACCTCGGAAAGCTGAAGAAGTTCTCTGACATGGGTTACGGCATCATAATCGGCGAATACGGAGCCCTGCCCGTATATGAGAACGGCAAGCACCAGACACAGGAGAATACCGTAGAGTTTACCGAGTACTTCCTCGATCACTGCGATCTGAACAACTGGGTACCCCTGCTCTGGGATACGAACAGCTCTTATGACAAAGTGACCTGCACGATGAGGGATGATGCCGTGGCTGCGGTATTTGCCTCGAGAAGCTACGAGCAGGAAAAGGCGGCGGGGGCAGGATATCTGACCGCGGTTAAAGACCATATGGCGGCAGCGAGCGCTGCGGCGCCCGAGATGTGGGACGGCGTGGAGACCTACGAACCCGGCACGCCCGTAGCATGGATCATGTGGAACGGCGGCGCCGGAACCTACAGCGTCGGTGATGTGTTCAACCCCGCGGACAATACGATGGGTATCACGGCAACGAACGCGATCGTCGAAGGCCCCGGACAGTATACGGTAAGCCTCGATTTCGCGGGCGGCAACGACGGACTGACATTCGCCGCGCTGGCTGTCGCGGATGCGGAGCTGCTGTATCCCGGATGCCATCTGCTGATCAATTCGATCACGATAGACGGCAATCCGCTCGAACTCATCGCTACGCCTTACACGAGCTCGGATGACGGAAAATGCACACGCGTGAACCTGGTGAACGAGTGGGTTAAGACTCCGCCCGCAGATGCGCGTATACTCATGGGTTCGCCGAGCACCGCGTCTTCGGTGATCATAGACAAGACAAAGCTGGTAGGAATAAAGAATATAACGATAGACTTTACGCTGGCAGTCATTAGGTGATAAAAGACAGGATCTGTGCCGGCGAAGATCAGCTAAGGATTATACGATAAAAGGTTTAGAAACAATGGGCAGGAGGATCATCCCTCCTGCCCGTTTTTTGGATGATGGTTTATTGCCTGTGTGACCGGCTGCGCAGCCGGCTAAAGTCAGTCGATCTGCCCGCCGGCGTGCTTTGAACGGTACTCCGCAGGGCTCTCGCCGATGTATTTTTTGAACTTCTTATGGAAATAGTCGACATTGCTGTAGCCGACCCTGTCGGCGATCTCATAGACCTTGAGCTTATCGTCGGTCAGCATCTCTATGGCGTGGCGGATGCGGACGCGGTCGACATAGGTATTGAAGCTCTCGCCGACGGTCTTTGTGAATATCTTCCCGAGATACGAACTGTTATAGCCGAAGAGCGAAGCGATCATCTCGAGCTTAAGGTTCGTATTGTAGTTGTGGTCGATGTAGTAGAGGATATCGTCGATAACGCTGTCACGGGATGAGTTGCCCATGGAGTTCATCAGCTCCTCGAAGCGGTTCGAGAAATAGATGATGATCTCGTAGAGGTAGTTCTGCGCGCTGATGAAAGAGATGATCTCCGCGTTTGACGCGAAGGGCAGGGTTATCGTGCTGTAGCGGTGCGTCATCGTATCCTTGATCCGCAGATACAGGTCAGCCAGGAAAAGCTTGACCGCGGTGATGTCCGCATTGACATGGTAGAGGTACTCCTCGATCGAATAGAGCACCTCGGCGACCTTTCTGCGGTTAAAGGTCTGGAGATAGTCGGAGATCTGTGCGGTGTATCCGTCAATGCGGGAGTTCTCGAGCTTCTCCAGATTATTCTGGACGGAGGGCAGATCGTCAAAACCGAGCACATGCTGTCCCTGAACGCAGAAGAAACGGCGGGAGAGGAGCTCCTCCGCCTGCGCGTAGGACTCGGGGATATCGGAGAGAGAACTGACCACGCAGCCGTACGCCACGAATATGCTGTCGAGCGGGCTGCCCTGCTCGGGCTCGGACTCGTAGTGGCCGAGAAAGCGCTTAAAGCGGTCTATGCCGGAATCTCCGAGGAGCAGAAGGATATCGTGCCCGCGGTATACGAGATGGACCGAAGCGGAAGACCTGCTCCCTGCCGCGTTGAACAGCTCGGAGAAACGGTAGGGCAGCTCCTGATCGGACATGTTGAAATTCTCGTAGGCGACGATCTGGTATTTGTCCGCGAGGAGCCCCGGATCCGCTGCGCTGAGGAGCTTCAGGTCGAGGTTGTGCGAAAGTATGTCGCTGATTATCTCTTTTTTGGACTTGGTGCGAAAAAAGAGTTCACGGGACCTCGCGTCGGCTTCGTTGTCCAGCATGCCGTTTATCTCGCGGACCGCTGAGGTGAGCTCGTCCTCGTCGATGGGTTTGGTCAGATAGTGGCGCACATTATACTTCATGGCCTCCTGGGCATATTTAAAGTCGGAATATCCGGAAAGGATGATAAAATGCCCCTCAAAACCCTCCTCGGTGAGCCTCCTGATGGCATCAAGGCCGCTGAGTCCGGGCATGCGGATGTCCATGAGGACGATCGCGGGGTTGAGCCGGAGAATATCCGCAACAGCCTCGGCTCCGCTGCCGGTCTCCCCGCAGATCTCGTATCCCAGGCTCTTCCAGTCGACTATAAGCTTTATACCGTCTCTGATGGCTTTTTCGTCATCGGCAATGTAAAGTGATCTCATATATCCTCTCAGGCTCCGTTCCGACTTACTGACCACGCGGACCTCAGATCGGCCCGTTATGTAGAATTATACCGCATTATGGCGAGTTTTGACAATTGCGAAGCAACAATTACGGAGAAAAACCGATGTGCGTCATATATGATACGAGGCAAGGGGATCACGATACATATCGGAAACCCGGCAGCAGGATGACCAAAACTCATGGGGAAGGGAGTAAAAATGAGCGGAGCATACAGATCAGGCGAATATACAAATCTGTTCAGGATGATAGGCAAGACCGAGGAAGATGTGGACACAAGGCTCGTACAGATATGGGATACTTTTTTCTATGGGAGCGAAGACGAGCGTATCTATCACCCGGTCGGTGACGATATGGGGTATCTTGAGGATACCGGCAACCATGACGCGAGGACCGAGGGTATGTCGTACGGCATGATGATGTGCGTACAGACCGATCACAAGGCGGAGTTCGACCGTATCTGGAAATGGGCGTACACATATATGTGGCATCGTGAGCCCGGACCGGAGCACGGATACTTTGCATGGTCATGCGCAGTGGACGGAAAACGCAACGCTGAAGGCGCCGCGCCCGACGGAGAGGAATACTTCGCGCTGGCGCTGCTGTTCGCGTCGCACAGATGGGGAGACGGCGAAGGCATATATGAGTATTCCGCGCATGCGAAGAAGATACTCTCGGAGATGGTACACAAGGGTGAGCCCGGACATCCCGGTGTGCCGATGTTTAACCCCGACAATAAACAGATACTGTTCGTGGCGGGAGCGGACTTTACCGACCCGTCGTATCACCTGCCTCATTTCTATGAGCTGTTCGCCGAATGGGGAAATGAGGAGGATAAGGAGTTCTTCCGTGAGGCTGCGGACGTGAGCCGCAGGTACCTTACAAAGGCATGTCATCCGGATACCGGCATGTCTGCGGAATATGCCGAGTTTGACGGCAGGCCGTATACCCGCAGGCTCCCCTGGACCACGGACAGACACGACTGTTTCTACAGTGACGCGTACAGGACCGCGGCCAATATAGGTCTGGACTACGAATGGTTCGCGACCGATGAGGGGCAGTGTGCGGCAGACCTGAACCTGCTGAGATTCCTCGACGCAAAGGGCGATAAGATGACCGGCATATTTGAGATCGACGGAACGGAGGTGCCGGGCTCGGCACTCCACCCCGTAGGCATGAAGGTGACCACGGCAGAGGGCCTGCTCGCTGTAGTGGGGCCGTATCTGGAAATGTGCGGCGGCAAGTACGGACTCTTAGAGAGCGTGATGCCAAAGGACGTGTATGAGACGGCCTGCAGGTGGCTCGCCGATCTGTGGGAGACGCCTCTTCGAGGCGGAAACAGGCGCTACTATGACAACTGCCTGTACTTCTTTGCGTATCTGGCGCTCAGCGGCAGATACAGAATATGGTGACGGCTGCCCGGTACGGCAGATACGGGATCCGGAGACGGATGATGTGCAATATCACCAAAAAAATTATAGAAAACTAAAATTTTTTATGCAAAATCGTTGACTAACCTATCCCCCATTGGTATTATTATCAGTGGGGTGTTTTTTACTCACTATATATGTATCGGAGGACAAACTATGCTGGAGAAGTGCTTCAAACTGAAAGAGAACGGCACTAATGCAAGAACTGAAATAGTGGCCGGTCTCACAACGTTCATGACGATGGCTTACATCATCGCCCTGAACCCCAATCTGCTGACCGGATTCGGCGCTGAGGGTGCAGCCGAGGGGCTGTGGAACGCCGTATTCCTCGCAACATGTATCGCATCGGCGATCGGTATGTTCGTAATGGCATTTGCCGCGAATAAGCCCTTCGCAATGGCTCCCGGTATGGGACTCAACAGCTTCTACGCAACACTGTGTGCAAGCATCGTGGGCATGACCGGCATGACTTATGTTAAGTCATATCAGACATGCATGTGCATCATCCTCGTCGAAGGTATCATCTTCATAGTACTTTCACTCCTGAACGTACGTGAGAAGATCGTTGAGGCTATCCCCGCAGGTGTGCGTCACGGTATCTCGCCCGCTATCGGTATCATGCTCCTCAACATCGGACTCGGTTCGAACGCAGGCGTATACTCCGCGAGCAACGGCTTTACGTCTCCTTTCTATGTAATGAGAGACTTCTTCGGCGCGCTGACCGCGAAGAGCATGAAGGAAGCTATCGGCGACGACGGCTGGCGTGAGATCGTACTCGTAGCGGCTACGATGTTCATCGGACTGTTCATCATCATCGCACTGGCTCATAAGGGCGTTAAGGCCGCGGTTATCCTCGGCATGCTCTGCGCAAGTATCATATACTGGGCAGGACAGGCTATATTCCTCGGAGTGAATCCTTTTGAGGGTCTCAAGACCGCATCATGGCTGCCTTCGTTCTCGACTATGGCAGGCGTAACACTCTTTAAGCTGAACTTTGCCGGACTGGTAGAGATCGGCTGGACTACGGTCATCATCCTGATCATCACATTCTGCATCATCGATATGTTCGATACCATCGGAACACTCGTAGGTACCGCATCACGTGCAGGTATGCTCGATAAGGACGGCAAGATGCCCAAGATGAAGGAAGCTCTCCTGGCTGACGCCGTAGGTACCGTAGCTGGTTCGCTTACCGGTACTTCGACAGTAACAACGTTCATTGAGTCGGCATCGGGCGTAGAGGCAGGCGGACGTACAGGTCTCACCGCACTCACCACCGCTATCATGTTCCTCGCATGTATGTTCATCGCTCCCGTAGCGGCGATCATACCTCCCGCAGCTACATCGGCGGCTCTGATCTATGTAGGCATCCTGATGCTCTCGGGCCTCAGAAATATCAACTTTGACGATATGACCGATATCGCTCCCGTAGCGCTCATGCTCATCGCGATGCCCATCTCGGCATCGATCGGACATGCCATCGGTATCGGCCTGATCACATACACATGCATCAAGGTGCTGACAGGAAAGGCTAAGGAAGTATCCGTACTGACCTATATCCTCTCAGTGATCTTCCTCGTTAAGTTCTTCATAGCTCTCTGATGACGCGGAACTGAATATCATATCATGATCTGTAAGGCTTCGGCGCTCTGCGCCGGAGCCTTCTGCTTCTTTTTCGGCCATGGCCAGGGCCTCATCGAGCCCGGGCAGGGCGGAGAAGGGCATGAACTGTTTGGCCCGCATCTCGACCGACATCTTACCTCGCTGTGTCATAATCCGCTCCTGTGACCTCCTATCTGATGGTTTCGCTCCAGTGTCATGGCGCCGTCCTCGAGATCCATGCCGCGTATCATGAGATCCTTGCCGAAACGGGTCTGTATCTCCAGAATGGCCGCCTGCATACGCTTTTGTTTCTCTGCGCCGGCGGTGTCGGAGAACAGATCGAGCTGTCTGAACTCCTCATGCGCGATATCGCAGCAGGTGATGTTGACGCGGCGTATGGTGCGTTCGGGGTCTACTATCCTGTCGTAGAGCGCGGCTATGGCGGGAAGCCACTGCGACGCGGAGTTGGTCGGAGTCTCGAGAGAAGTGCGGCCTGCGGCGTGCTGGGCGCCGGAAAGATATACCGAAGGGACTGACGGCGGTGTGCCGTCGCGGCTGCGGGGCGTAAGGTCCGAGACCGAATAGCCGATATAGAGTGAGACGGTCGGCGTGACCACGTCCTTTGAGAGCATCTCGAGACAGAGCACATCCATCATCTCCTTAACGATGAGGCGGCCCTTGTCAAAGGGATAGTCGCTCATGAGGACCTGACCGTTCGACAGGCACTTCGATCTGGGGTGATAGTTGCGGATATCCGCGATGGTGACCGGCTCACGGCCCCAGGCGTGGTCTATCAGCAGCTCGGCGTCGACGCCGAAGAGACGGTAGAGGAAATCCTCGTCCGCGGAGGCTATGTCGCGCATGGTGTAGATGGCGTACCGGGCAAGGCGCGCGGCGGTCCCGTGGCCTATGCGCCAGAAATCCGTGAGGGGCTTATGGTCCCAGAGAGTGGCGCGGTAAGACTCCTCATCGAGCTCTCCGATGAAGTCCGGGCTGTGCTTTGCCGTGATGTCAAGGGCGATCTTGGTCAGGTACAGGTTGGTGCCTATGCCGCAGGTGGCGCGTATGCCGGTCTGCTCGAGCACGGAATCCATGATCCTGCGGCCGAGCTCGCGCGGAGTTACGGAGTACAGGGAAAGATAATCGGTGACGTCCATGAATGCCTCGTCGACCGAGTAGACATGTATGTCCTCCTTCGAGAAGTAGCTCAGATATATGCCGTAAATGCGCGCGGAATAGTCGATGTAGCGCTGCATGCGGGGCTTAGCCACGATGTAGTGGAGATCCTTGGGGATATCGCGCATGCGGCAGCGGTTGCGGACCCCGAGGCGCTTAAGCGCAGGGGATACCGCAAGGCATATGGTATTGGCGGAGCGGTCGGGATCGGCAACGACGAGCTTGGTCGTCATCGGATCGAGACCCCTCTCGACGCACTCTACGGAAGCGTAGAAGGATTTCAGGTCTATGCAGAGATAATGGCGCTGTTTCATGATCCGTCGGCACCTCCTATGCCGGCGCGCGGAACGGTCCACATGCCCTCCGCGCTGTAGTAGGTGAGCTGCAGGGGACGCTCAAACTCCCCGTCCGCTATCTTACAGCGGAACTCCGTGACCCCGCTGTACTTTGAGCTGACAAAGTACTCGGTGATACGGTACGATACCCGCCGGATGCGCACATACAGCGGACATATATGGCCCGAGGCGTCAAAGGACGCAATGACCGGAATGATGCATGTGGCCGTATGGTCGAAGGAAGTATAGGAAATAAAAGCACCCATGATCTGTCGCCTCTTCGAAATAATAACGTACATTTGTTTGCTTTGTGGAACTACACTATAGCACGCAAACAGATGTTTGTCAATCGAACAAAATATAAATTCTTGCATTTGAAGCGCAAGGTTTTTAAAATGAATCTAACGGAAGCGTACGGAGGAAAATATGGCGGAGACGACGGTTACAATTAAATACTGGATATCCGGGGAAGATGAGTATCCGCTGTATTACAGGGAAGGCGGCACGCAAAAGGGCGCCTGGGCGGAGTTCTTAAAGAAGCTCGAAGACGCCGGGGTACATGCGGAATACGTAAAGGAACACGACGGAGCGGCCATCACCGCGGCGGATGCGGTCGATCTGCTGCAGAGAGGTGAGCTCGACATGATACCGGGCATGCCCGCGGAGCTGATCGCCGGAAAAGAGGATACGATAGCGGCATCGGGCGTGATCTACCGCAACGAGCTCACGGCGGTGATAAAAAAGGGTGATCCCGAGGTGCCTGCGGATTCCGTGGATTCATGCTACTGGGGCATCGAGCAGGCATATCTGGCGCTGACTGAGGGTACCGCGCTCGACGGACATACACTGGATTTCAATACCAGGAAAGAGATGTATGCGGCCCTGCAGTCAGACAGCATCTACGGAGCGCTCATAAAGCGCAGCAGTCAGGATTACGAGGCGTATGTCGGCGGACGTTTTTCGTTCGAACCCTGTCCGGTTATCGCTGTTCCGTACGGTGAATGCGTTTTTATGCGCGCGGACGGAGGAGAGATAAACGATCTGATAAATGAGATATGCGATGAACTGGCGGAAAAATACCTGCGGCTCGGCTACGAAAAGGAGCACGACGCGGACGGGACCGCGCTTTCGGGCGCGGAGGCCGGATACGCGGGGCTGCTCGCGAAGGCTTACGATACCAATTCGATACTGACCGTCGTTTCCTGCGCGGGTGTCGCGGGAACGCTGGTGTTCGGTATAATGGCGGCCGCGCTGTCCTCAAAGCACAGAAATCATAAAAAGCTCGAGCGCGTAAAGCTCGCGTCGTTTGCCGCGGACAATCCCGCAAAGGAGCTCTACGAGCTGGACATAAAAAAGCAGGAGCTGTACGCGTACGACAATTTCGCTGTGTTCGGGCCCGTTCCCGCGGACATACCGAACCCGGTGAGCCTGAAGCTCCTTTCGACTTTGCTCGGATACGATTTTACCGCGCATTTCGCGGATGTGACGCCGCACTGCAGCACGATCTACCATAACCGCCTGATCATCCATGTCGGCGGCAAAAAGCTCTACCTGGCCGAGGACGGGCACAGAGTGGGGGATGTGCTCTATTTTGCGATGACGAATGTGAGAGAAGCATAAAAAAGGTGCCTGTCACCATCAAATGGTGACAGGCACCTTATATAGTAGCGAAGGGGGGATTTGAACCCTCGACACCGCGGGTATGAACCGCGTGCTCTGGCCAACTGAGCTACTTCGCCATAAGTGGGACCTATAGGGCTCGAACCTATGACCCTCTGCTTGTAAGGCAGATGCTCTCCCAGCTGAGCTAAGATCCCATATGCGGCACTTACCGCCGCAACATCAGATATTATATTGCGCCTATTACCCTTTGTCAAGAAGAATATTTCGGTTTCATAAAAATTTTTCTTCGCTTTTTTATGAAAAAAGCATAAATAGATTTACAAAACGACAGAAAATCTATATTATATATTAGGCGGACAATGTCCGTATAAATCGTGAAAGGGAGTAAGGACGATGCAGGAACGTGTGGCCCGGGCTACGCTCGGAAGACTGCCGGACTATTTGCAGTATGTAAGGAGTATTGAGACGGAGACTATCTCGGCGACCAGGATCGCGAATGCGCTCGGACTCGGGGAAGTTCAGGTGCGCAAGGATCTGGCTGCGGTGTGCGGAAGCGGACGGCCGAAGATCGGCTATGAGACCGCCGCGCTCATAAAGGACCTTGAGGATATGCTCGGAGTGCGCACATGTACCGGTGCGGTCATAGTCGGAGCAGGTAAGCTCGGACTTGCGCTTCTCGGATATAAGGGCTTTAAGGAGTACGGCATCGAGATAAAAGCCGCCTTTGACAAGGAAAGCGCAAAATGCGGAGCCGGCCCCGACGGGCTGAACATATACCCTTTGGACAAATGCGAGTCATTCTGCCGCGAAAACGGCATCAAGCTCGCTATACTTACCGTGCCTGCAACTGCGGCGCAGGAGATCTGCGACCTGATCGTCGGCGCGGGGATAAAGGGCATACTCAATTTCGCGCCCTGTAAGCTCAAGGTACCCGAGGACGTTACCGTAAGGCAGGAAAACCTTGCGCTCTCGCTCGCGCACCTCAACGTTGTTACGGGCGACTGATGCCCGCGCGGCGGAAATTGTGACAGGAAAAGGATTACCGTTATGAGAGTTGGAACGGGTTATGACGTACACAGGCTGACCGAAGGGCGCGACCTGATCATCGGCGGAGTAAAGATACCCTATGAGCTGGGCCTGCTCGGACATTCGGACGCAGATGTGCTCCTGCATGCGATAATGGATGCCATGCTCGGGGCCGCGGCGCTCGGAGACATCGGGAAGCATTTTCCCGACAGCGACGCAAAATATAAGGATATATCGAGCCTGCTCCTGCTGAAGGAGACCGGAGAGCTGATAGGCTCAAAGCTCTACATCGTGGGCAACATCGACGCCACTGTCATTGCGCAGAGGCCGAAGCTGGCGGCCTATATCCCGCAGATGCGGAAGAATATAGCCGATACGCTCGGGATCGAAGAGGACCGCGTGAACATCAAGGCTACGACAGAGGAGGGCCTCGGATTTACCGGAGAGGGCCTCGGGATAGCGGCACAGGCGGTATGCCTGCTGGAGAATGTCGCCGACATGACGATGGCGGCACCGGCAGGGGGCTGCGGCGGATGCGGGGGGACCTGTCCGATGCGCGGATGACATATTTTAACGATACCGGATGCGGATAAGCGGATCCGGGGAGGAGAGACAATGAAGGAAAAAATGATCGAAGGCTTTAAAAAAGTATTCGGAGGAGACGGAGATATCAGGGTATTCTTTGCTCCCGGCAGAGTCAATCTGATCGGTGAGCATACCGACTATAACGGAGGTCATGTATTTCCCTGCGCGCTGACCATAGGAACCTATGCTGCGGTACGCAAAAGAAATGACCGCACGCTCAGGTTCTATTCGGAGAATTTCGAGGACGTCGGCGTTATCGAGAGCTCGATCGACGATCTGGTGAACAGACCGGAGGAGCAGTGGACCAGATATGCGAAGGGAGTTATCTGGGCATTTAGGGAGCACGGCTTCGCAGCCGATACGGGCTTTGATTTTTACTGTAAGGGAACCATTCCGAACGGCTCGGGGCTTTCTTCGTCGGCATCGCTCGAGATACTTGTCGCAAAGGTGCTTATCGAGCTCTTCGGTTTTGACACCGACATGTTCAATTCGGCGATCTACGGACAGTACGCCGAGAACAAATATGTCGGCGTAAACTGCGGCATCATGGACCAGTTCGCGATCGCGATGGGCAAAAAGGACAGCGCCATCTTCCTTGACACCGCGACGCTCAAATACGAATATGTTCCGGTGAAGCTGGACGGCATCCGTCTGGTCATCGGCAATACCAACAAAAAGAGAGGCCTCGGGGATTCCAAGTACAACGAGCGCCGCGCGGAATGCGAGCATGCGCTCTCACAGATACAGACCGTGTGCAATGCGGCGTCATGGGGAGCCCTCGACGAGGCAGGCTTCGAAAAGTGCAGATCAGCGATCACGAGCCCTGTTGAGGCGAAGCGCGCAAAGCACGCCGTATATGAGAACAGACGCACGATCGAGGCCGTTGAGGCACTCGGCAGGAACGATATCGCGAGATTCGGCGAGCTGATGAACGCATCACACGTCTCGCTGCGCGATGACTATGAGGTTACCGGAAAGGAGCTCGACACGCTCGTTGAGGCGGCATGGGAGCAGCCCGGAGTCATCGGCGCGCGCATGACCGGAGCAGGCTTCGGAGGCTGTACGGTCAGCATGGTAAGAGCCGATAAGGTTGACGATTTCATTAAGAATGTCGGCAGGATCTACGCCGAAAAGATCGGCTACGATGCCGATTTCTATGTAGTGGATATAGGTGACGGACCTGTTGAATTGTAAGGGATTATTGCGTATGAAACAAAATAAGTTGATCTCATTGTTCATCATATTGTGTCTTGTCCTCGGAACATGCGCGGGATGCTCGGACGCTGACCTTAAGACCAGCGTCAGGGACAGCATTGCTGAGGAGACCGGAAGTATTGCCGGAACCGAAGACCGGACCAAGACGGTGCTCGCATCCGATTCCGAACCCGAAACAACGGTTACGGATACCCCGTCGCAGCAGGTGGCCGCGGATGAGGCGGACGGTGATGTCTGCGAGAACCCGGATGCTGCGTTTACGGTGGCAAACGCGCTGCTTTCCTCGGATTACGCGACCGATCTTGAGACACAGCTGGTGAATTTCTATATCAGTGAGCATTATGACACGGTCTCGGCATATGCTGCGGCAAATCCGGACCTTTTCGAGGAGGAGACCGATCCCGATACGGAGACCTTCGATCTCTCCACGATCGATCTTTCCACGATCGAGTTCTTAAAGATATACTACAACGGCGTTTCCGACCCGACGGTCGCATACATCCAGCAGCTGCTGATGGATCTGGGATTCATGGAATCCGCGGAGCCCACGCAGTACTACGGAAGCATCACGACGCAGGCGGTCAAGCTGTTCCAGAGACAGAACGAGCTTAAAGAAGACGGCGTACTCGGCGAGGAGAGCTTAGGCATTCTCCTTTCGGGCGAGGCAAAGCATTATACGGCAAAGCTCGGCATGGAGGGCGAAGACATCAGGCGCATCCAGCAGCGTCTCTACGAGCTCGGCTATCTCGATTCCAAGAAATCGATAAACGGCAGGTTCGACGAGGCTACCGACAAGGCCGTAAAGGCCCTGCAGGCAGCAAACTGGCTCGATGCGGACGGTAAGGTCGGAGAAATGACCATAGAGCTGATGTACAGCGATGAGGTTGTGGCAAACCTCTTAAGCTTCGGCGACAGGAGCGATGTGGTGCTCGAGTGTCAGAAGCGGCTGAAGGAGCTCGGTTATCTGACCACCGCACCCGACGGAAACTACGGAAACGATACCCTGGCGGCGGTCAAGCTCTTCCAGTCGCGCAACAATCTGGTAGTTGACGGCTATCTTGGACCCAGCACTCGCGATGTCCTCGACAGCGGCAGCGCGGTTCCCAACGGTCTGCTGATCGGTGACGAGGGCGATACAGTAAAGCGCGTACAGCAGCTGCTCATCAAGTACGGCTATATGAACAGCGGCAGCGACACCGGATATTTCGGCGAAGTGACCGATAAGGCGGTAAAGGCATTCCAGAAGAAGAACGGTCTGTCCGTTGACGGCAACGTCGGCGCAAAGACCATGGCAAAGCTCACCGGCAGCAGCGTGGTAAAGGCCAACGATACCACGACCGGCGGCGGAGGAGGCAACGGCGGCGGAAAGGTCGATACCGGTTATGCGGGTTCCGGCTCTGTTTCGGCGCTCTTAAAGGTTGCTCTTTCAAAGATCGGCTGCAAGTATGTCTGGGGCGCGAAGGGACCCAACCAGTTCGACTGTTCCGGCTTCGTTTACTGGTGTCTGAACCAGGTCGGCGTAAAGCAGAGCTATATCACATCAAAGGGCTGGCGTACGGTCGGCAAATATAAAAAGATCACGAACTACAGCAGCCTGAAGGCAGGAGACATCATCGTAGTTACCGGTCATGTCGGCATCATCGGCGAGAACGGGACCGTTATCGACGCATCCTCCTCGCAGGGCAAGATCTGCCACAGAAAGCTCAGTTCGTGGTGGTCCTCGAGATTCATCTGCGGATGGCGCATCTTCGAGTGATCTTCTATTGAAAAGGGAAAGTAAGGATTCAAAAATGGGCTTAATAGCTTTCATCAAAGAAGAGATGCAGGTCGTGATGGAGCGCGACCCCGCGGCCAAGACGGCGTGGGAGGTTTTCCTCTATCCGGGCTTTCGGGCTATAATCAGGCACCGGTTCGAGCACAAACTGTATCTTAAAAAGCATTATTTCCTTGCGCGCTGGCTGTCACAGCGCACCGCGCGCAGGACGGGCATAGAGATCCATCCGGGCGCCACGATCGGCAAGGGACTTTTTATCGATCACGGCACCGGAGTGGTGATAGGCGAGACCACGATCATAGGCGACAATGTAACGCTCTATCAGGGCGTGACTTTGGGAGGTACCGGAAAGGAGACCGGCAAGCGTCATCCGACCATCGGTGACAATGTCATGATCGGTTCGGGCGCAAAGGTGCTCGGTTCGTTCACCGTCGGCGAGAATTCGCTGATCGGCGCGGGTTCGGTCGTACTTCAGGAAGTGCCCGCGAACTGTACGGTAGTCGGAGTTCCGGGGCGTGTCGTCAAGCTCGATCAGGTACGCATCCCGAGAGAGACTATGGATCAGGTACATCTGCCCGATCCCGTTATGGCTGCTTTGAACGAGCTGCGCAGTCAGAACGCCATGCTTACGGATGAGCTTGCGAAATGCAGGGCTCATTGCGGCGGGAGCGCTCCGCAGCAGAAAGAAAAGGAGAGTAATTGAACAATGAAACTTTATAATACACTTACGCGAACCGTTGAGGAATTTGTTCCGAATGTCGAAGGCAAGGTAGCGATGTACACCTGCGGCCCCACGGTCTACCATTTCGCGCACATCGGAAACCTGCGCAGCTATATCTGCGAGGATGTGCTCGAGAAAACGCTGCGCTACAGCGGATATGACGTAAAAAGAGTCATGAACATAACCGACGTCGGACATCTTTCGGACGACGGCGACAACGGCGAGGACAAGATGGTCAAGGGCGCGCAGCGCGAGCACAAGACCGTCATGGAGATCGCGGCATACTACACAAAGTGCTTCTTCGATGACTGCGCAAAGCTCAACATCAAGACGCCCGATGTCGTGGAGCCTGCGACCAACTGCATCCCCGAGTTCATCCACATGATCGAAAAGCTTCTCGAAAAGGGCTATGCATACAAGTCCGGCGAGAACGTTTATTTCGACACCTCAAAGCTTAAGGAATACTATGTTTTCGGCGCGCAGAACGAGGACGAGCTCATGGTGGGCGTCCGCGACGATGTTACCGAGGACCCCAACAAGCGCAATAAAAATGATTTCGTGCTCTGGTTCACCAAGTCAAAGTTCGAGGATCAGGCTCTCAAATGGGACAGCCCGTGGGGCGTCGGATATCCCGGCTGGCATATCGAGTGCTCCTGCATCAGCATGAAGCATCTTGGTGAATATATGGACATTCACTGCGGCGGCGTGGACAACATCTTCCCGCACCACACGAATGAGATCGCGCAGTCCGAGTCCTATCTCGGACATAAGTGGTGCAATTACTGGTTCCACGTTCAGCACCTCAACGACCGCGAAGGCAAGATGAGCAAGTCCAAGGGCAATATCCTGACCGTATCCGTAGTCGAGGAAAAGGGCTACGATCCGCTCGTTTACAGATTCTTCTGCCTTCAGTCGCATTACCGCAAGCCCCTCGTGTTCTCGTGGGACGCTCTCGACAACGCGAACGCGGCTTACCAGAAGCTCAAAAAGCGCTGTGTCGAGATCGCGAAGGAAGCCGGAGATGCGGCTCCTGACAAGGCTGTGTTTGATGAGTGGAAGACTAAGTTCATAGATGTTATCGGCAATGATATAAACACATCGATGGCCACGACCCTCGTATACGACGTGATCAAGGCCGACATGAGCGCGGCAACGAAAGCGGCTCTCATAAACAGCTTTGACGAGGTGCTCGGACTCGACCTGACCGCAGAGAAGGCTTCAGCGGAGCCTGCGGTTGACGCTGAGCTGGCGGCTTACGTTGAGGAGCAGATCGAGCTGCGCAAGGCCGCGAAGAAAGAAAAGAATTTCGCCCTGGCCGACGAGATCAGAGCAAAGCTCCTTGAAAAGGGCGTAGTGCTCGAGGATACGAGAGAGGGCGTTAAGTGGCATCTGGCGTGACGCCGGCATAGTGCAGGGAAAGGGATCGGCAGCAGATATAATGCAGCGGTTACCACAACGGAACAGGAGAAACGGATTTGGCTGACGCAGATTTACTGAGCGAGATAATCGCGGCGCGCGGGCTCGACAGAAAGGACCCCAGGACGATTCCGGGGCTTACGCTCGCGTACCTCGGAGACTGCATCTATGAGCTGATAATCAGGTCGGCGCTCGTTGAGCAGGGAATCATGCATGTGAGCGACCTGAACAAAGCCGCCGTAGCGCAGGTGCGCGCGGGGGCCCAGGCAAAGCTCATGCAGGGCATAGAGGATAAGCTGACCGAGGACGAGCGCGCGGTCTATCACCGCGGACGCAACGCGAAATCGGCGAGCATACCGAAGAACGCATCGGTTGCGGAATACCGCGCGGCCACGGGCTTTGAGGCACTGCTCGGATACCTGTATCTGAAGGGTGAGACCGGACGGATACTCGAGCTCATCGCACCGGAGCAGGATCGGACCGGCTGTGAAAAGTGATCCGGAGGATATACATGAGATTCGAAGAATTGACGATAGAGGGCCGTAACGCGGTCATAGAGGCCTTTCGGGCGGGCAGGACGATAGATAAGCTGTTTATCCTCGAAAACTGTCAGGACGGGCCGATTAAGAGCATTCTGCGCGAGGCCTCAAAGCAGGACATGATCGTCCAGAAGGTTTCGAGGGAAAGGCTCGACCAGATGTCGCAGACACACAATCATCAGGGCGTGATCGCTTTTGCGGCGGCCTATGATTACGCGACGGTGGAGGATATCCTCGCCGCGGCGCGCGATAAAGGCGAGCAGCCGTTCATATTCATGCTGGACGGCATCGAGGATCCGCACAACCTGGGCGCGATCATCAGAACGGCCAACCTGGCCGGCGCGCACGGAGTCATCATACCGAAGAGACGTGCCGTGGGACTTACTTCCACGGTCGCTAAGACCTCTGCGGGCGCATTAAACTACACTCCCGTGGCCAAGGTCACGAACCTGACCGCCACGATGGAGGAGCTCAAAAAAGAGGGACTCTGGTTTGTCTGCGCCGATATGGGCGGCAGCAGCATGTACGAATGCAACCTCAAAGGCCCCATCGGGCTGGTGATAGGCAACGAGGGCGAGGGCGTTTCCCGCCTCGTGCGCGAGCACTGCGATATTATCGCGTCGATCCCGATGAAGGGCGATATCGATTCGCTGAACGCGTCCGTTGCCGCAGGTGTTTTGGCTTACGAGATCGTGCGTCAGCGCACATTGGACAAGTGATATTTTTTATGCTATAATTCCGCCATGGCAGTGCAACATCGTCTGCCTGCGGTTATATACCGTGTCCGTAGCATTTGCCCATAGCAGTGCTAATCCAAGCGGATCGGGGTTCGGGGTTTTATATGTACGTTCTGAAGATTGATTTTCCTACGGGTATCGCTTATTTTACCGGCAAGAAAAAGGTTGTCCAGGGCACAGAGTCACCGGGACTGACCGACATGCTCGGACAGGCGCGCCTGTTTGAGACCGAGGAAGAGGCGGCCAAGTTCTGTAAGATGCTGATCAAAAAGTACGACATGGAGTTCTATTATACCGACATGGACGGTACCGCAGAGGCACCCAAATCCGAGGAGGATGAGTTCATCGTGGACCTGACCGAGGAGATCTCGGGCGAGATCGAGAAGGCTCTCGCGGAGGGCGACACTTCCGACGAGCCTGCCGGGGAAGCATAAATACAGGCTTTTCGGCCGCGCCCAGGAAGAGTGTAAAATTGTTTTAATAATTTCGAAAATTCATGTTGACATTTCCGGTTCAAGGTGATAATATAATCGTCGGACTTCGAAAGAGGTTGGGCTTGCTGCTATAGCTCAGTCGGTAGAGCGCATCCTTGGTAAGGATGAGGTCACCAGTTCAAATCTGGTTAGCAGCTCTTAAATTGGCTGGCTTGCAGTACAATTTAATATGTGATTCGAGGTGTGGCTCAGTTTGGCTAGAGCGCCACGTTAGGGACGTGGAGGCCGCTGGTTCAAGTCCAGTCACCTCGACTGAAAAAAGGACATCGAAAGATGTCCTTTTTTCGTCGAGCGGCGGCTTTCGCCGCCGGCAGTGACGGACGCTTAAAGTAGCGTCCGTCACCGCCGCTGCCCTCCGCACCCTACTCGCGGTTTTGCGCATGGGATCATTGCGCAAATTCCGCTGTTAGGGTGCTTCGGGTCCCGCAGCTTCGCAGGCGAAGCTGCTCGAGTTCAAGTCCAGTTGAATATAGGCAAAGATACAATGAGGCCGAAAGGATATGATATTGCCTAGCCCCTAAACGAACAGTATAATTATTATTGGGCGTTTGTCTAATCTAGTGCAGAACTATGAATAAGGCAGTAATCTTTCTGGATAGTGAATACATCCCATGACATAGAGCGAGAGGGTAAACATGGAAAAGGCAAGATATAATGACGAAATTATATACGCACATGAAATAGCCAATAGGGAAGAAGTGTTAGAACATGCCTTTAGAATAACGTCAAAAGGACTGTTGCAATGTTGTGATCCTGATTGTGACAGTCCTTTGCTGATGTATTGTCATGGAAAAAAAAGAACAACCCCATATTTTGCGCATCGTAAGATGGGTTCCAGTTGTGATGCTGCAGAATTTGAAAAGAATAATATTGATCACGTTGATGTACAGTACGCATTGACAGATCATTTTAGAAAACTGGGGTATAAGTGCAGCGTTGAAGAAAAAAAGCTAAAACATCATTATACCAATATTCTGGTGGATTATGAGAATAGTACGTTAGCTATAGATTTAGTTCGTGATGAAATATCAGCACAGCTGACAGATTCACTTTTGAATCAGTATGCTGCAGCTAGTATAAATACCAGATGGATTGTGATTTCAGAACAATTGGAGATTCTCGCAGAGAACCAGACTAATCAGATTAGGCGACATCTTCTTAAAATCTTTAGCGGAAATCTTATTATCATAACTCCTGACGGAAAAGAATTGAAACAATATAGAAAAGATAAGGCTATGGGATTGTTTTGCCTGTATTCTGAGACTGGTGAGATTAACGACCTAGTTATTGAGGCTGGGGAAGTAACGATAAAAGGTTTTGAAGACAGGTATTCTGCACATGTGGATGATATAGAGAAAAGAAAGGCAATGATCAGCCAAGCCGAAGCAGCAAGAAAGGCAGAAGCAGAACAGGCTCAAAAAAGAGAAATAGAGAACTGTTATAAAGATCAAGTAGACCGAAAATGTGCCTTGTTCTCAACTGGAATCGAACATTGTTATGACGATGACATCGAACAATTTGTTGACAATAAACTATTTGATGATGAAATTTTGAATATGATGGAACAGATTGGTCATATGGATAAGCTGAAAGGACTAAAAGAAGATTATAAAGATCGTCTGTTCAGAACGAGAACTGAGAAGTGGAAAGAGTCTGGTGTGAAATTGCAAAGATGTATTTTTTGCAATTTGGAAAAGCCATTATATTCGATGATGACAATCGGAAGACCAGGTCTTCTCTGCAGAGAATGTGGCAATAGATATGATGTGTTCGAAAAAACCGGAGAAAGGGCAGAAAGCATGTTTTGGGCAATGGATGATCAAGGAAGGAGAATACATGCGGATGAATTTATTTCGAAGCAAGAATATTACTGCCCAATCTGCAGAGAACCAGTGACTTTACGTATAGGCGAGAAAAATCATGCACACTTTGCCCATAAAAGGGGGACCTACTGTAAGGATAGCTGGGAATACGATATGTCTGAGTGGCACTTGGCATGGCAACGCAGATTCCCTGAGAATACACAGGAAGTGGTGGTCACCAATAGAGATGAAAAACATAGGGCAGATGTTCTTGTGAATCAGACGATAATTGAGTTCCAGCATAGTAGCATCACTACGGAGGACTTTAATACACGGAATATTTTTTATAATAGAGTTGGATACAATGTTGTATGGGTTTTTGATCTAATCGATGAATATCAAGAAGATCGGATTAGCATTATAGATCCACCAAACCAACGATATCGATGGAGCATACCTAAAAGTATTTTCCGAAGCAATCGTCTTCCTACAAATGTGACAATCTACTTTCAGTTTAGGGATTCTGACAATGATTACTCTTTATATCAAGTCTCTGAAGCAGAAGAAGATGGCTTTACTCATTTTATTACATCTGAAAGGTATTCAATAAAAGGGTTTGTAGCAAAGTATACAGGAAAAACAGAAGTAGAATCCATGGGGCTTACACTTATGGAACTATGGGAAAAGGCGGGAAAAGGAATTTTTGCTAACCATCATGTTGTATACGTTAAAAATATTGAAAATGAAAACGTTTATAAGATTACAAGCGATATAGAAACAACTGCAAATAAGTATAACGGTAAATGTTATGGCTATTTAAGACTTCCAACCGCAAGTGTTTTTGAGAATAAGAGCCTAGAGATCCCTGCGGAAGATGTTAAGAATAGTGTGTGGATTATAGATGAGTGATACAAATAGATTTGTAGCGCATTAAAAACTCTTACCTAATTCAACTATACTGAGAGGGTTATCATCTGAATATGGGATTATTCGATAGTTTTTATAAAAGTGCAACGAATATTGACTCTGTATCTGGTAGAGAATTTGAATTCTTGTGTGCATCTATACTAAGAGAGAATGGATTCAGTAACGTGCGGGTAACTCAGGGAAGTGGTGATTACGGAATTGATATCTTGGCAGAAAAGGGCGGCCTCCTTTACGGAATTCAGTGTAAACACTACGCTGGATCTGTTGGAGTTAAAGCAGCACAGGAAGCATATTCCGGAAAAGCATATTATAAGTGTGATGTAGCTATGGTATTAACGAATAACTATTTCACACAGCAGGCTATAACTTTTGCTTCAGAAACAGGAGTTGTTCTATGGGATAGGGATAAGCTGACGCAATTAGTACGAACATCTAACCTACAAAATCAAAGAGGCATAAGGTATTCTGTTCCGAGAAAGGAAAATCGTACACGCGGGGCATCGAGCGGAGACATGTATTCTTGTTTGGGAAAGATAATAATGGCTCCTGTTATTATTTTCATAATTCTTATGATAATAATACCTGGCAAAGACAAAGAGAACGAGGGAGAAAAGTCGGAACCGACAGTCTCAGAAGCAGGATCTTCTTCAGTGTCAGTAGCGAATAGTGACATAAGTAAAATATCTGAAGGCGAGATAAAAATGGTAATAATTGCCAAGAATGAGGCAAATATAAGAAAAGGTCCAAGTTCCAAAACTGAAGCAGTAATGACCGCAAAGCCGGGAACGGTATTTATCGGAACAGGAAATATTGAGTATGCCGATAATGGTGGTTTATGGTATGAAATCTACATTAATGGTGAAAAGACTAAAACAGCTTGGGCTAGCGAGCAAATTATTAAAATAGTTGAGGAAGATGAGTAGGAATACAGTAAATAAAAGAGAAACAATGGAACACGCAATAATAGTTTCATTATACAAGAACAGCGATTCGAAATGGAAATTAGCAGAAAATAATACTTTGCACGATTATAATTGCGCAGGCGTATGGTATCTGCGGGGGAAAGTCGCGGGAACAGACACATGGATCGGGCTAGAGGTGGCAGAGACCCAATGTATTAAAGATGAGATAAGTAGTGGTATTAGCATAATAATGAATCCTAAAGATATACCTGAAAATAGTACAAAATTTAAGAGGTTTAGGGAATGGAGTGCAGATGATTTTATAGGTAGGGGGGAAATAAATAGATATGACGCGAAATACTCACAAATATCAGTAAAATACCAAGTGCTTGAGTTTGTAGTTCTAAAGAAAGAGGATTCGGTTGAAGAGAGATATATGCTAGAAGTAATAACAGCAATGAATGAGAAAGCTAAATACTGGTATCCTGCTCCGACTAATAGAAAACACTGTAAGTATAGTCAATGGGACTTGGTAAAACAATTCGAAAAAAATGGTACGATTCGTTGTGATAGTAAATAAATATGATAATATACTATAACCCTGAGTAACTACAAAGTATGAAAGGGGTTGAAAACATGGACTACTTTTAGTCTGCAACAGAAAATGAATATCAACATAATAAGGAAACCCACTGTAGTCTGGTCCAACTACAGTGGGTTTTCTGCATTATGGGAGGTATTCTATGCGATGGCTTCGGAATTCATGAGTATAATACGTATTTGAGACAACTTATGCTATAATGATATCATTAAGTATAGGAGGTTGATCACCATGCTCAAAGAAGGAACTAAAGCGCCGGATTTCACATTGCCGGATCAGGACGGGAAACTCCATTCTCTTTCCGGGTATAGGGGCAAGAGAGTAATACTGTATTTTTATCCGAAGGACAACACATCCGGCTGTACGAAACAGGCTTGCGGATTCGCGGAAAGATACCCGCAGTTTCGTGAAAAAGGAGCTGTGATAATCGGGATCAATAAGGATACAGTCGAGTCGCACAAGAAATTCGAAGAAAAATACGGCCTTCCCTTTACATTGCTTTCCGATACGGGGCTTGATGTGCTGAAAGCATATGATGTCTGGAAAGAGAAGAACAATTATGGCAAGGTCACGATGGGTATCGTGCGGACCACCTATCTTATCGACGAGAAGGGCGTGATCGTACGCGCAATGGATAAAGTGAAGGCTGCGGAAAATCCGCAGGATATGCTGGAGCTCGTCTGAACCCTTGGGGAGGTTGGACTAAGGTGACAGGCACCATCGAAGGACAACACCGCCGGACGGATCGCGCATAGGCGCATTAAGGAGAGGATATATGGGAAAGACATGGGATGCTGAGGAGTTTAAGAAAACACTGAGAGCTGCCGCGGCGGAAGGGATCGTGCTCTTAAAGAATGATGACGGAGCGCTTCCGCTTAAAAAGGATGCCGGAATAGCTGTATTCGGCAGGTGCCAGATGAACTACTACAGGTGCGGTACCGGCTCGGGCGGGATGGTAAACCCGGACTATGTTGTCGGCATCTATGAAGCCCTCGAGAGCTGTGGGAAACTCACGGTCAATAAGACGGTGAGAGCGGCGTATGAGAGATTTGTTGAGGATAATCCTTACGAGCGCGGTGCAGGATGGGCGTCGGAACCCTGGTTTCAGAAGGAAATGCCTCTCGATGACGATCTGGTAAAAAGTGCCGCACAGGAGTCAGATACGGCGGTATTCATAATCGGCAGGACCGCCGGCGAGGATCAGGACAACAAAAACGAAGAGGGCAGCTATCTTCTGACCAAAGAGGAAACCGCGGCC
>JAEEXY010000103.1 GCA_016288005.1 Lachnospiraceae bacterium
CTTTGCGATCATTTCGCACCCCGACGCAGGTAAGACAACCCTTACCGAGAAGCTCCTGCTCTACGGCGGAGCGATCAACCTCGCGGGTTCGGTAAAGGCAAAAAAGACCGCGAGACACGCGGTTTCCGACTGGATGGAGATCGAGAAGGAGAGAGGTATCTCGGTCACTTCATCGGTTATGCAGTTCAACTATGACGGCTACTGCATCAATATCCTGGACACCCCGGGCCATCAGGATTTCTCGGAGGACACCTACCGTACACTTATGGCGGCCGACTCGGCGGTCATGGTAATAGACGGCGCGAAGGGCGTTGAGGCGCAGACGATCAAGCTGTTCAAGGTCTGCGTTATGCGCCATATCCCGATATTTACGTTTATCAACAAGATGGACCGCGAGGCGCACGACACCTACGAGCTGCTCGACGAGATCGAGACCGTGCTCGGCATCAGGACCTGTCCGATGGACTGGCCCATCGGCTCGGGCAAGGGCTTCAAGGGCGTGTATGATCGCCAGACCAAAAAGATCAGCCGTTACTTTGCAGCGAACAACGGCATGAAGGAAGTTGAATCGATCGAGGCAGTGATCGGCGATCCTTCGCTCGACGAGATCATCGGAAAGGAAGCGCATCGCAAGCTGCAGGAGGAGATCGAGCTCGTAGAAGGCGCAACGGACGAGTTTGACCTCGCGCGCGTTCAGGCGGGCGACTTAACCCCCGTATTCTTCGGCTCCGCGCTCAACAATTTCGGTGTTGAGAATTTCCTGAAATACTTCCTGAAAATGACGCCTCCCCCTCTGGCACGTACGGCGGGCGGAGAGCAGATAGATCCGATAAACAACGATTTCTCGGCATTTGTGTTCAAAATCCAGGCGAACATGAACAAGGCGCACCGCGACAGGATCGCGTTCATGCGCGTCTGCTCCGGCAGATTCGATGCTGACGCCGAAGTATTCCATGTGCAGGGCAACCGCAAGCTGCGCCTCTCGCAGCCCCAGCAGATGATGGCCGAAGAGCGTAAGGGCATCAGCGAGGCCTATGCGGGTGATATCATCGGCGTGTTCGATCCCGGCATATTCTCGATCGGTGACACTGTGTGCGCGCCTTCGATGAAGATAAAATACGAGGGCATCCCGACCTTCGCGCCCGAGCATTTCGCCAAGGTCCGCCAAATGGACACCATGAAGCGCAAGCAGTTCCTTAAAGGTGTGATGCAGATCGCCCAGGAAGGCGCGATCCAGATATTCCAGGAGTTCAATACCGGCATGGAGGAGATCATCGTCGGCGTCGTTGGTATCCTGCAGTTCGACGTACTGAAATTCCGCCTCGAATCGGAGTACGGCGTCGAGATCAAGATGGAGACCCTGCCCTACGAATACGTCCGCTGGGTAACCAAGACCCCGAAGAACCTCGCCGACCTGTCCGTCACGACCGACACCAAGCGCGTCAAGGATCTCAAGGACAACCCGCTGCTGCTCTTCGCTCACGAGTGGAGCATCCGTACGGTGTGCGAGAGAAATCCGGGGCTGGAACTGGAGGAGTTCTCGAGGAACTAAGATTCATTAAGATAATATAAGACAAGGGAACAACAGAATAAGCAGATTTGTACAAAAAGTCCTATGACTTTCGCAACAACTCTTGCAAAAGTCATAGGACTTTTGTTGTAATGCTTGCAAAAGCCACAGAACCTTTTACCATGTCCGGAGGTGCCTATGTATAGAGAAATACTTAACGATCTGAAAAACTGGAAGAATAAGGCGCGCAGAAAGCCGCTTATCCTGACCGGTGTCTGTCAGTGCGGAAAGACTTATACTGTGAAAGAGTTTGCGGGAGAGTGATTTAAGAGCTTTGTTTATATTAATTTCGAGGCTGCGTAGGCTGTTTTCGCGATGTTTGACTATGATTTTGATGTAAAAAAGGATCATAGGCGAGATAGAGAAGCTACAGAAAACGAAGATCGTTCCCGGTAAAACGCTGTTGTTCTTTGACGAGATCAAGGAGTGCCACAGAGCGATTACGGCATTGAAGTATTTCTGCGAAGACATGAAGGAGCTTCATCTGGTATGCGCGGTCCCTATTCCGTCAGGTCCTCAACGGTGCAATGCAGTACACGTGATAGACGGATCACATAATCTACGCTTGCTTTGTTAATGTCTTTACGGCGCTGCTCTAAATTTTGAATGGTCTTAAGCGGAATATCGCAGAGGGAGGCAAGCTCGTTCTGACTGAGGCCCAGCTTCATACGATAGGCTTTGAGGCGGGTGAGGCGTGAGGAGTCGTTCCTGACTTCTTCCATACGGTCAACGAACTGGCGAATATCCATTTCGTGATACTTGGGATACATCGATAAAACGCTCTCTATGGGAACGATCTCGTTGATATGAGCAAAGCTGAGCGCAGAATACCACTGATAATATGCCAAAGCATAACCTGCCCAGAATTCCGGACTGCGGCTGTCATTGTGCACGGAAGAGTCTTTCGCCGCTGCTGTGATTTCCCTGTCGCTTCCGTACAGCTCATAATAAAGATCCAGGGCCAGTTCGATGCCCGACCTGCCTGCAACATATTTAGGTGAGCCATGAGCGAAGCCTTTTGCTATATGCGATTTTATGAACAGACCGTAAAAAACACTCAGGCTCTGCCCGGCGGAATAAACGGCAAAATCCAGCATACTGCCAAGGTTGTACTGGGCTTTTTTCAGATACATTTCATCGTAAGCGTACATCATCGGGCTTTATCTCCTCATCCAGAATGTGTGTGATATAAATATCTCCGCGCTGCCATTCATCTTTGTGCATCCGGCGATATTGAATTCTTGCCGTGTCGTCCCGGGCTGCCCTTTTTGGATACCATTCGGAGGCGTCAACGGATTCCTCTGCGACATATTTAATACGTTCAAAGGCCTTTTGGGATTTTAGAACAACCTGCTCACCGAGCTTACCCAGTTTCATAGCCTCTGACAGATGGCGTACCGAGATCGTGCCGTTGAGGAAATCCTGTGCAAAAGAGAAATAACTGTCGTCGGCACGGTAGCCTCTTATAATGTCATACGATGAGTAATCAATACCGAACCATTTTGTTAAGTACTCTTTACCTGCACGGGCAAGCGCTGAATCTGACTCAAAATGGCGGTTTTTTACCTCTCCTTCACCCACCTGCACGCGTCCGTGATCCAGCGCTGAATAACGGGATAATTTCCGTTGCCGTCGCCGGTGTCGGTGAGGTCGTTCGCGAGGGAGACGCCGTGGCCGCCCATCGGGTAGATGTGGAGCTCGTAGTTGATGCCGTGCGCCTGGAGAGCATTTACGAAATACAGCGAGTTCTCAACGGGTACCGCGCCGTCGGTCTGAGTGTGCCAGATAAAGCAGGGCGGGGTGTCCGCGGTGACCTGATTTTCGAGGGCGAGCGCGGCACGGAAGGTATCTCTGTCTACGCCTGTAGAAAACAGGCGGTCAAAGCTTAGTGATTTCTCGGCCTGAGCGGCGGGAGATGAGGGCTCGCGGTCCAGATTTGCCTGCAGGCGAGATACGATCTCGGCCGCAGCGTCGGTGTTGAGGACGCGGTCATCGGAGCCCATGACATTGGCGATGGACTCGGCATGAGTTTTCTCGCCCGAGGTGATCACGGGGTATGAGAGGATCAGCCCGTCGGGCTTCAGCCAGCCGGCGCGCTCGTCCGTAAGTTTCAGCTCGCTGCGCAAGAAATCGCAGTTCCAGAAGCAGCCGTATGAGGCCGCGAGGTGTCCGCCTGCGGAAAATCCCATCACATATATCCTGTTCATGTCCACATGCAGCTCCTCGGCATGCGTGCGGATGTGGTACACGGACTGGGCGACCTCAGTGATCGAGGTCGGGAAAGCGTAAGGCTTGACCGAATACCAGAGCACCGCGGCATGTATGCCCTCGGCGAGGAATTTCATGGCGATGGGCTCGCCCTCACGCTTTGAGGTCCAGGCGTATGCTCCGCCGGGGCAGATGATGACCATCGGCCTGATGCGGCTCGAAGGCATTTCCTTGCTCTCGTCGAGCGTGTAAATATCCAGATGCGCGTACTCCGCGGATGCGGAATTTCTGATATCAACTGATTGTATCTTCATGTCTGCTCCAATCTGTGTAATTGTATTTCTGCCGGGAGAGCTTATTTCTGCCGGGCCTGTACAATGGCAATGCTTTACGGAAACAAATTACTCCCGGCCGATGATCTTAATCGCGCGTTTCTCTATCTCATCGATATCGTATCTGTCGGTTATATCCAGCACCGGAATATCGTGTTCCGCGCATTCTTCCCTGAACTCCCTGCTGCAGTTTATCAGGCGCTCGAGATCGAGCTCGTCATCGATCCTCCGCTCGATAACACAGGCATGCTCGCTGAGCTTGTCGAAGTTTTTTCTCAGGTAATCTTCCGACATCGTGATGAAAAAGCAGCGGATGTCCTTCAGATACTCCGCGTCGAAACGGTCCCGCCACTCGGAGGGGATGTAGCAGCCCTCGACGATCATGTTCTGCTTATTCTCGATGGCTGTTTTGATCAGCTCCGCGGCGTAAGGCCAGAGGAAATAGCGCATCTTGTAATCGTCCTCGACGGTCAGGTCCGTGAGCCCTCCGCGGATGAACATCATTTTCAGGTGATCGAGGGAAAGATACGGCATTTTGAGCCGCTCCATCAGCTTCTGCGCGAGCAGTGTCTTTCCGACGTGCGAGCTGCCGCCTATGAGTATGATCATACGGGTTTCCTTTCTGCTTTCAGCTTTTCTATCGCGTCGATCCTCTGGCTGAGCGTCGGATGCGAGTACTCCAGCTTAACTACGAGGGGCGAGGGCGCGAGGTTCGAATAATTCTCCTTCGACAGCACCTTGAGAGCCGTGATCAGCTGATCTGCGTAGCCCTCCTTGAACGCGTGCGCGTCGGCCGCGTATTCCGCTTTTCTCGAGACATAGTTTGCCAGCAGCCCGATGAGAGGCGAAACAAAGGGGAGCTCGATGCTCATGATCAGCAGCAGGGCAAATCCGTAGTTGAGCCCGTCGAAGCCGAAATCGGTAAATATCCCGATTGTGCGCAGGGTGAACCACGCGAATACCGCGATCAGGGCCATCTGCAGGAAGGTCAGGATCCGTGATTTTAACGTGTCTTTGTGCAGACCGTGTCCGAGTTCGTGGGCAAATACCGCGCAGATCTCGTCAGGTGACTGCGACGAAATGAGATTGTCGTAGAGCACGATGGTTTTCATTTTCCCGAAGCCCGTGAAATACGCGTTTGATTTGGTTGTCCTGCGGGATGCGTCCATGACGTTGATCGCGCGGACCTTATAATTATTTTTCTCGAGGAGCGCAGTAAGTTTGTCTCGCAGTTCTCCGTCCTCGAGAGGCGTGAATTTGTTGAATATTTTGCTGAAGAACGGATAAAGGAACGATATCAGCAGCATGATAAGCGTCATGATGACCGCAAACGCCGGGATCAGCCAGTCGCCGAACGACTGATGGAGCCGCAGCAGCAGGGCGGCAATGCCGCACATTATAAAGAGCGTGATCAAAAATGATTTGATCTGATCGGCCCAGAAAGTCTTTGCGGTCGATCTGTTGAAGCCGTATTTCTGCTCGATGCCCATCGTGTCGTGCCATGCGAACGGGATGTCGACGATCGAGGTCAGTGACGCGAGCAGGATCACCGAAAAGGTCTGACTGTAAATATCGTCCGGGAAAAGCCGTGCCCATGCCGCGTAGACGTTAAAGAGCAGGAGCAGCAGGCTCACGATGAACGAAGCGGTGGATGAGATCACTCCGAACGCGGTTTTCTCGGCGTGGTAGGAACGCCATTTCGCGTAGGTTTCCCTGTCATAGACGTCCGCCACGTTCCCGGGGATCGGATTTTTCTCGGAGCGCAGCGTGAGCAACGAGATCAGCAGGCTGTACAGTTCGGTGACTACCAGGACTATGATTATTATCGGTTTATAATTCATGAAACTCCCCTCCCCGGAAAATGCTTACTGCAGATACATATCGAAAACTTCGTCCGGGATCTCGTCCCCAAAATACTCGTCCCGGATCGTCTCGATGATATTGTTGTAATCGTCCTCGGTGATGAGCGGCGATCTGCGCAGCTCATTGAGGCTGCTGTCGAGCGTCGCGAGGTCGAGTGTCTCGTCCTTTGCCATATCCTTCAGGCGGAACACGGTCTTAACGAGACTGACGAAAGCGGGCTTTGTCGGCTCGAAATTGCTGCGGGAAACGCGTTCCTCATCGGTTCCGAGGAAAAAGTTCAGGATGTAATTGATGCAGTACGGAGCCGCGTCCATAGAGTACAGGTTATCAGCTATTTTCTCGATATTCGCGTCGCTTAAGCTGAGCTCTTCGGGGTCTAAGCTGTCGAGGATGGCATCACGCTCGTCCTCGGGAACGGAAGCCTCGAGAGCCTCAACGATACGGCCCGCGCAGGCTATATCGCCCGCGATCTTCGAGATGCTGTCGTATTCGGGCAGAGCGTCGAGCTCGGGTACATTGTACTCGATGATATGCTCGAGGATCTCAACCTTTTCCTTTTTGCCGAACAGCTTCGTCGCGGAGAAAGTATCGAGCGTTTCGGAGCCTGCGAGGATCCTGGCCGAGAGCAGTTCTTCATCGTCGGCTATGACCGTCACTTTATCGAGCGCGGCAAGATAGGGCGGCAGGAACTCGGCCAGGCACTCTTCGCCGGACTCGGTCTTTGCCGTCGTGAGCAGATTAAAGAAATAGTCGGTAACCATGCCGATGCCGGTATATTTGCAGACGGTGTGCGCCAGCGGACCGGAGAGGTACTTTACGGCCGTGCCGGCGGTCTCATCGACGTTTTCAGAAATGATATCGGCCGTTTCTACGGCAGTTTTCCTGTCGGGGAATACCTGCTGCAGTCCGGTCAGGGGCATCAGCACGAAGCCCGCGCAGATGACGCCGATGATCAGGCCGAAGATGAGGCCCGAGGGCTTGAAGCCGCGGGGTGCGTTGTCCTTAACGGTGATCTTGACGATCAGCAGAGAAACATATTTGATGAGCAGATAGAAAACAACGAAAAGCACCGAAAGCGCTATGCCCTTCGCGAACGCGGTGATGATGAGATCGACGTTGGCGGCAGTCCGGTCGGTTAAGTTCCCCTCAAGGGTCAGATCGGCGCCGGTCAGCTGCCCCACGGTCCTGGTGTAGAAGCGGTGGATCAGCAGCGTGATCCCTCCCGCGGCCAGCGAGCTTATGATGTTGCACAGCAGCCTGATGAGGTTTTTCTTAACGCCTCTGAAGGCGCACACGAGCATCTCGATCATTACGGTTAATACAAACAGCAGCATAAGACCTCCTTTATTTCGTTGTCAGTTATTTATACGGCCTTCTTTTCGAAGGAATGAACCCAGTCCGCACGGAAATAGTATATCACAAAAAGTATGGAGCTGAGGCTCCATGTGAGCGGATAAGCCTTGAAAACGGTCTCGATGACCGGGAACAGCCGCACGGCGATCGTGATGTAGGTGATGCGGATAACGCACCAGCAGGCGAGCATGACGAACATCGGAACCGTGGTCTTGCCAGCGCCGCGAAGGATGCCGGCCATACAGTGCGAGAGCGCGAGCAGGCAGTAGAACAGCGCCTCCGTACGCGCCTGCGACACACCGAACGCGATAACCTCGGGGTCGGGTGAGAAAAGCGAGATAAACTTCGGCGCGAATAAGAAGAACGTGACGCCGATAAGCTCCGCGATGCCGACACTCATGAGTATCCCGAAACGCGCGCCCGATCTGGCGCGGTCGAACTTTTTGGCGCCGAGATTCTGGCTGATGAATGTGGTGAGGGCGGCGCTGAAACTCGTGATCGGCAGGAAGGCAAAGCCTTCGATCTTGAAATAGCTGCCGCAGCCCGCCATGGCGATGCCGCCGAACGCATTGATATTTGACTGCACGATGACATTGGCTATCGCGATGACCGAGTTCTGGATTCCGGTCGGCAGTCCGAGCCCGAGCTCCTGTTTCAGTGTCAGGGGATCGATCTTAATGCTCCTGATGCGGACCCTGTGCTCGCCGTCCACGCGGGTCAGCTTGTAAAACGCTAGTCCCGCGCTAAGGAACTGGGCGATAACGGTAGCCGCAGCGGCGCCCGCTATGCCGAATCCGAGGAATTTGACGAACAGGATGTCGAGCACTGTATTGGTGATCGCGCTGGTCATCAGGTAGTAGAGCGGATGTCTCGAATCGCCCATTGCCTGGAAGATGCCGCAGCAGGTATTGTACATGACGCTGCCGAGTCCTCCGAGGAAATAAACGCGGAAATACATGACGGAATTGGGCATTACGTCTGCGGGAGTGCCCATCATGCGCAGGAGCGTAGGGGTCACCGTAATGCCGATCAGCGTGAGCGTGGGACCCATGATGAGTCCGAACGCGATGGCGGTGTGTACAGCCACATGCACGCCTTCGTATTCCTTTGCGCCGTAGCGCTTGCCTATGATAACGCCGGCTCCGATGAAAAGTCCCTGTATAAAGCCTACGAGCAGGAATATCAGGCTGCCCGAGGAGCTGACTGCGGCGAGGGATTCACGCCCGAGCACGCGG